>JBEVDH010000186.1:0-15993 GCA_040514115.1 Comamonas sp. | reverse complement strand
CGGTAGCGCGCGGCATGGAACAGCCCGCCCGTGGGCGTGGCCGGCAGCGATGCGATCGGCGTGGGCGCGGACAGCGGCGCGGTCGGCAGGATGTCGACCGGCGGCGGGGGATTCATCGTGGCGTTGCAGCCGGCGAGCAGGGCAAGGGCCACGGCGCCGAGGGCGAGGCGGGCGGGGAAGGCGGGGCGGGTGGTCATGGCGGGGGTTCCTGGGGGTGCGCATCCGCGCACGGGTTTGGAGGTGGAGCCGTACACCCTTCGATCTTTCGACAGCCTCAGGATCAGGGCGAGCGGATAAAACCGTGCGTCCCAAGGATGAACGGTCTCTCTATCCGTTCGTCCTGAGCCTGCCTGGCCGGCCGCGTCGAAGGATGAAGGGCCAGCCCTCAAGTTCTTGAGCAGAAGTTTCCGTAGAGGCGGTTTACAACTGCGCCAGCTTCGCCAGCATCTGGTCCGAAGTCTGAATCGCCTTGGAATTCATCTCATAGGCGCGCTGCGTCTGGATCATGGTCACGAGCTCCTGCACCACGTTGACGTTCGAGGCTTCGAGGTAGCCCTGCTGGACCGTGCCCAGGCCGTTGGTGCCGGGCGTGCCCTGCTGGGGCTGGCCCGAGGCCGCGGTCTCGATGTACAGGTTCTGGCCGCGCGGCTCGAGGCCGGCCGGGTTGATGAAGGAGGCCATCGCCAGGTTGCCCACCGCCTGGGGCGTGGCGGTGCCGGGCATCACGGCGCTCACCACGCCATCGGCGCTGATGCTGACGCTGGTCGCGCCCGTGGGAATGGTGATGCCGCCGCCGACGGGCAGGCCGCTGGAGGTGACCAGCTGGCCCTGGGCATTGACCTGGAACGAGCCGTCACGCGTATAGGCGGTGGTGCCGTCGGGCTGCGTGACTTCGAAGAAGCCGTTGCCGTTGATGGCCACGTCGAGCGCGTTGTTCGACTGCTGCAGGCTGCCTTGCAGGAAGTTGCGGCTGGTGGCCGCGGCGCGCACGCCCAGGCCCAGGTGCAGGCCCGTGGGCAGCTGGTTTTCCTCGGTGGTCTGGGCACCGACCTGGCGCAGGTTCTGGTAGATCAGGTCTTCAAAGACCGCATTGGCGCGCTTGTAGCCGGTCGTCGAAACGTTGGCCAGATTGTGCGAGATGACGTCCAGCTGGGTCTGCTGGGCTTCCATGCCGGTCTTGGAGATGAAAAGCGAATTGATCATGGCAAATTCCTTGTTATCCGTTCATGCTCAGCAGTTGAGCCGCGGTTTTATCGTTGGTTTCAGCCGTCTGCATCAAACGCATTTGTGTCTCGAACTGGCGCGAGGCGGCAATCATGCCGACCATGCTTTCGACGGCGTTGACGTTCGAGCCCTCGATCGAGCCCGACAGCAGGCGCGCGTTGGCGTCCTGCGGCAGCGGGTCGCCAGTGACCGAGCGGAACAATCCGTCGTTGCCGCGCTGCAGCGGGTTTTCGGCGTCGGGCGTGGCCAGCTTGACGCGGCCGGCGATCAGCGGCGGCTGGTCGGCAAGCTTGGCGGTGACGGTGCCGTCGGCGGCCAACGTGACTTCGGCGCCCTGCGGCACCTCGATCGGGGCGCCGCCGTCCGAGAGCACGGCCAGACCGGTGCTGGTCAGCAGCGCGCCTTGGGACGAGACTTCAAAGGCGCCGCTGCGCGTATAGGCCTCGAGACCGTCAAGCGACTGCACGCCGAACCAGGCGTTGCCCATGGCCATCGCGTCGAGCGAGCGGCCCGTGCGCTGGGCCGGGCCGGCCGTCTCGAGGTGGCCCGAGGTGGCTTCGAGCGCAAACACGCGTGTGGATGCGCCACTGCCCTGCACGGGCACCGAGCGGAAGGTCGACATCTCGGCGCGAAAGCCGTTGGTGCCGGAGTTCGCCAGGTTGTTGGACAGCACGGCCTGCCGCTGGGCGGCGGCATTGGCGCCAGTCATGGCGGTGTAGATGATGCGGTCCATGGCGGAACTCCTTGGCTAGTAGGTCGGATCAGCGCAGGTTCACCAGCGTCGAGAACACCTGGTCCTGCGTCTTGATGGTCTGGGCATTGGCCTGGTAGGCGCGTTGGGCGGTCATCATGTTGACCAGCTCGGCCGTGAGGTCGACGTTGGAGCTCTCGAGCGCGCCCGAAACCAGCGCGCCCAAGCTGCCGCTCTTGGCGGTGCCCAGCACCGGCGGGCCCGAATCGGAGGTCGCGACCCAGTTGTTGTTGCCAATCGCCGACAGGCCCTGGCTGTTGCTGAACTTGGCCAGCGCCAGCTGGCTCTCGGCGCGCGTCACGCCGTTCGAGTAGTTGGCCATGATGGTGCCGTCGGCGCCAATGGTGATGCCATTGAGCTCGCCCGCGGCGTAGCCGTCCTGGTTCAGCTTGGACACGGAGAAATCGCTGACGGACTGGGTGACGCCGCTCAGATCGAGCGTCAGGTTCAGGTCCGCGACCGGATTGGCGCCGGTGGCGTTGGGGTTGGTCGCGGCCACGGCCATGGTCATCGGGCTGCCCGAGACCAGCTTGCCGCTGCCGTCGAACACCAGCTGGCCCACGGCCGGGGCCGCGGCATCCAGCGAGTTGAAGACATTCCAGGTGTTGCCCGCGGCCTTCTCGAAATACATCGTGACCGGCGTCGGCATGCCCTGGCTGTCATAGACCTCGAGCGAGGTGCCATAGGTGGCGCGCGGCGTGGCGGCCACCGGCGGCGTGGCCGCGGCGTCGCCCGCGGCGTTCTGGGCGCGCGCATTCAGGTTCAGCAGCGCCGTGACCTGCGTGCTCTCCTTGGCGGGGATCGGCTGGCCGGTGGGGAACTTGATGGCTTCGAGCGTGGTGCTGCTGGTCAGGCCCGTGAGCGGGTCGATCGGATAGCCCATGACGCTGGCGCCATCGGTCGTGACCATGCTGCCGGCCTTGTCGAGCTGGAAGTTGCCGGCGCGGGTATAGGCCTGGGTCCCGTCGGTCAGGCCCACGCGGAAGAAGCCGTCGCCGTTGATCGCCAGGTCCAGGCTGTTGCCGGTGGCGTTGATCGCGCCCTGCATGAACTGCTGCGAGACCGCTTGCACGTTCACGCCGATGCCGGAGTTCGCGCCGGTCGACGAGACGACCGCGCTGGCGATCATTTCGGCAAACTCGGTGCGCGAGGATTTGAAGCCGGTGGTGCTCGAGTTGGCGACATTGTGGCCAATGACGTCGAGGTTCTTGCTGGCGGCGTTGAGGCCCGAGAGGCCTTGTTGGAATGCCATGGTGTGCTCCTGTTCGGTGTTTGCGGGTGCGGTTCTTAGAAAACGGCCTTGACCTTGTTGTAGGCCAGGCTTTCGCCGTTCTCGAGTTCCAGCGTCAGCGCGTTGTCGGTGGTGCTGGTGGCGACCACCAGCTTGGGCGCCAGCGGCGTGTTGGCGACATTGGCCGTGCCATTGGTCGAGGCGACCTGGAAGCGCAGGGCGCTGACGTCGCCCTTGTAGTTGCTGCTGTCCCAGGCGAAGTAGTGCCGGCCCGCGTCCAGCGCGCCGAGCTTGACGGTGTCGACCACGGTGCCGGCGGCCGTCGTGATGTTGACCTTGACGTCGGCGGCCGTGCCGCTCAGGTCGAACGCCGCGGTGCTGATTTTCTCGACCGGCGTGCCCAGCGTGTTGCCTTCGGACAGCACCGTGCGCCCGATCATCGAGGTGCCCTGCAGCACCTGCATCGCGGTGAACTGCGAGGACATCGCCTCCATCGTGCTGTTGAGCTGGTTGATGCCGACCACGGTGTTGATCTGCGCCATCTGCGTGGTCATCTGCGCGTTGTCCATTGGATTCATCGGATCCTGGTTGTTGAGCTGCGCGACCAGCAGCTTCAGGAAACGGTCCTGCTGGGCCGCCGGATCGGTGGACGATGTGGACGTGGCGGCGCCGCCGGTGGTGGCGCTGTTGGCCGATACGCTGGTGGTGATCATGGTGTTACTGGCCCATCTGCAAAGTCTTGAGCAGCAGCGACTTCGCGGTGTTCATGACTTCGACGTTGTTCTGGTAGGAGCGCGAGGCCGAGATCATGTTGACCATCTCGTCCACGGCGTTCACGTTGGAGTGCGTCACATAACCCTGCTCGTCGGCCATCGGATGGTTTGGATCGAGCACCTTGCGGCCCGGGGTCTGGTTCTCGCTGATGGCGCTGACGCGCACGCCCGAGGCGCTTTCAGCGCCCAGCGGCGTGGTCTGGAACACGACCTGGCGCGCCTTGTAGGCCTGGCCGTCGGGGCCGGCCACGGCATCGACGTTGGCCAGGTTGCTGGCCACCACGTTGAGGCGTTGCGACTGCGCGCTGACGGCGCTGCCGGAGACGCTGAAGATGGAGAACATGGACATGGGTGCTGCCTTTTATTTGTGCGGTGGGGGCTGCTTACTGGCCCTGGATGGCGCTGAGCATGCCCTTGGCCTGGCCGTTGATGAAGCGCAGCGTGGCTTCGTAGCGCACGGAGTTGTCGACGAAATTCGCGCGCTCGCGGTCCAGGTCGACCGTGTTGTTGTCGAGGCTGGGCTGGGATTGCACCGAGTAGCCCAGGCCCACGGTGCTGTGGCTGGTCTGCGCCGCGGGCAGCGGAATATGGCCCTGGTGGCTGACACCGGTGCCGGCCAGCGGGCTGGCGCCTTCGGTCGCGGCGCGCAGCGCCTGCGAGAAGTGCATGTCGCGCGCCACATAGCCCGGGGTGTCCGCGTTGGCGATGTTGCTCGCGATCAGGCGCTGGCGTTCGGCGCGCAGCAGCAGTGCGTTGCTATGGAAATCCAGGCGGCTGGTCAGTTTGTCGAGCATTTGGGCCTCGCGCTTGTGGCTTAGAAAAAAAGGGGGCGCAATGCAAGACGCACCGCGACAGGCCCTGATTATGGAAATTGCGCGGGTTTTCTAAAGCGTGAAGAACGCATGGATTGCTGCGCAGTTTCGTGCTTTGCGCACCGGGCAAACGCACTACAGTCGGTGCCAGTCCCTGGTGCGGCCGCGCCGTGGCATTGCGCCGGGCGCCGCGCCGCGCCGCGCCTGGCCGGCCACCCGCGGGCCCCCGAATTGAGGAGTTCCATTTGAAACGCAGTCCCTGGCCCCTGGCCGCCCCCGATCCCGGCGCAACGCGTCGGCGTGGTCTGGCGCGCCCCGTGCTGGCCGGCCTGGGCCTGGTGCTGTCGCTGGGCGCCGCGCAGGCGCAGACCCATGCCGATCTCGAGGCGCTGTCGCAGCGCTGGGCCGATGCCGCGCTCCAGAGTCAAGCGCCCGGCGGGCTGCCGCTGCGCCTGCAGATACAGATCGGCAAGCTCGACGCGCGCCTGCAGCTCGCGGCCTGCGCCAAGGTCGAACCCTACCTGCCGCCCGGCACACGCCTGTGGGGCCGCGCCCGCATCGGGCTGCGCTGCGTGCAGGGCGCGCGCCCCTGGAATGTTTACCTGCCGGTCACGGTGCAGGCTTTCGGCCCGGCCTGGGTGCTCAACAGCAATGTGCGCCTGGGCGATGCCTTGACCGCTGGCGACGCCTCGCTGGCCGAAATCGACTGGGCCGAGACAGACTCGCCGGTGGTAGCCAACCAGCCCGACTGGGTGGGCCGCGAAGCCGCGCGCCATCTGCAGGCCGGCCAGGCGCTGCGCCAGAACCTGTTGCGCTCGCCGCAATTGTTCGCCATGGGCGCGCAGGTCAAGGTCGCGGCCGGCGGCGGCGGATTCGCCATCATGTCCTCGGGCCGCGCCATGGCAGCGGGCGCAGAGGGAGCGAATGTGCGCGTGCGCATGGATAATGGCCGGCTGGTTTCGGGCACCGTCAATGCGCAAGGGGTGGTGGAAATACGCTAGCGAGCACTTGGCGCGCGAAAAGCGCTAAAGTTTTTTGGATCGCTGTCGAAACCAGTATCAAGGCGCCTCAAGCAAATGGGGCCATGGAGAAACAAGATGAAAATTGGACAGAAACCGGAGCTGACCGCCGCCGCCTTGCAGGCCGCGGCCACCGCCTCCAAGCAGGCCAAGACCACGGGTCCGGCCGCTGAAGAAGCGGCCAAGGGCGCTCAGGTGGCGACTTCGTCCGCCGGCGTGTCTTTTTCGAGCTCGGCCAGGGCGCTGGACGCAGGCCGCACCACGACCGAATTCGACACCGACCGCGTCAAGGCAATGCGTGAGGCGATTGCCAACGGCACCTTCAGCGTGAGCGCCGAAGCCATTGCCGACAAGCTGCTGGCCAACACCGGCGAAATCCTCGCGCATTCGATGGCAACGCGTTCGGCCTGAGGCTTCGCCCCATGCAGCTGATCGATTCCCTGGTCCAGGCCGAGACCGCGCTGCAGGCGCTGCGGGCCGCGCTGACCGGCACCGATGCCAATGCGCTCGAGGAACGCAGCGCCGAGCTGCGCGATGCGTTCATGTCGCTGGCCGTCTTGCGCCAGCAGCACACCCGCAGCGGCCAGGCACTGGACGCCGCACTGCGCGAACGCATCGAAGCCATCGGCCGCCAGATCGGCCCGCTGCGCGAGCAACTCGCGCGCGCCAGCGCATTGGCCGGCTCGAAGGTGGCCACGCTGCTGCCGGCGCAGGCTTCCACCCCGACCTATGAAGCGCTCTCGGGACGCACGGCACGCACGGGGCCGGCGCGGATCTATCGCAGCGCGGGCTGAGACGGTTCTTTTCCCATTCGCACCATGAAAAAACGCAGCTCCAGGGCTGCGTTTTTTGTTGTGGCGACTTCAGTGGCTAAGGTCACTGCATGCTTTTACCGGAGGGCAGGCCGCTTACCCTTCGACAAGCTCAGGGCGAACGGGTTTGGAGGAGGGCTAATTAGGGCGCGGCGTTCTCTTCACCGTTCGTCCTGAGCCTGTCGAAGGATGAATGGCCTGTCCTCAAGATAGAGCCCCACCCTCCGCCAAGTGACTCAATGCGCCCGCATCTTCGTCCGAAGCCGCGCAATCGCCTGGCTATGCAACTGGCAAACCCGTGACTCCGTCACCCCCAGCACCGCCGCGATCTCCTTGAGATTCATGTCGTGCTCGTAGTACATCCCCATGATGTACTGCTCGCGCTCGGGCAGGACCTTGATGGCTTCGACCAGCGCGCTGCGCAGGCGCTGGTCGCGCAGCAGGGCCATCGGGTCGGCGCCGTCGTCGGCCACATGGCGCTCGAGAAAGCCGTCGCTGTCCTCGCCGGGCGCGATGTCCTCGAGGTAGACCAGCTGCGTGCCGCGCACTTTGCCCAGCAGCGACTGGTATTCGTCGAGCGGCATGCCCAGCTCGGCGGCGATCTCCGACTCGAGCGGGCTGCGCCCGAGCTTCTGCTCGAGCCGGCGCAGCGCCTGCTCGATGTCTTTCTGGCTCTTGCGCGAGCTGCGCGACATCCAGTCGCCCTCGCGCAGTTCGTCGAGCATCGCTCCGCGGATGCGCTGCGAGGCAAAGGTCTCGAACTGCACGCCCTGCGCGGCCTCGAAGCGGGTCAGGGCGTCGGCCAGGCCGATCATGCCGACCTGGATCAGATCGTCCAGCGCCACGTTGGGCGGCAGCTTGGCGATCATGTGGTGCGCGATGCGCCGCACCAGCGGTACATGCTGGCGGATCAGCGCATTGCGTTCCAGCTGGCCATTCGCGGTGTACATGGCGTTCATAAGCTCCACGCAGGTTGGGAAAAGGCGGGCGCCGCGGCAAAGCGCGCAGGCAGTGCGGCCGGACCGGGTGTCAGGGTCGCGGAGTGCGCCAGCAGCAGCAGCGCCAGGCGGCGCATGTCCTGCGTCAGGGCCGGGTCGGCGCGCGTGCACAGCGGCGCCAGGCGCAGGTGGCGCTCGGCGCATTGCGCCAGCGAGGCCATCAGCGTGTCGGCATGGCGGCGGGCAAACGGCTCGTGCGCGGCGGCGGCGGCGGCAACGATGCAGGGCAGGCCCGCATGCAGCGCCAGATGCTTGATCTGGCGGTAGCTGCGCACCATGCCGCGCGGCTGCATGTCCAGCGGCAGCAGCGGCCGCATCGCGTGGCCCTGCAGCAGCGGCGCGAGCTGTTCGACCGGGGCGTGGAGGATCACCACCGCATAGCGGCGTGCATGGGACAGCAGTTGCTCGAGGCCGTCAAGCTGGCTCAGGCCGAGCGCCGCGGGCAGCGCCGCCACGGAGGCCTCGGCGGGGCGCGGGCCCAGGATGGCGGCCTGCCAGGCCGGCTCGGCCAGCAGGTCACGCAGGCCCGGGGCCGCGGCGCTTTCGGTCTGGCTGGCGTCCAGCACCAGCACCGGGTAACCCAGCTGCTGCAGCTGCGCGCTCAGCGGCCACAGCAGGCTCGAGCCCGGCGCCGTGGCCGAATAGGCAATGGCGCAGACCTGCAGGTCGTGCCAGGCGGCCGCGGATTGCAGCCCGCTGCCCTGGTTGGCGCTGTCAAGCATGTTCGAACTCCATGTCGGCCTGGCTGGACTGCGTGAAGAAGAAGTCAAGTTCGATGGCCTTGGGGTCGAATGCCGAACGCGTTGTCGTGCGCATGGAGGCGGCCACGAGTTCGTGCGCATCGGCCGCTTCCCAGTCTTCGGGCACGCGCTGGCCGTTGGTCACACCGCACAGCTGCATCTGGTGGCGCACCAGCGTGTCGATCGACGGCGCGAGCTTCACGGCCTCGTCGACCTTGGACAGGATCACCCGCTGGCAGCCTTCGGCCTTGAAGGCATTGAGCACTTCGTCGTTGGAGTCGCCCTGGCTGCTGGCATTGAGCACCAGCATGCGCTGCACGCCGGGCAGGTTCAGCACGTCGAGGATGTCGTCCTTGCGCGGATCGCGCGGGGCCACGCCCGTCGTGTCGATCAGCACCATTTTCTTGTTCGCCAGCAGGCCCAGCAGGTCCTGCAGCGCCGCGCGGTCGTGCGCCTGGTGGGCGACGATGCCGAGCATGCGGCCATAGGCCCGCAGCTGCTCGTGGGCGCCCACGCGGTAGGTGTCGAGCGTGATCAGGCCGACTTCGCGCGGGCCGTGGATGCGCGCGGCCATTGCCGCGAGCTTGGCGGTGGTCGTGGTCTTGCCCACGCCGGTCGCGCCAACCAGGGCAAACACGCCGCCCTGTTCATAGATGGGCGCGGAATGGGCGTTGGTGCGCAGATTGCGTTCGAGCACATCCATCAGCCAGCGCACGGCCTGGGCCGGCGCCAGGCTGCCCGGCAGGTTCTCCAGCAGCAGGCGCGACAGCGCGGGCGAGTAGCCGGCGCGGATCAGCTTGAGCATCAGATTCGACTGCAGCGGGCTCTGGCGCGCCTGGCCGAGCCAGGCCAGGGTGTTGAAGCGGTCTTCGATCAGCGCCTTCATCGACTGGATCTCGTCCATCATGACCTGCGGCACGGGAGCGGCCGCGGCCTGACGCGGCCCGGCCTGCGCACGGGCCGCGGGCTGGCTGCTCGAGGGGCGCTGCGCGCGCATCGGGTTGTGGCGCGCCACGCTGGCGGCGGGTGCGGGCACGGGCTCGCGGCGCAGCTCGTCGAGCTGGCGCGCGCGCTGGGCAAAGGTCGGCAGGTGCTCTTGCTCGAACGCGGCCTCGGGTGCGGGCGCGCTGTCGCCATGCAGCGACTCGTGGCGCCGGCGCAGCATGCGCTCGCGCACATAGTCCGGGAAGGACAGCGTGCTCATGGCCAGCTGGGCCGCGTCGTCTTCGACGGACTGGCGCAGCGGCGAGGTGGCTTCGGCCGCTGGCGCCGCAGCGCGAGGCAGGGCCACCGGCGCCGCGGCCTGCGTCACCGCAGCGGCGAGCGTGCGTGCCCGCGCGGGCAGCGCGCGGGTCTCGTCGGCCGCGCGCTTTTCAATCGCGCTTTGCAGCGGCGAGCTGGTGGCGACACCCGCGTCGAGCTGCTCGAGCATGTCCTCGGCCGTGGCCGTGACTTCGACGCCATCGGGCGTGGCGCGGTTCGACAGGATCAGCGTGCCATCGCCGAAGGCCATGCGCGCCTTGGCCAGGGCCTCGCGCGAGGTGGGGGCGGTAAAGCGGCGGATGTTCATGCGGATGCACCTTTAAGAATGGGGCCAATGCGGATGGTGTGCGTCTCGGGAATCTCGCTGTGCGAGAGCACCTGCAGACGGGGAGCCACGCGCTTCAACAGTCGGGCAATGGCGTTGCGGATCGAGTCGGGCACCAGCAGGCAGGCGGGCATTCCGAGCTCTTCTTGTTTTTGCGCCACATCGGCGGCTTTTTGCGTGAGGATCTCGGCCACGCCCGGGTCCAGCGACGGCGCCCCGGGGTTGCCCAGCGCCTGCACCAGCAGGCGCTCGAGGCCCGGCTCGATGGCAATCACGTTCAACTCGCGCGTCGGGCCGTAGATCTGCTGGACGATGGCCGGCGACAGCGCAATGCGCACGCGGCGGGCAAGTTCCAGCGGATCCTGGCTCAGCGGTGCATGCTCGGCCAGGGTTTCAATGATGGTGCGGATATCGCGGATATGCACGGCGTCTTCTAGCAGCAGCTGGAGCACCTTCTGGAACGTTGAGATCGACACCATTTTCGGAACCACTTCTTCAATCAGCTTGGGAGCCAGCCGCGCCACATGTTCAACGAGCTGCTGGGTCTCCGTGCGGCTCAGGAGCTTGGCCGCATGCACTTGCATCAAGTGTGACAAATGCGTCGCCATCACGGTTTCGGAATCAACGACGGTAAAACCCGCCATTTGTGCCGCTTCCTTCTGGCGTTCGTCGATCCAGTGCGCGGGCAGGCCGAAGGCCGGGTCCGTGGTCGGGGTGCCGATCAGCGGCGTGCTGATGCCGCCCGGGTTGATCGCCAGGAACATGCCGGGGAAGGCTTCGCCTTCGGCGATGCTCACGCCGCGCAGCGTCACGCGGTAGGCGCTGGGCTTGAGTTCGAGGTTGTCGCGCACATGCACGGCCGGCGGCAGGAAGCCCACTTCCTGCGCGAACTTGCGGCGCACGCCCTTGATGCGCGTGAGCAGGTCGCCCTGGCGCTTCTTGTCGACCAGCGCGATCAGGCGGTAGCCCAGCTCCAGGCCCAGCAGGTCCACGGGTTGCAGGTCGTCCCAGGTGGCTTCGCCATCGGGGGCCTGGGCCTGCTGCGGCGCGGGCACGGCGTTCTTCGCGGCCTTCGCGGCCTGCTGCTTGCGCGACAGCACCCAGGCGGCGTAGATCAGCGCGCTGCCCATGCCCAGGAACACGACGTGGGGCATGCCGGGAATCAGGCCCAGCATCACGAGCACGCCGCCGGTCACGCCCAGCACGCGCGGCGACATGAACAGCTGGTCGACGATCTGCCGGCCCATGTCTTCGCCCTTGCCCACGCGCGAGACCACCATGGCCGCGGCCACCGAGATCAGCAGTCCGGGAATCTGTGCGACCAGCGCATCGCCCACGGCCAGCAGGATGTAGCTGTCGGCGGCCTGGCCGGCGGACAGGCCGTGCTGGGCCATGCCGATGATGAAGCCGCCGACGACGCTGATCACCAGGATCAGGATGCCGGCGATCGCATCGCCGCGCACGAATTTCGAGGCACCGTCCATCGAGCCGAAGAAATTGGCTTCCTCGCCGACTTCGGCGCGGCGGCGCTTGGCTTCCTCTTCATTGATCAGGCCGGCGTTCAGGTCGGCGTCCACCGCCATCTGCTTGCCCGGCATCGCGTCCAGCGTGAAGCGCGCCGAGACTTCGGCAATGCGCTCCGCGCCCTTGGTCACGACCACGAAGTTGATCACCACCAGGATCGCGAACACGATCAGGCCGACGGCGAAGTTGCCGCCGATCAGGAAGTGGCCGAAGGCCTCGATCACCGCGCCGGCCGCGCCCGGGCCGGTGTGGCCCTCGAGCAGCACCACGCGCGTCGAGGCAACGTTGAGCGACAGGCGCATCAGCGTCGTCAGCAGCAGCACCGTGGGAAAGGCGGCGAAGTCCAGCGGGCGGATCATGTAGGCCGCGACCATCATCACCATCAGCGCGACGGCGATGTTGAGCGTGAAGAAGGTGTCGAGCAGCCACGGCGGGATCGGCAACACCATCAGCGCCAGGATCGCCACCACCAGCAGCGGAGCGGAGATGCCCTGGACCAGCGCGCCGTATTTGCCTCCCAGCGCCTGCAGGGATTTCATCGAAGTGTTCATGTCGCACTGCCTTGTGGGACCACGCGCTGGTGCGGGTCGAGTTCTGGGGGAACCGGGATTTCGTCAAGTGCCTGCGGCATCTGGCCTTCGCCGCGCATCGCGGCCTTGAGGCGGTAGACATAGGCCAGCACCTGGGCCACTGCGGTGAACAGCGGCGCGGGAATCGGCCGGTCGAGCTCGGCGTGCGCATAGAGCGCGCGCGCCAGCATGGGGGACTGCAGCACCGGGATGTCGTGCGCGTTGGCGATTTCGCGGATCTTCTGCGCCAGCAGGTCCGTGCCTTTGGAAATGACCTGGGGCGCGTCCATGCTGGATTCGTCGTAGCGCAGCGCCACGGCGTAGTGGGTCGGGTTCATGACCACGAAATCGGCCTTGGGCACGGCGCCGACGCTGGCGCGGTTGGCGATCTCGCGCTGTTTCTGGCGCAGCTTGCCCTTGATTTCGGGGTTGCCTTCCGACTCCTTGTGCTCCTGCTTGACTTCCTGGTGCGACATCTTCAGGCGCGACTTGAACATGAAGGCCTGCAGCGGCACATCGACCAGCGCCACCAGGAACACCACCACCAGCAGCAGCGCGACGCCGCCGGCAAGCCAGTCGCCGACCATGGCCAGCGCCATCGCCGAGGGCTGGTTGATCACGCGCGCCATGTCCTGAAGGCCGCCGGCCAGGTACTTCCAGCTGACGAACGACAGCACGATGGTCATGAGCACCATCTTCACGACGGTGACCAGCTGCTGCTTGGAAAACAGGTTCATGAAGCCCGACAGCGGATTGAGCCGGCTGAACTTGGGCATGACGGGCGTGAAGCTGAAGATCCAGCCGCCGGCCAGGATGCCGCTGATCACCGCGGCGGAAATCGTCGCCAGCGCGAACACCACGCAGGCCGCCAGGCCCACGCTGCCCATCTGCAGCAGCCGCTCGATCATCAGCGCCGGCGTCTGCACGGTCTGGGCGTTGAAGGAGAACTGCTCGGTGAAGGCCAGTTTCAGGTGGGTGGTCAGCGGCTGCGCGCCCATCAGCATCGCCACCGCGCCCATGCCCAGGATCGCGAGATGCGAGAGGTCGCGCGAGCGCGCACCTTGCCCGTCCTTGCGCGTTTTTTGCAACTTGCGCTCGGTGGCGGGGAGATCTTTATCTTGGCTGGAGTCCATGGCGGGTATGACTGAGGTCACCGCCATTGTCGCCAGGGGCTGATTTTGCTAAAGGGGGAAAAGAAGCGGCGAATGCCTGCTGTTTGGCCGTGCCGGGAGGCACAGCGCGCGCTGGGCGATCGCGCAGGGTCAGACCCTGGGCTGGTGGTTCGGCCGTTCATCCTTCGACGGGGCCGCCCAGGCAAGCTCAGGACGAACGGTTAATACCGATGCACCCTGAGATGGACGTGATCCGTTCGTCCTGATCCTGAGCTTGTCGAAGGATCGAAGGATGGACGGCCTGTCCAAGGATGAAAGACCCCTGTCAGAACCCCAGGCTCGCCAGCAAATCATCCACCTGCGACTGCGAAGTCACCACATCCGTGGTCCGACTGGGGTCGACCACCGGGCCGGCAAGCGGCTCGTGGATGACCTCGGTGCTGACCGCCATCGCCACGGTGGTCACGGCAACCGTGGTCGCCGCAGCCGCCGCCGGCACCCCGCCCGCAGGCGCGGTCTGGATCAGCATCTGCACCAGCTGGTCCTCGAGCGTGGCCGCAAGGCTCACGACGCGCCCGATCACCTGGCCCGTGAGGTCGTGAAAGTCCTGCGCCATCATGATTTCGGTCAGATGTTCGTCGGCCTTCTGCGTCACCGCTTCCATGTCGGTCAGGAAGTTCATGATGTCGCCCTTGGCCACGGCCGCGACCGGGTCCTTGATCAGCGCCGCCACCATGCGCCGCGTTTCCTCGGCGATATAGGCCTGCTGGGCCTTGGCCTGCTCGACGCGGGTGAGCACCTTCTCGGCGGCCTCACCCGTGAGCCGGGCAATATAGGACAACCGACTTTGCGCATCGGGCAGTTCGTCCATGGAGCCACGCAACTGGTCGGCATAGCCCAACTCATTGAGCGAATCGTGCAGCTGACGCGTCAGCACACCAATCTTGTAATGCAGTTCGCCGGGCTCGGCGGGCGTGTTGCTGTCCATGGTGTCAAAGCCCCAGCTTCTTCAGGATCAGGCCCACCTTCTCCTCCAGCGTGGCCTTGGTGAAAGGCTTGACGATGTAGCCCGCCGCGCCGTTTTGCGCCGCGGCCACGATGTCTTCCTTGCGGGCTTCGGCGGTCACCATCAGCACCGGCAGGTGCTTGAGCTTCTCGTCCGACTTGATTTCGGAGAGCAGCTGGAAGCCGTTCATGTTGGGCATGTTGATGTCGGTGACGACAAAATCAAATTTGCTGTTGCGCAGCTTGTGCAGCGCAACAACGCCATCTTCCGCCTCATCGGCCTCGGGGAAACCGCTTTCCTTGAGTAGATTGCGCACGATACGGCGCATGGTGGAGAAGTCGTCGACGATCAAAAAACGCAAGGCATTAGCCACGTGAGACCCTTTCGGTCGTGATGTGCTTTGGAGAGAAAGACATATTTGGCAGCAATCGTGACAAGTGGATGCTATTGCGTGCCAGCGGGGGGATTGTCCTGCTTTTTCGCGGCGGGCAATGGCGTGTGCTCTTTGCCCAGCAGCCGCTCTTCGGCTTCGCGGGTCAGGACGGTGATGGTAATGCGCCGATTCTGCGGCGCACGCGGGTTCTCGGGCTCGAGCAGATCGCTGTCGGCCATGCCGACCACGCGCGCGAGTTTTTGCGCCGGCATGCCGGCGCCGATGAGTTCGCGACGCGAGGCATTGGCACGGTCGCCCGAAAGCTCCCAGTTGCTGTAGCCCCGGTCGCCGTTGCCGTAGGGCGCGGCGTCGGTGTGGCCCGACAGGCTGATGCGGTTCTCGGTTTCGCCCAGAGCCGCGCCGACGGCGCGCAGGATGTCCTGCATATAAGGCTTGACGATCGCGCTGCCGCTGTCGAACATCGGCCGGTTCTGCTCGTCGACGATCTGGATCTGCAGGCCGTCGGGCGTGACCAGCACGCGGATCTGCGAGCGGTATTCATTGAGCTTGGGGTTGCTCGAGATCAGGTTCTCCACCTTGATCTGCAGCGCCGCCATGCGTACCGCGTCCTGGCGTGCCCGCTCGGCGCGCTTCGATTCCTGGCTCTGCTTGCGGTCGGCCTCCTCGCTGGACTCGGAGCGCCGCACCTGGCCATGGACCTTGGTCAGGTCGTTGCCGCCACCGGGAATGATGCTCGAGCTGTTGCCCGAACCGTCGCCGCCCTGCATGGCGACCTTGAGCGGCGCATTGAAGTAGCTGGCAATGCCCTGCAAGTCGCCCTTGGAGGTCGAGCCCAGCAGCCACATCAGCAGGAAGAACGCCATCATGGCCGTCATGAAGTCGGCGTAGGCAATCTTCCAGGCGCCGCCATGCGGGGCATGGGTGACCTTCTTGATGCGCTTGACGATGATGGGTTGGAGTTTCTTGTCGGCCATGGTGCGCAGCGCTTAATTCTTGCCCTTGACGTGGTTTTCGAGTTCCAGGAAGCCTGGGCGCTCGGTCGAGAACAGCACCTTGCGGCCGAACTCAATCGCCGTTGCCGGGTTGTAGCCCTGCATGCTTGCCAGCAGCGTGGTCTTGATGCATTCGAATTCCTTGGCCGCGTCCTGCGTCTGCTGCTCGATCAGCCCGGCAATCGGCTCGACCACGGCGTAGGCCAGCAAGATCCCGAGGAAGGTACCGACCAGCGCCGAGCCGATCATCGCGCCGAGCACCGCGGGCGGCTGGCCCACCGAGCCCATGGTGTTCACCACGCCGAGCACGGCCGCGACAATCCCGAACGCCGGCAGCCCGCCGGCCATGCGGCCCAGCGCCGCGATCGGGGCATGCGATTCCTGGTGGTGGGTTTCGATCTCGCTGTCCATCAGCGCTTCGATCTCGTGCGAATTGAGGTTGCCCGAG
>JBEVDH010000079.1:0-7495 GCA_040514115.1 Comamonas sp. | reverse complement strand
CCATGAACGACTCTACCCTCCAGTCCATCCCGCGCCTGACCTCTTTGTCCCACGGCGGCGGCTGCGGCTGCAAGATTGCCCCGGGCGTGCTGGCCCAGTTGATTGCGCAAAGCGCGTTGCCCAAGCAGTTCTTCCCCGACCTGCTGGTGGGCAACGAAACCGCCGACGACGCGGCCGTCTACCGCATCAACGACGAGCAGGCGATCGTTGCGACCACCGATTTCTTCATGCCCATCGTCGATGACCCGTATGACTTCGGCCGCATTGCAGCAGCGAATGCGCTGTCCGATATCTATGCGATGGGGGGCACGCCGCTGATGGCGCTGGCCATCGTCGGCATGCCGATCAATGTGCTGCCGCACGCGACCATCGCCAGGGTGCTAGAAGGCGGCGAATCGATCTGCCGCGAGGCCGGCATTCCGCTGGCGGGCGGCCATTCGATCGACTCCGTCGAGCCGATCTACGGGCTGGTGGGCATCGGTATCGTCAATCCCAGGCACATGAAGCGCAACGCCGATGCGCAGGCCGGCGACCTGCTGGTGCTGGGCAAGCCGCTGGGCGTGGGCATCCTGTCGGCGGCGCTGAAGAAGAATCTGCTGGACGACAGCGGCTACCGCGCCATGGTCGAGACCACGACGCAGCTCAACCGCCCGGGCACGGCGTTGTCGCAGATCGCGGGCGTGCATGCGCTGACCGATGTGACCGGCTTCGGCTTGCTGGGCCATACGCTGGAGCTGGCGCGCGGCGCGGGCCTCACGGCGCGCATCGACAGCCGCGCGCTGCCGCTGCTGCCCACGGTGCAGGCATTTGCCGAGCAAGGCGTGGTCACGGGCGCGTCGGCGCGCAACTGGGCGGCCTATGGCGAGCAGGTGGCGATCGGCGCGCAGGTGCCGCAGTCGCTGCGCGCGCTGCTCACCGACCCGCAGACTTCAGGCGGGCTGCTGGTGTCCTGCACGCCGGACAGCGTGCAGCAGGTGCTGGAGCTGTTTGCGGCGCAGGGCTTTGCGCAGGCCGCGGTCGTGGGCCGGATGGAAGCCGGCAGCGCCCAGGTCGTCGTCGAATGAGGCGCTAGGCGCCCGGCATCACTGCGGCGCCGGGCGCGCCTGCAGCCGGGCATACAGCCCGCCCTGCGCAATCAACTGCGCGTGCGGGCCCTGCTCGACGATGTGGCCGCGCTCCATCACCACCACGCGGTCGGCATGCTCGATGGTCGATAGCCGGTGCGCGATGACCAGCGTCGTGCGGCCCTGCATCAGCCGCTGCAGCGCGTCCTGCACCAGGCGCTCGGATTCGGTATCGAGCGCCGAGGTGGCTTCATCGAGAATCAGGATCGGCGCGTCCTTGTAGATGGCGCGCGCAATGGCCAGGCGCTGGCGCTGGCCGCCCGACAGTTGCGCCGCGTTGTGGCCCACCAGCGTCTGCAGGCCCTGGGGCATGCGGCGCACATGTTCGCCCAGGTTGGCGGCTTCCAGGCTGGCCCAGACCTTCGCTTCATCGACGTCCGCGCCCAGCGCGACGTTGACCGCGACGCTGTCGTTGAACATCACCACGTCCTGGCTGACCATGGCAAACTGCTCGCGCAGGTTCGCCAGATCCCAATCAGCCAGCGGCTGGCCATCGAGCAGTACCTCGCCCTGCGTGGGCGCGAGAAAGCGCGGCAACAGGTTGACCAGCGTGGTCTTGCCCGCGCCCGAGGGCCCGACCAGGGCCACGACCTCGCCGGGCTGCACGCGCAGGTTGACCTGCGCCAGCGCCGGCGCGTGGTCTTCGCCAAAAGCCACGCCGACATCGCGCAGCTCGAGCGCCCCGCGCGCCCGCGCCACGCGGTGCGTGCCGCCCTGCTCGGCGTGCGTGCTGTCAAGCAGCGCCAGGCCGCGCTCAAGCGCCGCCACGCCGCGCGTGATCGGGTTGGCCACGTCGGCGAGCCGGCGAATCGGCGCCACCAGCATCAGCATCGCGGTGATGAAAGACACGAAGCCGCCGACGGTGACATCGTCGGTGCGCAGGGTCTGGCGGCTTTGCCACAGCGCGATGCAGATCACCGCCGACAGCGCGGCCGCGGCCAGCAGCTGGGTCAGCGGCGTCATCGCGGCCGAAGCAATGGTCGATTTGACGGCCAGATGGCGCAGGCGGTGGCTCAGGCCGCCAAAGCGCTTTTGCTGCTCCTGCTGCGCGCCATGCAGCCGCACCATGCGGTGGGCCAGCACGTTTTCCTCGACCACATAGGCCAGCGAATCGGTGGCTTCCTGGCTGGCCTTGGTAATACGGTACAGACGGCGCGACAGCGTCTTCATGATCCACGCCACGCCGGGCACGACCAGCCCCACGACCAGCGTCAGCTGCCAGTTGAGGT
Source organism: Comamonas sp. (assembly GCA_040514115.1). Taxonomy (GTDB): domain Bacteria; phylum Pseudomonadota; class Gammaproteobacteria; order Burkholderiales; family Burkholderiaceae_C; genus Comamonas. The sequence continues at coordinate 5,142 of JBEVDH010000079.1, read as the reverse complement.
ACAGCAGGTAGCCCAGCAGCGCGATCAGCGTGAAGCTGTCGCGCGACAGCCCCATCATGGCCTGCACCAGCAGCGTCGAGCCGGTCTGCACTTCATAGACCACGGTATTTGACAGGCTGCTGGCGGAATGGCGCGAGAACAGCGCCATGTCCGCGGCCAGCAGGCGATCGAACAAGGCATGGCGCAGGCTCTGCATGCCTTCGTTGGCAATGCGCGCGAGCGCGTACTGGCCCACGAACTGGGCCACGCCGCGCAGCAGGAATACACCCATGATGGCCACGGGCACCAGCCACAGCTGCAGGCTGCCGTCGGTAAAGCCGCTGTCGAGCAGGGGCTTGAGCAACGCGGGAATCATCGGCTCCGTGGCCGCCCCGACCAGCGTGGCGAACACGGCCAGCCCCCAGGTCCAGCGGCGACCGCCGAAATACGGCGCCAGGCGCCGCAGACGCTGGCGCATGCTCGGGGGCGGCACCGGCGCGGAGCTGGCGGCTTCAGGGGCGGAAGGGGTAGCTTGCATGTCACGCGGATTCTACGGCCCCACAGACTGCGTAATCATCGTCTTACATAATGGCTGGGCCGGAGTGTGTAACATGCGCTCGGTAAGCACCGGGATTAACCCGCACTATGATGGTTGCCAATGACTATTGACCGAACCCCATCCACTTCTTTCTCCGCGGCAGTGCCGCAACCCATGCGCCGCAGCTTTCTTGCTGCGCTCGCCGCAGCCCCCGCGCTGCCGGCTCTGGCGCAGTTCCGCGTCGAAGTCACGGGCGTGGGCCTGACGCAGCTGCCGATTGCCATCGCGCCGTTTCGCGGCGAGGCGCAGTCACCGCAAAAACTGGCGGCCATCGTGCAAGCCGACCTCGAGCGCAGCGGCCAGTTCCGCGGTGTCGATGCGTCCGGCACGCAGCTCGATGAAACCTCGCGCCCCGACGTCGCGCTGTGGAAGCAGAAGATGGCCGACTCGCTGGTCACGGGCAGCGTCACGCGCCTGGCCGACGGCCGTTTCGACGTGCGCTTTCGCCTCTGGGACGTGGTGCGCGGCCAGGATCTGGGCGGTCAGGGCTTTGCCGTCACCAACGGCGACCTGCGGCTGGTGGCCCACCGCATCGCCGATTACGTCTACGAAAAGCTCACCGGCGAGCGCGGCATCTTCTCGACACGCATCACCTATGTGACCAAGGCCGGCAAGCGCTACAGCCTGTGGATCGCCGATGCCGACGGCGAGAACGCGCAGTCGGCGCTGTCGAGCCCCGAGCCCATCATTTCCCCGGCCTGGTCGCCCAATGGCCGCCAGGTGGCCTATGTGTCGTTCGAGTCGCGCAAGCCCGTGGTCTACGTGCATGACGTGGCCAGCGGCCGGCGCCGGCTGCTGGCCAACTTCCGCGGCTCGAACAGCGCACCGGCCTGGGCGCCCAACGGCGAGCAGCTGGCCGTGACGCTCACGCGCGACGGCGGCTCGCAGCTGTACATGATCAGCGCCCAGGGCGGCGAGCCGCGCCGGCTGATGCAAAGCAGCGGCATCGACACCGAGCCAGTGTTTTCCAGCGACGGCCAGACCATCTTCTTCGTCAGCGACCGCGGCGGCGCGCCGCAGATCTACAAGGTCTCGGCCGGCGGCGGCAACGCCGAACGTGTGACCTTCAGCGGCACCTACAACATTTCGCCGAGCGTGAGTCCGGATGGCCGTTGGCTCGCGTATATTTCGCGCGTGGGCGGGGGCTTCAAGCTGCACGTGATGGACCTGAGCGCGGGCACCGTGACCGCGATCACCGACACCACGGCCGATGAGAATCCCAGCTTTGCCCCCAACAGCCGACAGATCGTCTACGCGACGCTGCAGCAGGGGCGCGAATCGCTGATGACAACGACGCTGGACGGCAAGATCAAGGCGCGTCTCGCAGGCCAGGGTGGCGACATTCGCGAACCGGACTGGGGCCCGTTCCTCAAACATTGATATTTGGTTCTTTCTTTCTTCAACGCTATCGCTCATACGTTCTGCCGAACGCCGGAGTCTCCATGATCACTTTCAAACGCCTTTCCATCGCCCTGACCGTCGCCGCCCTGATGGCGGGTTGCAGCTCGGGTGTCAAGCTCGATGACACGCCCGTCACTGACAGCTCCGCCATGAGCAGCGGCTCCGGCACGGGCGCCAACGGCGCCAACACCGCCCAGAGCGGCGTGTCCGGCGTGGACCTGACCCAGTCGGGCACCAGCCAGGCCGGCCCCCAGGGCGTGAGCCGCATCGTCTATTTCGACTACGACTCGTTCGTGATCAAGGCCGATGCCCAGTCCCAGATCGAAGCCCATGCACGCTTCATCAAGGCCGTGCCCAGCCGCAAGGTCGTGGTCGAAGGCCATACGGACGAGCGCGGCGGCCGTGAATACAACCTGGCACTGGGCCAGAAGCGCGCCGAAGCCGTGCGCCGCTCGCTGGGCCTGCTGGGCGTGTCCGACGCCCAGGTCGAAGCCGTGAGCTTCGGCAAGGAAAAGCCCGCAATGCAGGGCTTCACCGAAGAAGCCTTCGCGCAAAACCGCCGCGCTGAACTGTCCTACCGTTAATGACAATGCCGTTTTTCCGCACCACCTCCGTAGCCCGGCTGGTGCTGGCCCTGGCCTGCACCGCGTCCTTTGCCACTGCCAGTCAGGCGGCCATCTTCGGTGACGACGAGGCCCGCCGCGCAATTCTCGAGTTGCGCCAGCGCCTGGATGCCATGCAGCTGTCGAACCAGCGCGCCAATGACGACACGGCGCAGCTGCGGCGCAGCCTGCTCGATCTGCAGGCGCAGATCGAGACGCTGCGCCAGGACCAGGCCCGGCTGCGCGGGCAAAATGAACAATTGCTGCAGCAGTCCTCGGAACTGCAACGCAAGCAAAAGGACATTGCCCAGGGTGTGGAAGAACGGCTCAAGCAATTCGAGCCGGTGACCGTCACGGTCGACGGCCAGCAGTTCACGGCCGATCCGGCCGAGAAACGCGACTTCGAGGCCGCGCTCGAGGTCTTTCGCGCCGGCAAGTTTGCCGATGCGAACAAGTCCTTCAGCGCCTTCATCCGCCAGTACCCGCGCAGCGGCTACCTGCCGTCGGCGCGCTTCTGGCTGGGCAATGCCCAGTACGCCGAGCGCGACTACAAGGAGGCCATCGCCAACTTCAGGTCGCTGCTGACGGCAACCCCCGAGCATGGCCGCGCGCCCGAAGCGGCGCTGTCCATCGCCAACTGCCAGATCGAGCTCAAGGACACCCGCGCCGCACGCAAGACGCTGGAAGACCTGATCAAGGCCTATCCGCGCAGCGAAGCCGCCGTCGCGGCCAAAGAGCAGCTGACACGCCTGAAATGACGCCTGTCCAGAGCCCTGCTCCCGGCGACGACCTCCTGACTCCCGACAACCAGCGCCGCTTTGGCGGCCTGGAGCGCCTCTATGGCGTCGCGGGCGCGGCGCGCATCCGCGGCGCGCATGTGGCCGTGGTCGGCATCGGCGGCGTCGGCTCCTGGGCGGCCGAGGCGCTTGCGCGCAGCGGCGTTGGCCGCATCACGCTGATCGATCTGGACCAGGTGTCCGAATCCAATATCAACCGCCAGATACACGCCCTGACCTCCACCGTCGGCCAGGCCAAGGTGGATGCCATGCGCGAGCGCATCGCGCAGATCCACCCGGAGTGCGAAGTGCAGTGCATCGAGGAATTCGTCGAGCCCGGCAACTGGCCGGCGCTGCTGCCCGCGGGCGTCACCGCCGTCATCGATGCCTGCGACCAGGTCAAGGCCAAGACCGCGATGGCCGCCCATGCACGGCGCCACAAGCAGCTGTTCATCAGCGCCGGCGCGGCCGGCGGCAAGCGCCAGGCGCACAAGGTCGACATCGACGACCTGAGCCTCACGACGCACGACCCACTGCTCGCCCAACTGCGCTACCGTCTGCGCCGCGAGCACAATGCGCCGCAGGGCGGCAAGAAAATGGGCGTGACCTGCGTCTTCAGCCGCGAGGCCGTTGCCCCGCCCGATGCCTCCTGCGCGATCGACAGTGCCGACGGCACGCTCAACTGCCATGGCTACGGCTCGGTCGTTGCCGTGACGGCCACTTTCGGGCAGTGCGCGGCCGGCTGGGTGCTCGATCAGATCGCGTCCACCGAGCCAAAAGTGGTTTGAAATTCATGCTAGAATCGAGTTCTTCGCTGATCAGAGCTTACGCTTTGTGAAGCAGGTGGGGTCGTTAGCTCAGTCGGTAGAGCAGCGGACTTTTAATCCGTAGGTCGCGTGTTCGAATCACGCACGACCCACCAACCCACACAAGGAAAACCCGCTATCTTTTTGGTAGCGGGTTTTTTGTTTTGTTCCCATCTTGGGAATATGCATCTCGGGCAAGCCTCCACCTCCCCTCTCCCGCCCACCCCCCGGCCACCTCGGTAGTCCATCCGACTGCTTCGATGTGGATGCTTTCGGCGCGTCCAACAAATTCAGCGTTTGCCTGAGGCGGAATTTGGGTACAAAAACTCGCACCTTGGCATTTGTGGCGAAGTGCATGCTAGCGATTAGTCATCACTTGAACTTTTTTTGAGGGATATGATGCGTCGATAAATGTGAATTAAATCATTGGCCGCTAAAAAGCCCACGGAGATGGGCTTGGCAGGAATGATTTTCAAGGCAAAAGATTTGGCACTAAGGCGGTGCCGTACGCTGCTTATCGCGAGTTATTTAACAACTGCTCGTGTTCCGGAGAAGCCCAATCATCTTTCGCAGCGCATTCGAAGCGAGTGCCAGCTGAGCTCCCATGGCGGCTCCCAGTGGGCGCATCTGGGGTACAGAAAGCAACCGCACCCTCGTGACCGACTGCTTCAGGCTGTGGATTCAACTGGTCAATGCAACACAATGACCGCCTCTGGCGCAAGGAGTGTTGGCACGCAGCAAAGACCGCGGATTTACTACACCGAAGCTCAGAAGGCACTGATGTGGGATCGCTGGAAAGCTGGCGATACCTTGCACGAGACCGGCAAGCTGTTTGACCGGTAGCACTCCTCCATTCACACCATCCTGAGCGCGACGGGTGGCATCCGGCCACCAGCCAGGCATCGGTCTCGCTTGGCATTGACCATGCCTGAGCGAGAAGAAATCTCCAGGGCGTTGGCAGCAGGGGAATCTATCCGCTG
>JBEVDH010000066.1:0-28830 GCA_040514115.1 Comamonas sp. | reverse complement strand
GATCGACAGCGGCGACTGCTCGGGACCGCGCAGCGCGCGCAATGTGCTGGCCCACCCCGAAGTCGACGCTGCCGTACTCGAGTCGGCGCGCGGCGGCATTTTGCGCGAAGGCCTGGGCTTTGACCGCTGCCAGGTGGCCGTCGTGACCAATGTGGGCGAAGGCGACCACCTGGGCCTGAACTTCATCACCACGGTCGAGGACCTGGCCGTGCTCAAGCGCGTGATCGTGCAGAACGTCGCGCCCACGGGCTACGGCGTGCTCAACGCCGTCGACCCGCATGTCGCGGCCATGGCCAGCGTCTGCCCGGGCAAGATCATCTATTTCGCGGCCGACCGCCACCACCCGGTGATGGCCACGCACCGCGCCCAGGGCAACCGCGTGGTCTATGTCGACGGCGACTCGATCGTCGCGGCCGAGGGCTCGTGGCGCGAAACCATTTCGCTGCGCGACGTGCCGATCACGCGCGCCGGCACGATCGGCTTCCAGGTCGAGAACGTGATGGCGGCAACGGCCGCGGCCTGGGGCGCCAACCTGCCCTGGGAAACCATCCGCCGCGGCCTGTCGGGCTTCGTCAACGACAGCGACAACGCGCCCGGACGCTTCAACGTCATGGATTACCGCGGCGCGACCATCATTGCCGACTACGGCCACAACCCCGACGCGATGCGCGCGCTGGTCCAGGCCGTCGAGGCCATGCCGGCCAAGAAGCGCAGCGTGGTCATCAGCGGCGCGGGCGACCGGCGCGACCAGGACATCAGCGAGCAGACCAAGATCCTGGGCCAGGCGTTCGATGACGTCGTTCTCTACCAGGACGCCTGCCAGCGCGGCCGCGCCGACGGCGAAGTGCTGCGCCTGCTGCAGCAGGGCCTGGCCGGCGCGAGCCGCACCAGCTACGTGACCGAGATCCAGGGCGAGTTCGTCGCCATCGACCATGCGCTGGCGCGCCTGCAGCCCGGCGACCTGTGCCTGGTGCTGATCGACCAGGTCGAGCTGGCGCTGGCGCATCTGCAGCAGCGTGTGGACGCCGCCGCGACCGAAACCGCTGCCTGAGCCCGGCCATGATGCGCAATCTGCCACTCAAGGCCCTGCTGCTGGCGCTGGCCGCATGCGGCGCGGCCCAGGCCGAAACCATCGGGTCGGTCGACACCGTGTTCAAGTTCATCGGCCCGGACCACAAGATCGTGGTCGATGCCTATGACGACCCCAAGGTGCGCGGCGTGACCTGCTATGTCTCGCGCGCGCGCACCGGCGGCATCAAGGGCGGCCTGGGCCTGGCCGAAGACCGCGCCGAGGCGTCGATCAGCTGCCACCAGACCGGCGCCATCGCGATTGCCGAGCCGCTGCGCCAGCAGGAGGAGGTGTTCAGCGAGCGCTCTTCGCTGCTGTTCAAGCGCCTGCGCGTGGTGCGCATGCTCGACGTCAAGCGCAATACGCTGGTCTACATGACCTACACCGACCGCGTGATCGAGGGCTCGCCGCAAAACAGCGTCACCGCTGTGCCGGTGCCTGCGGGCACGCCGATTCCGGTGCGCAAGTAGGATCGGCGCGCGCGTCCGCCGCCTACAGCGCGGGCGCGGCATCGGGCCTAGCATGGGTTCTTGCCTTCTATTTTCAGGACAGGAACCATGCCCCAATCCCGCGAAACCCAAGACTCCCACCCCAAGGACCGTGCCGGCTCGACGATCGACTCGCCGCGCAGCGTCAACACCACCGACCGGGAAAAAGACGACACCGCAGTGGAAACGCCGAAGCTGCCGCATGAGCGCGATGAATCCGTCGACATGACGCATGACGAGCCAGACGCCAAGATGAAGCAGGCGCATGATGATGTGGTGAGCGGGCAGAAGGATACGGATGCGCGCAATAGTGAGGCGCGGAGGTTGGATCCGAAGAACAATCCGGCGGCGGCTTGATTCTTTTGGATTGATTCAGCGGCAGTCGAGGGTTTTCTTGCAGAGGCCGGGTCTCGGCCCGGCAGCCGACTTCATTTTCTTGCTCGCACAAGAAAACGAAGCAAAAGAATGCGGCCCAGCTGTCTGCGACCCTCCGCTACGCTCCGGGCAACCTGCCGTGCTCGGTCCCGGGCTGCACCGCAGAACTCGCTACGCGCCTGCGGCGCTGCGCTCGAACAACCGCGGTGAGTCAGTTTACGAAGCCTCCGTGTCCTTCGGCACTACGGCCAGCCCGGGCCCTGCGCGCGGCAGGCGCAGCCAGATGGGCGGAACCGGGGTCCGGGAACCGGGAACCGGGATAGCTTCTTTGGTTGATGAACAGTATGACCTTGATTGTCAATAGCCCTTGCAGGTCGCTTCCCTCAGCCTCCCGTTCGTCCTGAGCCTGTCGAAGGATGCCGGGCCTGTCCTCCAGTTTGGCTGAGGCCTGCCCGAATGGCGAAAGGTATCAGCCCCATCAAATCGACGCAGGCGCAGCAAGAAGCACCAACCCGGGCGGCAAACTCTCTCCAAAGCTTCTGCGCTGCTCGACAGCATCCAACTCCACGACACCAGCAACCATCGCCTGCCAATTAGCCGGCGCCCGCTGCTGCTGCAATCTGGCCAACACTGGCCCCCGCTGCGCATCGCTCAGATCCCGCGCCCGGTCGCCCGTCATGCGCGCCATCTGCACCGCAGCAAACATCGCGCTATCGTTATGGCGCCAGTCCTGTGCCAATACGGCGGCAAGAAATGGGTCAAGCTGTTCGGGAGGAATGATCTGGTGCGTCCCAGCAGGTCCCAGAGGAACGCGCGAACACAACCGCCCCAGCGCCCACCAGGTCTGCATCGGCTCGCCCGGCTTTTGCAGGCGCTCGAGCATCCACTGCCCCATCTCCAGCCGGTAAGCCCAAGGCACGTTCTCCAGCACCGCAAACAGCCGCACCATATCGTCATAGCTGCCCAGCGCCGAGCCCTTGCCCTGCGCGCGCTGCCCCGCCTGCTGCATCTGCGCGGCCACGTCTTCAAGCAGCTGCATCTGCTGGGGTTCGGCCAGGCCTGCGGCCGCGCGGCGCCAGAAGATCCACCATTCGGCCCAGTTGCCGCTGTCCTGGGCATGGGCAATGCCCTGGTCATACAAGGCCCAGACCTGCGCGATGCGCCAGTCGTCGAGTGCCGCGCCCACGCCGGGGCGCAGGCAGTAGCCCGCGAGATTGAGCCAGCTGCGCTCATGCTCGGGCGTGCGCCGGCGCCGGCGCGCGCGCGCCAGCAGCGCGTCGAACAGCGTGCGCAGCAGCGCCAGATCCCAGCCCTCGCGCGCGCCCAGGGTTTTTTCCAGTGCACTGCGCAGCTGCCGCACATCCTTGGCGGACACACTCTGGTCATGGCTGCCGAACACGCGGTCTATCTGCGCGATGGCGCGCTCCAGTGCGGCATCGCGCGCGGGCGGCGGCACATCGGCCGAGGCCTCGCCGCGCAGCGCGAACTCCAGCGGCCAGGTCTGGCCCGGGTCCTGCGTGGACACGCACTGCACCTGAAGCGTGCCGACTTCGGTCATCACGGCCTGCAAATGCACTTCGACCTGCGCGCGCTCGCGCCCCGGCGGCGCGGGCAGCACCGCGCTCAGCGGCGGTAGATGCACCAGCTCTTCGCCCGCGAGCTCGCGCACCGCGCCAGCCGGCACCTCGCCCAGCGCGGTCGATGCCAGCAGATGGAAGCGCACCGCCTGGCCCAGGCGCAGCGAAAAACGCTGGTCGTCCAGGCGCACCGCAACGCCCTCCTTGCTGCCCTGCGGCAGGATGCAGATCGCGCGCAGGCCGTCGCCGTCGCCCAAGCGCAGGAAATAGCTGCGCGCCGAGCCGCCGCCAATGCGCAGGCCGGGCGCGGCGCCCGCACGCCGCGGCGCGCGCGCCAGCCCATGGGCCACGGCGCCGCGCGCCACCGCCCAGTCGGGATGGGAATTGGCCAGCACGCGCACCGGCGCGCCGCGCCACTGCGACAGTTGTTCGGTCACGCGCTCGGCAATGGCCGTGCCGTGGAACACGCCGCCATTGAACAGCACGCTGTCGGGTACGCCCTGTGCGCCCAGTAGATCGGCATGGGATTGCAGGAACGCCGCGAGATGCCGCGTGATGGCGGCATCTGCCGGGTAGGGCAGCCCCCAGGCCAGCAGGCCCGCCTGGCGCTGGCGCGGGCGCGCATCCAACGGCTGCAGCGGGAAAAATCCTTCGAGCAGCTGCGCGCGCACCGCCTCGCGCCGCAGCGGCGCCGAGCGCGCGCCGCCCAGCAGCTGCGCGCCACTGCCCAGCAGCGTGACGGTGACGGCTTGCGGCGCATCGGGCACGAGCAGCTGCTCCTTGGCGACGCGGCAGCGCTGCACCAGCTGCGCAAAGCGCGCGGCCGACAGCTTGGGCTGAGGCGCAGCCAGTTCGGCTTCGAGGCCATGGGCCAGCGCCAGGTCCATGTTGTCGCCGCCCAGCATCAGGTGCGTGCCGACGCCGCGGCGCGCGAGTTCGGGCTGACCATCGCTGTGCGTGACCTGCACCAGGCTCAGATCGGTCGTGCCGCCGCCAATATCCACCACCAGCAGCCAGTGGGTGCCCTGCAATGCCTGGCCCACCTCCGGCTGCATCTGCAGCCAGTCGTGCAGCGCGGCCTGAGGTTCTTCGAGCAGGCGCAGCGGGGGCAGGCCGGCGAGCTGCGCGGCTTCGAGCGTCAGCGCGCGCGCGCCTTCGTCAAACGATGCCGGCACGGTGAGCACGAGTTCCTGCTGCGCGAGTGGCGCCTCGGGGAACTGCGCATCCCATGCCGCGCGCAGATGCGCGAGGTAGCTGGCGCTGGCCTGCAGCGGCGAAATCCTGGTGACGCCTTCGGGTGCGCCCCAGGGCAGGATCGGCGCGGTGCGGTCCACGCCGGCATGCGACAGCCAGCTCTTGGCGCTGCTGACCAGCCGCCCAGGCACCTGGGCGCCCAGGTCCTGCGCATAGCGCCCGAGCAGCGCGGGGGCCGTCGCCTCGGCGTACAGTGGCGGCCAGGGCTGGTGCCAGGTATCCGGTGCCAGCTCTCCTTCGCCTGCCTGGTAGCGCAGCGAGGGCAGCAGCGGCTGCGCGGCGATTTCCGCGGCCGACACGCGCTGGGCAATCGGCAGCAGCGCGACCGGCGCACTGCCATCGGTCGGCGCATAGGCCAGCAGCGTATGGCTGGTGCCCAGGTCGATACCGACGATGTACTGGGCCATGGCTGAGTGCGCGCTCAGCTTGCGGAGCTTTCGGAACGCACGTCGAATTCCACCTTCCAGCGCTCGTCGCTGCCCAGGGGGACTGCGTGCAGCTCCAGCGTGCCGATATCCGTCACGCTCGCATGCAGCCGCACGGCCACGACCTCGCCCGGCGCGCGGCCCTGGGCCGGCAGGTGGATCTCGATTTCCTGCAGCTCGACCAGCTCCTCGGGGCCCCAGAACTCGAGCAGGGTGCCGACCTGGTCGGTGCGGCGCGTGGACGAGCCGAAAAAGCGCAGCCGCACGGGCTCGCCGACGACCAGGCCGAACTCCTGCGCGTCGAGCGCGGCTTCGCTGCCCTCCTCCATGCCAAACGGCGCCAGGCACAGCGCCGACAGCGGCGGCTCCATGCCGGGAATGGCCGGCATGTTCGATTCCACGCCCACGTAGTACGACTGCGCCGCGCCGCCGCGGATGCGCACGCCCCGGCCGCGCCGCACATAGCCGAAATAGGCCGCGCCGCGTGCCACCGCGAGGTCGAGATCGGCGCCGCCCAGCAGCCGCGCGGGCGCCGCGCCTTCCGATGCCAACCAGCCGTTGAGCACCGTCAGCAGGCGCTCGGCAATCAGGCCCGACTTGAGCACGCCGCCGTTGAACAGCACCGCCGACGGGTGCAGGAAACTCGCGCCCGCGGGCTGCGTGCCCTGCAGGCCTTCGATGGCTTCAGTGGCACCGGCCTGGCGCGACAGAAAGGCTGCGAGGTGGCGTGTGACGGCCGCGTCCTGCGCATAGGGCAGGCCCAGCTGCGTCAGCGCGGCGCGCGCGCGTGTCACGGGCTTGTCGCCCACCGCGACCTGCGGGAAGAAGCCGTCGACCAGGATCTGCGTGAGTTCGGCGCGCGTGACCTCGGTGCGCACCGAGCCGCCAATGAGCTTGGAGCCGCGGCTGGGCACGACCACCGGCACGCTGTCCAGCGACGCGTCGCTGAGCAACGCCTCCTTGGCGACGCGACAGGCATGGGCCAGCGCGCGCGTCTGCCAGGCATCGAGCTGGCGGCCTTCGGCAGCGAGCTTGCGCGCCACGCCATAGGCCAGCGCCAGGTCCATGTTGTCGCCGCCCAGCAGGATGTGCTCGCCCACGGCCACGCGCTGCAGGCTCAGTTCGCCGGCGTTTTCCAGCACCGCCATCAGCGACAGATCGGTGGTGCCGCCGCCGACGTCGACCACCAGGATCACGTCGCCGGGGCGCACGTTCTTGCGCCAGTCGCCGGCGCTGCCCTGGATCCAGCTGTAGAGCGCGGCCTGCGGTTCTTCGAGCAGCGTCAGCTGCTGGAACCCGGCGGCGCGCGCGGCCTCGGCCGTGAGTTCGCGCGCAGCGGGGTCGAACGAGGCGGGAATCGTCACCGTGATGTCCTGCGCATCGAAAGGCGCCTCGGGGTGCGCCTGCTCCCAGGCCCAGCGCAGGTGCGAGAGGTAGCGGATCGAGGCGGTGAGCGGCGAGACGCGGTGCACCTCCTCGGGCGCATCGACCGGCAGCAGCGCTGCACGCCGGTCCACGCCGGGGTGGCACAGCCAGCTCTTGGCGCTGCTCACCAGGCGGATCGGCGTGGCCGCGCCGCGCGTGCGCGCCATCTCGCCGACGGCAAAGTCCTGCTGCGCGCCCCAGGGCAGCGCCAGGTCGCCGGGCGCCAGTTCGCTTTCATGCGGCAGGTAGAGAAACGAGGGCAGCAGCGGCTTGGCTTCTACGGCGGCCGGGCCGGTCAGCTGCGGAATGTCGAGCACGCCATGCACCACGCGGTCGCCATCGCTGGCCTCGTGGTCGACCCACGACAGCGCGCAGTGCGTCGTGCCCAGGTCGATGCCGATGCTGTAGCGCGGGCTGCTCACAGTTCCACCTCGGCCTGGGCAACGACGCTGGCGGCCTTGGCATCGGTGAGCTGGGGCAGGCGCGTGGCGCTCACGCGCCAGCCGCGGTGGCCCAGCGTGCCGGTGAACGGCGCCTGGCCGACGACGTTCCCGGTGAGGCGCACGGCCGCCGCGTCAAAGCCCGCGGGCAGCGTCACGCGGCTGCCTTCGGTTTCGCTGCGCACCGGCTCGAGCGTGAAGTGCTCGGTGAGCACCTTGCGGCAGCCGGCATGCACCACGCGCGCCGCGGCGCCGATGTCGGCGTCGCTGTAGCCGGTGGGATCTTCCTGCACGAAATCGACAAAGCGCGCTTCGCGCTGCAGCAGGCCCAGCAGCTGCAGGGCGCTGGTTTCAAAGGCGGGGACGGGAGCGACCGGCGCTGGCGCGGCGACCGGCGCGGGGGCAGCTACTGGTGCCGCCGCGGCGACCGGCGGCACATCGGCGGCAAAGCCTTCGCCGCTGCGCAGCCGCACGACGCCGGCCGCGAAACGCGCGTCGCCCAGGATGGCAAAGAAGCTGCTCACGGCAAGTGCGATGCGCGAGAGGAAAGAGGGAGGTGTTGGGTTCATGTTCAGGTCTGCCATCAACTGCGCGGCCGGCACGCGCGCGGGCCGGCAAGCGGACCGCTCTGCGCAGCACCTGGCCGCAAAAGCACGCGGCCCGGGGCCACGGCGTGAAAAGGGAAGGTCATGTTAACGAATCCCTGCGCGGAGCATGGGGGACAGGCCACGTGGCAGAGGCGTCTATAGGTTTTTTGCGGCGGGCCCTGCGTCCTCCGATGGAACCCGCACGCGCCACAGACTCGGCCAGGCGATGCGATAATGCCGCCCATCCGATTGCCTCATTCCATGCCCGTCTCCTTGCCTTCGCCCGCTGACCACTGCCCGGCCCTGCCCGCAGTGCAGCGCTGCGCGTGGGCGCGCGGGCACACCGGCGTTCCGACGGCCTTCATCAGCCTTTGCGGCTTTACGGCCCTGCTTTCCGCCGCCGTGCGGAAAGCGCAGGCCGCGGCACAGCCCGCCTGACTTCCCACACGGCCCCACAGGGGCTTGCGCTGCAAGCTCCTTTGCATGGAGCACGCCAGGATTTGCGGAAAAACCACCCGGGTTCCTTCCTGGCTGCACGTTGGCGCAGCGCGGCACGCACTGCGCGCCATTGTTTGCGGACCGTCATGGAATTCTCCAAAGATTTTCTCAAAGCCAAGAGCCCCTGCGCCGCAGGGTTTCGCTGGTTCATTCGCCACCAGCACGAGGGCCGCGACTACCAGTTGCTGCTCGACAACCTGGTGCGCGACGGGCGCATCGAAGACGCCTGCTGGCTGCTGTCGCAGTTCGGCCCCACGGATGCCGAACTGCACCTCGAGCATCTCGAAGCCGAGGCCCTGGTGTTCGCGGGCAGCGTCATCGTGCACGGCGACGTGCGCGTCGCCGGCGTGCTGCGCGTGGGGCGCAGTCTGCAGGTGGGCGCGGGCATCCGCGCCGCGCGGCTCGAGGCCGGCGAGGATATCCACAGCGGCGGCGCCGTCTTCTGCGGCGGCGCGCTGCAGGCCGGCGGCACCGTGAAGGCCGCGTGGAGCATAGAAACCCAGGGTAACCTGGCCTGCGAGAAGCTGCGCACGGGCTGGGGCCTGGACTGCCAGGGCGACCTGACGCTGACCGGCGAAGGCCAGATCGGCCAGGAGCTGCTCGTGGCGGGCAGCATCCGCTGCGCCAAGAGCCTGCGCAGCGGCGCCGCGCTGACGGCCCTGGGCAATATCCACGCGACCCATGGCATCGACGCCGGCGGCGATGTGCATTGCGGCAAACACCTGCAGGCCGACTGGGGCATCCGCGCGCGCGGCGCGATCAGCGCGGGCGGGGCGATCAAGGCCGGCGAAACGCTGCAGGCGCAAGGCGACATCTGCGCCGGCCCGGGCTACGGCGTGTATGCGGGCTTGAGCGTGCAGATGGACGCCTGGGAAGACTGCGCGACAGTGCGCGCCGCGCGCAAGCCGCAAGGGCTGGTCAGCGGCTACTGGCAGGCGCCGGGCGCGGGCCTGGCCGTGGCCTGAGACCGGTCCGGGGCGGGCACCCGGCAATGCACAACGTGTAGCATTCCCGGGCGCGGCGGGAAGTCCCTCCTGCGCGCCTTCCCAGGAGTGCATCGCATGCTTCGCCGTGAGTTTTTCCGTCTTGCATCCAGCGCCGCCGCGGCCACATCGCTGCCGCGCTGGAGCTGGTCGACGCCGCTGCGCCAGCGCGATCTCTTCCCCCTGGGCGTGGCGAGCGGCTCGCCCGCGCCCGATGGCTTCGTGCTCTGGACGCGGTTGCTTGACGGCCCGGTGCCAGGCACCGTCGCGGCCGACACGCCCCGCGTGCCCCTGCCACCCGCGCTGACCGTGCACTGGGAAATCGCCGAAGATGAATCGCTGCGAACCATCGTGCGCCGCGGCACGGCGCAGGCCCTGGCGGCGCTGGGCCACAGCGTCCATGTCGAAGTGACCGGCCTGCGCCCCGACCGCTGGTACTACTACCGCTTCATGCACGGCGATGCGGTCACCCCGACGGCGCGCACGCGCACCGCGCCCGACACGCACGCCATGCCGGACAGGATGCGCTTTGCGTTCGTGTCCTGCCAGCGCTGGGAGCATGGCCACTACGCGGGCTACCGGCACATGCTCGACGAGGATCTGGACGCCGTGCTGTTCCTCGGCGATTACATCTACGAATACGCGATGCCGCAGACCCCGCCCAGTCCCGCGCTGGTGCGCACGCACACGCTGGCGGCGGCGAGAACGCTGCAGGACTTTCGCGATCGCTACGCGCTGTACCGGACCGACGCGCAGCTGCAGGCCGCGCACCGCGCGTGCCCGTGGATCGTGTCCTGGGACGACCATGAGGTGCAAAACGACTACGCCGGTCTTGCCGGCACGGGCCCGCAGGAGGCGTTCCCGACCCTGCGCGGGGCGGGCTATCAGGCGTTCTACGAGAACATGCCGCTGCGTGCTGCGTGCCTCGCCCGTGGCATGGAAGGACTGGGCACGGCGGACGGCGTGCGGATCCACGACCGCTACGCCTGGGGCCGGCTGCTGCGCTTTCACCTGCTCGACACGCGCCAATACAGCCATGCGCAGGCCTGCCGGCCGCCGGGCGGCAAGCCGCCGCCATCGATCCCGCCCGATCGCTGCGCCGAGTTGCGCGACCCGGCGCGCTCGATGCTCGGCCAGGCCCAGGAGCGCTGGCTTGAAGACGGGCTGCGCCAGGATGCGCATGCGCAGGCCCGCTGGAGCGTGCTCGCGCAGCAGACCATGTTCTCGCGCCGCAACTATCGCAAGGCGCCCGATGAAAGCGTGGGCAGCAGCACCTGGGACGGCTATCCGGCAAGCCGCCAGCGCGTGATCGATGCGATCCGCGCGAGCGCGGTGCGCAACGCCGTGGTGCTCGGTGGCGACATCCACCAGAACTGCGTGAGCCGCGTGCTCAGCGATTTCTCCAACCCGCAGTCGGCGGTGATCGCCAGCGAGTTCTGCGGCACGTCCCTGACGTCCCACAACAGCACCTCGCGCGTGCGCGCCCAGGAAATCGCCGACAACAACCCGCACATCCTGCTGGCGCGCCCCGACCGGCGCGGCTATGCCGTGGCCGAGGTCACGCCCGGGCGCTGGACCACGACCTTGCGCGTTCTGGAGGATGCGGCGCAGGCCGACAGCGCGGTGTCCACGCTGGCGCGCTTCGTGGTCAATGATCAGGTGCCGGGCCCCGAATCCGCGTGACTGCGCCCGCCATCGGCGGGTCCCGCGCCGGCCTGCGGGCACGGCGCAGCGAGGCAGGGCAGATATCGCCGCCCGCGAACCTTTTAGCGCTGGGTGTTACTCACCACCGAAGGCCCAACGTCACCTGGTTGCTATCGCCGTCGCGGCGATAGGTGAAACGATGGGCGAGTCTTCGCACGAAATGAACCCCCAAGCCTCCCACCTCACGTTCCTCCAACGCAATGTCCAAGTCCGGAGCAGGCATGCCGGTGGGGTCGAACGCCGGTCCCTGGTCGCGAATCACGGCCTGCAGGGAGTGCGGCGGCACGAACTCCACCTGCACCGATACCGCCCCCCCCTGGCCGCCGTACGCATGCATGGCGACGTTTGTCAGCAACTCGTCGAGCATCAGGTGGAGTTTGGCCAGCGGGCCCATGGGCAGCTCGCCAGCCACCGCCCAGGCCTCGAGCCGCTCGAAAAAAGCCGGCAATTCCTGGACCGTGCCATGCAGGTCACACCGCAGGGGAACTGGATTCTTCATGAGCGACTGTGGGATCAGGGGCCGGTGGAGAGGCGCAGGGCCAGCGGGGTGGCATTGTGCCGTGGTGCGGATATTGTGACATGAGCTCCCGCCCGCCGCGGCACCTTGCCGCACCTGTGCTTGAAGCCGGAGGCCTGTGGCTGCTGATCGTGCTGGCCGGCACCCTGCTGATCGCGGGGCTGCTCGACCAGTGGCGCCAGCAGGAGCTGCAGGGCATCGAGCGCGCGCAACTGGAATTCACGCTGCGCGAAATCCAGGACGAACTCGAAGCCGACCTGGCGCTGGGAATGGAGCTGCCGTACAACCCGCGCATCGAGGGGCTGCTGCAACGCCAGCTGGGAAAAGACCCGCAGCTCTACAGCCTGGAGGTGCTGGGCCCGGACGGCCGCACCCTGTTCAGCACCGACCACGCCAGCCTCGGCGAGCCCCTGCCGCCGAGCGCGCAGGCGGCCGCGCGCGAGGGCGCGGCGCGGCGGCGCCCCTGGCATGCGCTGATCGCTGAAACCCCGGTGATGGGCCTGGACCTGCGCAGCGCGTTTGGCGAAACCGCGGGCCATGTGAGCGCCAGCTATGCCTCGCATGCGGCTGGCTACGTGGCGGGCCGCGTGGTGACGGTGCCGGTGCTGTGGACCTTGCTGGCGGTGGCTCTGGGCGGCATTGCCGTCGTGTGGCTGGCCACGCGGCCCCAGCGCCGGCTGCTGCAGGCGCAGTCACGGGGCCGGCTGGCGCAGGTGCACGCGCAGCTGGGCGCCACGCGCGCGCGGCTGGACGAGGGCGCGGTGCGGCTCGATGCCGTGGAGCACCTCGAATGATCGCCAGACGCCTGCGCAAACGCCGCCTGGAATGGACCGCGGCCGCGCTGGGCTGCGCGGCCGCGCTGCTGCTGGCGCTGGCCGCGGCGTATCTGGCACATGTGCACAACAGCCAGATGCAGGCGCTGCGCGCGCAGGCAGCGCAGACCCGCGCGCAGCTGATGGCCCAATCCATCGGCCAGCGCCTGGCGCATGCCGTGGCGGGCGGCATCCCCCTGCAGCAGCTCGTCGGCGTGCCGCAGTTCCTCGACCGCTGGCACGCGCTCCACCCAGACATTGCCTATATCGCGGTGGATGACACCGCGGGGCGCGTGCTCTGGCAGAGCCCGGATGGCGCCGCGCCGGCGCAGGCAAGCGGTATCGGGCAGGCCGATGTCGCAGCCGCCGGCATGGCGCAGGCACGCGTGCGGCTGCATCTGCGCCAGGCCAGCGTGCGGGGCCTGGGCCGGATGCTGGGCCAGCTGGTGCCGGCCGTGCTTCTGGTGTGCACGCTGGCCTGGCTGGGTGCACGCTTTGCGTGTGCCCAGGGTCCGTGGCTGCG
Organism: Comamonas sp.; assembly: GCA_040514115.1. Classification (GTDB taxonomy): domain Bacteria; phylum Pseudomonadota; class Gammaproteobacteria; order Burkholderiales; family Burkholderiaceae_C; genus Comamonas. The sequence continues at coordinate 16,153 of JBEVDH010000066.1, read as the reverse complement.
CAACCATGGCGTGCGCCTGATGGCGCGCTGGGCAATGCGCGGCGATTACCGCCAGTTGCTGTTCCTGCCGCAGCGCAAACCCTTTGATCTGCGCGTGCAAGACCTCGCGCAGGCCATGCACCGCATGCACGAACGCGTGGCGCGAATGCGGTTGTTGATCGGCTCGCTGCGCCGCACCGAGCCCCAGCAGCTGCGGCGCGACTACCTCGACCAGGTGCTGCAGGAGGCCGAAGGCCACGACCGCTTTGCCGAGACCCCGCCGGGCAGCGTGCGGCTGGTGGCGGTGCAGTCGCAGTCGCTGTGGATGGCGCTGCTCCTGTGCCTGGGCGCCGTCGGGCCGCTGACCCCTGCGCTGCGCCTGGCGGCGCAGACAGCGGACAGCCAGGGTCCCTGGCAGCAGGCGCTGCCGGCGGCCTGCCTGGGCGCGCTGCTGCTGGCCGCCGCCGCGGGGTGGCAACTGGCGGTGCGGCTGCGCATTGCCACGCTCAGCGTGCTGATCCTGAGCCTGGTGGCGCTGGCTCTGCCGCCGCTGGCCATGCTGCTTGGCGGCGACCTGCATCCGGGCGCGATCGCGGCCTGGAACGGCTGCTTCGCGGGGGCCGCGCTGGCCGCCTGCACGCGCGCCCAGAGCCACCCGGACAGGCACCCGGGCTTCGCGCATGCCCAGCCGCCCCGGCCCGGCGCCGCGCTGCTGGCCTGGTGGGGCGGATTGCTCTGGCTCGCGCCTGTGCTCGGCCATTACGCGCAGGCCGCACTGCGTCCCCCCTGGGCCCTGCTGGCGCTGCTGCTGCCCATGGCCTGCGGGCTGTGGTTTGCACTGCGCTGGGATGTGGTGCACAGCCCCTGGCGCGTGCGCATGGCAGCGGCACTCGCCCCACCCCACGCCGGCCCATCGGCGCATGAATGGGCGCTGGGCATTGCCGCCGGGCTGGTGGCCGGCCCGCTGCTGCTGGCGGTGGCGGTGGCGGCACCCGAGACCGCCACGCTGTGGCACAGCTGCGCGCTGGGCATCGGCCTGGCGCTGGGCTGGGCCGTCAAGTGCCAGACAGTGGCGCGCTGGCGCGCCGTGGCGTTGGCCGCGGCCATGCTGCAGCTCACGCCATGGCTCGTCGCCCCGTTCCTGCCCCTGCCCTGGCTGGCCTGGCTGCCCGGGCTTGCGACGCTGGCTTGCCTGCTGCTGGGAATGCTGCTGGCGCACCGGCTTGCAGAAGTTGCGCAGGCGCCGCAGGAAGCAGTCAGCCAGCGGCTGCTGCTGGCCTGCGCACTGGGGGCCGGGCTGAGCGCGCTGGCCAGCGCGTGGGGCCTGCAGGGCGGGCTGGCGTTGCTGGCGCTGGCGCTCGTGGCCCCATGGCGCGGCGCGCGTGCGAAAGGCTCCGATGTCCCTTAGATGGCAGATTTTCTGCGCCCTGGCGCTGGCGGCACTGTGCCTGAGCCTGCTGTGTGCGGCGCTGGTCTGGCAGGCGCTCGTGCACGCCGGTCAGCAGCAAGCCCAACGGCTGCTGCAGGCCCAGTCCCATGCCTGGCAGCAGCTCGAGTTGCAGCAGATGCAGCAGCTGCAGCGGCTGGCGGTGCAGCTGGCCGGGCACCAGGCGCCGGCGCTGCAGCCGGCCATGCAGGCCATGGCCAGTGAACATCCGGGCCTGCGCATCGATCTGCTGGACGAAGACGCCAGCCTGCTGGCAACGACCGCGGACGGCGCCGATAACGAGCCGCTCCTGGACGCGCCAGCCCTGCTGCGCTGGCGCCAGCACCCGGTCCCGATGCCGGGCCTGCACGAGCCGTCGGCACGCGGATACCACTGGCTCCAGCCGGTTCGCAGCGGCGCGCAGGTGCTGGTGCTGGGCCAGGATGCGGGCGCGGTGCTGCCGCTGATGGCGCAGCGCCTGGCGGGCGAGTTTTACCTGCTCAATCTGCGCGGCACGCCGGTCGCCGGCAGCGCGCGCGACGACCCGCTGTGGACACGGGTCACGGTTGCGGCGCGCAGCGCGCAGGTGCTCTCGCTGCCCGAAGGCGATGCGCGGCTGGGCGGGCGGCCCGCGCTGCAGCTGGTCAGCCAGCCGCTGGTGGGCGCGCGGGGCAGCGCCGTGGGCAGCCTGGTCTGGCAGCGCCCGGGCGACGCGCAGGCGCAACAAGACGCCTGGTTCATCCGCGCGGCGGCTGCGCAACTGGCCGCCGTGCTGGCGCTGGTCGTCGGCGGCCTGTGGATATTCCTGCGGCATGCGCTCGATCCGCTGGCGCGCAACGTGCAGGTGCTGCAGTCGCTGGCCGGGGGCCAGACCGACGTGACGCTGCACGCGGGCGAAGAGGATGTCGAGGACGAGTCGGGCAACATGGCGCGCGCCACCATGCAGATCCGCTCCGAACTGCTGAGCCTCGAGACCCTGCGCCAGGAGCGCGTGCGCACACGGCGCCAGCAGGAGCGGCTGATCCGTGACCAGCTGCGCAGCCTGGCCGAGAGCCTCGACCCTGCCTCGCGCGAGGAAATCCTGCAGGCGCTGGCCGCGCCCGCCGCCGCCGAGGCCAGCGAAGCGCCCAATGTGCTCGCCGAGCTGGCCAGCACATTGGGGCGGATGTCGGGCCTGGTCAGCACCCAGCAGGGGCGGCTGCTCAAGCTGCTGCGTGAAGTACAGGCCTCCGTCCAGACCCAGGCCATGCTGGCCAGCCTGAAGCAGGAGCTCGAGATCGCGCGCGAGATGCAGTTGTCGATCCTGCCGCGCCAGACACCGAACCGGCGCGAGGTGGAAATCGCCCCGTCCATGATTCCCGCCAAGGAAATCGGCGGCGACTTCTACGATTACTTCGCGCTCGATGAAGACCACCTGGCGCTGGTCATTGCCGACGTATCGGGCAAGGGCGTGCCCGCGGCGTTCTTCATGGCCATCTCGCGCACCCTGCTCAAGAGCAACGCCCTGTTCCTGCGCGCGCCGGGCGCGACCATTGCCGCGCTCAATGACCAGCTGTGCCTGGAAAACGACCAGATGATGTTCGTCACCGTTTTCTATGCGGTGCTGCAGCTGTCCACGGGCCAGCTGACCTACGTCAACGCGGGCCACAATCCGCCGCTGCTGCTGCAGCGCGGCGGCGCGCAGTTCTTTCCCAAGGGCCGCAACATGGGCCTGGCCGTGATGGACGGCCAGCACTACCACGAAGGCACGCTGCAGCTCGAGCCCGGCGACATCCTGCTGCTTTACACCGACGGTGTCACCGAGGCCACCAATGCCCAGGGCGCATTGCTGGGCGATGCGCGGCTGCTGGAGGTGGTGCAGGCGTTCAGCGCGCGGCCCGGCCAGCGCGGGCCCACGCGCCAGCTGACCGAGCATATCGTCGACGAGGTACGGCGCTTCGAAGCCGGCGCGGCGCAGGCCGACGACATCACCGTCGTCGCGCTGACTTACCGGGGCACTGCGCCATGAGGCGCGGGCTGCGCATCGGGCAGGCGGCGCACGTAGCGCAGCATGAGCCGCGCGCCCGCGCGCACCTGCTCCACGCCGACATAGCCCTCGGCGGCCGCGGCGCACAGCTGCCCGAAGTCGTCGCCGGCTATCAGCCGGGCGCGCGACATATCCAGGCGTGCGCGGCCGTGCAGGTCGATCTGCAGCACATGGCGCTGCAGCCCGTCGATCACGCCGGTCCATTCGATCCACATGCCCTGCGCCAGCAGGTTGTGCCGGCTGGCCGCGTTGTGCAGCGACACCATCGCCAGGCAGCGCGGCCGGTGATATGCCTGCGCCAGGCCGTAACGCAGCTTCAGCAACAGGGCCTGCAGCTGGTTTCCGCGCCAGGGCACACGCACCATGCAACTGGCCAGGTGGGCCACGCCGGCCTGCTCGCGCGGCGCCATGCCGATGGCCGCGCCCAGATGGCTGGGCGCGGCCGCCGCGGGCAGGCCCAGCATGGCGTAGGCCACGAGTTCCTGGTCGAGAAATACGCCTATGCATTCACCGCCGGGCTGCGTGTTCTGCGCGAAAAACGCGGCTTCGTCGTCTTCGCGCACATACATGTCGGGATGTTCGAGACCGTCGATCACTTCGTCACGCAGTTGCCTCCAGGCGCTGAAATCCTGCGGCCCCAGGATGCGCAGGTGCGCGCCCGGCAACTGCAACAGTGCTTCTGGAACAGACAGGATTGGCGGCGGATGGATCGGCAAGCAACGGCTCCGGCAAAGAGGACTTGGCGCTGCCGCGCAAGCGGCAACCGGTGCTGCGACTATAGAACAAGAGTGGGCCCATGAGCACCGCCGCGCGCGCGCTGGGACGCGAAGCCCTGCTGTTTTCCACGCTCTGCGCCGGCGTGCTGTTCGGCCTGTCGTTGGTACTGATCGGCTGGCACGTGCAGCAGCTGCTGACCGATCTGGCGCAGCAACGCCTGGTGCGCCTGAGCCAGCAGATCAGCCTCGAGGCCGAGCCTGGCATGCGTGCCGGCGTGGCGCCGGCGCAGCAGACGGCATGGCTCGCGCGGCTGCAGCAGTTGCAGCAGCAGGAGCCGCACCTGCTCGGACTGCACCTGTATGCCATGGACGGCACGCTGCTTGCGCGCTTCGGCGACCCGCAACGCGCGGGTGCGGTTCGCGCCCCCTGGCAACGCCAGCTGACGGGGGGCGGGCCCACGCAGCCGTTGCTGGTGAAGCACGACGATACCCGGCTGCATGTCGGACGCGCCCTGGCCGACGCCAGCGGGCACGCCAGCGCCCAGCTCTGGATCAGCTTCGACCTGCGCCCGACGCAGGCCCGGGCCCGGGCCGCGGCGCTGCGCATCCTGGCCCAGATGGCGCCGCTGCTGCTGCTCACGCTGCTGTTGGGTTGGGCGGCGCTGTGGCGCCTGGGCCTGCACTGGCAGGAGGAGCGGCACGCGCGCGGCGCGCGCGCGCTGGCGCTGCTGGCGGCGCTGGTCTACGCGACCACGCCGGTGGCCATGGTCTGGAGCGAGCGCGAGACGGCGCGCCCGCTGGTCGCCCAGCAGATGGCCGAGAACGCCGATGCGATGGCGCGCACGCTGGGCCAGCAGATCGCGCACGCGCAGGACCTGGGCATTCCCCTGGCGCAACTGCATGCCACCCACCAGCGCAGCCGGCACGAGGAAAACGCCACTCGGGCGGCGCAGGAACTGCGCTGGTCCCCCGCAACGCCGCAGGGCGCGCGCGTGCAGGCCGGCTACCCGGCCGATTACATCGACCGAGACCTCGCCGGCATGCTGCTGGATCTGGCGCTGGCCCTGGTCGTGTCCGCGGTGCTGCTGCTCGAATGCGCGCGCGGGCGCTGGCAGCGCTCCACCCTTGGCGCGCTGGCGGCGCAACGCCTGGCACGCTGCGGCCAGGGAGCGGCGAGCGGTTGGGCCGCGATCGTGCGACACGTCGCGGCCACATTCACCGCCGCCGCGCCGGACCCGGCCACCACCGCGCAGTTGACCCGGCTGCGCCTGGTCATTTTCCTGATCGCGTTGTCCGAGGAGCTGCTGCGGCCGTTCTTGACGTTGTTTGCGCTCGACATGCCACTGCTGGGGCTGCAACTGAGTCAGCCGATGGCGGCAGGGCTGCCGGTCGCGGCCTTCATGGCCACGCTGGCGCTGGCACAGCCCGTCGGCCCGGCGCTGGCGCGGCGCATGGATCCGCGCTCGGGGCTGGTGCTGTCGGCGCTGGCCGGCAGCCTGGCACTTATGGCGACCGGCGCAGCGCAGTCGGAGCAGGCGCTGGTGACCTTGCGCGCACTGGCGGGCATGGCCTACGGCCTGGCATTGATCCTTGCTCAGATCGCGCTGGTGCGCATCACGCCACCGGCACAGCGCGCGCGCGGAATGACCCAGATCGCAGGCGCGATCGTTGCTGCGGGCATTGTCGGCCCGCCGTTTGGCGGCATGGTCGCCGCGCAGGCCGGCCCCGCGGTGGGGTTCATCGCCTGCGCGCTGTGCCTGATGCTGGCGGCGGTCGCCAGCCGGCGCCTGGCGCCCGTGCCGGCAGCGGCCAGCGCCGGCTCGGCCACGGGCGGATGGCGCGGCTATGCGGCCGTGCTGCGCAACCCGCGCGCGCTGGCGGTGATCTTCGGCGCGGGCCTGCCCGCGCGCCTGGTCGCGGTGACGCTGCTGGTCGTCGTCGTGCCGCTGCAGATGAGCGCGCTGCAGCAGCCCGAGACCGTCACCGGGCGCGCGCTGCTGCTGTATTTCCTGGTATTTGCGCTCAGCGTGTCCTGGTTTGCGCAATGGTCCGATGCCAGTGGCCGGCGCGCGCCCTTTCTCATTGCCGGCGGGCTGCTGGGCACGCTGGCCTGCTGGGCCCTGCCCGGCGTGGGCGGCGTGCCCGGCATGGCGCTGGGCTGCGCGCTGCTGGGGCTGGCGCAGGCGCTGCAGTGCTCGACCCAGCTGGCGCTGGTCACGGAACTCTTCGAGCCTCAGGCCGGCAAGCCGCAGCACGCGAGCCCCGAGCAGGCGCTGGCAGCGTTTCGTCTGCTCGAGCGCCTGGGCAGCATTGCCGCGCCCTTTGCCACGGCCTGGGCGGTCGCGGCGTTCGGCCACGATGGGGCCATGTGGGCCATCGGCCTGTTTCTCGCCGCCGCGACGCTGGGCATGCTGCCGGCATTGCGCCCGCCCGCGCCCGCCGCTTCCCCCTCCCCCCTGCCTGGATCGCCATGAAGTACCACGCCCTGCTTTCCCGTCTGCGCCCGGCGCTGCTCCTGGGGCTTGCCCTGGGCTGCATTGCGGCCGGCGCCAAAGCGGCCCCGCCGACGGCGGCCCTGCCGGTGGCGGCCCCGCCGATAGCGGCCCCGCCCTTCACCATCGCGATGGTGCTGCCGCGCGCGCCGCAAAGCACCGAGGCCGGCTTTCGCAGCTACCTGGAGCGCGAGAACGTCCCGGTGCGCTATGTCGAGGTGCGCTTCAGCGGCAATCCATCCGAGGCGCCCGCGCTGCGCCAGCAGGTCGCGGCGTTGCGCCCCGATCTGGTCTATGTGTGGGGCACGCCCACGGCGCTGGCGCTGGCCGGGCGCCACGACCAGGGCCGCGGCGCCAACCCCTTGCGCAGCACGCCGATCGTGTTCACCGAAGTCACGGACCCGGTCAACGCGGGCCTGATCCGCAACCTGGCGCAGCCCGGGGGCAACATCACCGGCGTGAGCCATGTGGCGCCGCTGGACGTGCAGTTCAACGCCATCCAGGCCTACCGCCCGTTCCGGCGCATCGGCTACCTGCACAACCCGGCCGAGCCGAATTCGCTGACCATCCTGCGCAACCTGCAGGCGCAGGCCAGGCGCCAGGGCCTGGAGGTGATCGAAGCGAGCCTCGGCGAGACGCCCGACGCGGCGCAGATCGCGCCGCTGGTGGCCGACATCGCGGCGCGCGGCGCCGATCTGCTCTACATCGGCCCGATCACTTTCCTCGCGTTCACCCACCGCGATGTGGTCACGCAGGCCGCGCTGCGCTACCGACTGCCGACGTTCTGCGCGACGGAAAGCATCGTGCGGCGCTCGGGCTGCCTGTTCGGCCTGTTCTCCAACGACACCAACGTCGGCCGCTACGCCGGCTCGATGGCGCGCCAGATCCTGGTCGAGAAAAAGCCCGTCGGCGCCATCGCGGCGTCGACGCTGCAGCGCTTTTCGCTGCTCGTGAACCTGCCCACGGCGCAGGCGCTCGAGCTGTACCCGCCGATGCTGCTGCTGAACGTGGCCGAGGTGATTCCAGCGACATCCAACCGCTGAAACACCCGGCGGGTTCAGGCGGCCTTCTGGATCACGCCCTTGAGCGCGTCGGAGACTTCCTTGACGATGGTGCTCTGGATCTGCGTGTAGATGCTCCACTGCTGCACTTCCTGCTGCATCTTCAGCATGTCGGCGGTGCTGGGGCTTTGGCCCATGCCTTCGAGAGTGGTCTTGAGCGAGGCCTCACGGCTCTCGGTGATCTTGGCAATGGAGCCGTTGATCGAATCAAAAGTGATGCTGGATGGGCTTGACATGGGATAAATCCTTTCAGGGTTGCAAACAACTGCGGACTGCAGTGAGGAGGGTTCAGGACAGGCGCACGGATGCGCCCATGGAGGAGGAAGCCGCAGACGCCGGGCCAGGGCCCAGCACCTGCTGCGCGGTCAGGCAGGCATCGAGCAGGGCTGTCAGTTCGCGGTAGCGCTGGGGCGCCGCGCCTGCGGACATCGCGGCGCGCACGCGCTGCTCCAGTGCCTGCAGCTGCGCCACGGCCTGCGCGCGCACCTGCGGCGCATCCGGGCCGCGCAGCCCCTCCTCGAACGCGTTCAAGGCCTCGGGTCGGGCGGACGTCATGAGATCGGGCAAAAGCATTTTCATCGGCTTATTTCCAGGCGCCTGGGGCCATCGAACACCACATGGTCCGGCGCGACCGCCACCAGCTGCCAGCCCCCGTGGCGCCCGCCGGGCTGGAGCTTGGCGCCATCGGCCAGCACCACATAGGGCGCCGCGCCGCCGACCACGCTGCGGATGCGCAGCGGCAGCCCGGCATCGCCGATGCGCGCGCGCTCGGCCGGCGCCTGGGCCGGGGCCGGCGCCTGCGCCCTGAGCTCGCGGGTCTGCAGCGAAAAAGGAATTTCGGTCAAAGGCGAGGGCGTCGCCGCCAGCAGGCGCTCGAGCACGCCGCGCTGCGGCGCGCCGACATCGACGCCCAGTTGCAGCTGCTCGCCATCCCACTCGGCGCGCGTGACCACCAGGCCCTGGGCCTGCAGCCAGCTGCGGATGGCCGGCCCCTGCTCGGAGGCCACGCGCAAGGCGTCGACGATCTCAATGCCCGCGGGTGCCCGTGCGCGCAGCTGCGCCAGCAGCAGCTGGCGCTGCGCGGGCGTTGCCACCACGCCGCGCGCCTGCACCTTGCCCGCGCCCTGCAGCGCGAACTGCAGTTTCACGCCCTGCGCCGACCCTGCATCCGAGAGCGCATCCAGCACTTCGCTGGCGGTGCGCACCGCCAGCCGGGGCAGGGGCCGAAGCTTCGACAGGGCCTGCGCCAGCCGGTCGAACTGCTCCACGCTGTCGACCCAGCCGCTCACGGTGACACCGCCTTCGGCATTGGCCGCAAGGCGCAGGCGCAACGCCGGATCGGCCAGCGCAATGGCCAGGCCTGCGTCTTTGACGGCCTGGGCCTGGGCTTGAGGCGACAGCGCCGCCTTGCCCACCGGCATCTGCGGCGCATCGGGCGGCACCGGCGCTGGCGCCAGCGTCCATGCGGCCCAGGCGCCGCCCAGCAGGGCCACCGCCACGATGGCCAGCGCCACCGCCGGCAGGCGGCCACGCCCGGCGGTATTGCGCAACGCGGCGGCGCCCGGCGCAGGCAGCATCTCTTCGCCGGCTGCCGCGCTGTCCAAAGGCGCCAGCAACCGCGGCTCGTCCTGCGCCGGTGCCGGCGCCAGCACATCGCTGTCCAGCACGGGTTCTTCCAGCAACGCTTGTTCGGGCACCGGGGATGCCGGCGGCGCCAGCGCCGCCTGCCATGGCGCATCTTCGTCACAGACCGTGAGGCTGACCGACCCCAGCAGCGCCGGGCTGCCCAGCGCGTGGCTGGCGGGCGCGCCACCCGCCACGCCCGGCGCCTGCAGCGACCAGCGGCCCTGCTGCCACTGCACCTGCGCCGCCTCCCCGGGCGCCAGGCCGCTGTCGCGCAGCAGCACATCGCAGTCATCGTCGCAGCCAATGCGCAGCAGCTCCCCCGCAGCGATGCCCAGACGTGCGCCGGTGTGGCAGCCCGAGAGAATGCGCAGCTGCATGTGCGGCGCGGGCGCCGCGGCAGCCAGCGCGGCCACGCCCGGCGCAGCAACGCCCGACGCAGCGGCGCGCAACGCGCCCGCGCCCGGCACCTGGGCCACGCGTTCGGGGGCTTCGGTGTCCATCATCGGCACCTCCGGGGAACGCGCAGGAAATATCGCGCACCGACCGCGCAGACCCTGCGCAATTGCGGGCCTGCCCCATACAATCGAACGGCGTTGTTTATTGCGCCATCTGCAACTTCCAGCAAAAGGTCCGGTCCATGAATCTCGAACAAGAACGCCGCGGCGACATCCTCATCGTCTGCCCCGGCGGGCGGCTTGACAGCAGCAGTTCGCCCGAGCTCGAACGCCTGCTCACGGAGCAGCTCGAGACCGGTTGCCAGCGCCTGGTGCTGGACTTCTCGCGGCTTGACTACATCAGCTCCGCGGGCCTGCGCGTGGTTCTGCTGACGGGCAAGAAACTGCGCGCCAGCCAGGGCCGGATGGTGCTGGTATCGCTGCAGGACATGGTGCGCGAAGTCTTCGACATGAGCGGCTTTCTGGCGCTGTTTGCCGTGGCCGATACCCTGGACGAAGGCCTCGCCAAGGTCTGAGCGGGAGGGGGCGCGCGGCGCCGCGGCGCCCCTCATAGATCCACCCTCGCCAGCGGCTGGATATTGATCTCGGGCGTGAGCTCCTGATAGGAAAGCACGGGCAGCTCGTACAGGTCCTGCTCGATCATCTTGCGCATGTAGCGGCGGATATCCATCGAGGTCAGCAGCACCGGCTTTTGCTGGCTGGCACTCAGGTCGCCAACGGTCTTCTTGATGTTGTCCACCAGCGCCTTGCTCACCGCCGGATCCAGCGCCAGATAGCTGCCCGCCGAAGTCTGGCGGATCGCGCTGCGCACCGTGTCCTCCACGCCGGGCGCGAGCAGATAGGCCGGCAGCAGGTTGTAGCCGCTTGAATACTTGTTGCTGATGTGGCGCTTGAGCGTGGAGCGCACGTACTCGGTCAGCAGCACCGAATCCTTTTCCTTTTGCCCCCATTCGATCAGCGACTCGAGAATCGCGCGCAGATTGCGCACCGAGATGTCCTCGGAGACCAGGCGCTGCAGGATTTCAGCGATCTTCTGGATCGGCAGCACGCGCGTCGCCTCCTTGACCAGGTCCGGAAAACGCCCCTCCATGGCACTGAGCAGGAACCGGGTTTCCTGGATGCCGATGAAGTCCGCCGAATATTTCTTGAGCACGAAGGCCAGGTGATAGGCCAGCACCTGGCTGGTGTCCATGAAGGAGATGCCCACCCGGCCCAGCGTCTCGCGCAGCGCGGCGTCGACCCACAGCGTGGGGACATGCGGCAGGAACTTGCGATCGGCCTCATAGTGGATCTGCAGCGCATCGAGGTTGGCCGGGGTTTCTCGCGCCAGGAGATAGCCCGGGCGCAGGCGCCCCTGCGAGACCGGCACCTCCGACAGCAGGATGTTGTAGCTTTCCGCGGGCAGCGACTCGTTGAAGCGCAGCTGGATGCCGGGAAACGGCACCCCCAGATCGAAATACAGCGCGCGCCGGATCTTGAGCAGCTCGTCATTGAGCACCTCGGCATCGAAGCTCGACTGCAGCGCCGCGGCCACATCCATCAGCAGCGGCACCGTGGGGGCGAACTCGTCGCTGCCGTCGCTCTTGGGCGCCGGGCGCTTGTCGCCCGCGGGCTGCATGGCCGGCACCTCGGTCACCACCCCGGTCTTCTCGTCGACCACGCGGCGCATGCCGCCCATGAGGGTCAAGCCAATGCCGCCGACCACCACCGCCAGCACCAGGAACACCGGCAGCGGCATGCCCGGGATCAGTCCCATGCCCAGCGCCACGGCGGCCGCGATGATCAGCGCGCGCGGCTGGCCCAGCACCTGCGCGCCGATGTCCTTGCCAACGTTGGACGGGCCGTCGCCGGTCTGCACGCGCGTGACGATCATGCCGGCGCAGATCGCGATGAACAGCGCCGGAATCTGCGCGATCAGCCCGTCGCCGATGGTCAGCACGGAATACCTCTTGGCCGCATCGGCCGCCGTCATGCCGCGCTGCATGGTGCCGATCACGATCCCGCCCAGCAAATTGACGGCGACGATGATCAACCCGGCGATCGCATCGCCCTTGACGAACTTCATCGCGCCGTCCATGGCGCCGTAGAGCTGGCTTTCCTTTTCGACAATCTGGCGCCGGCGCTTGGCCTCCTCCATGTCGATGGTGCCGGCGCGCATGTCTCCGTCGATGGACATCTGCTTGCCCGGCATCGCGTCGAGCGAAAAGCGCGCCGCCACTTCGGCCACGCGCTCGGCGCCCTTGGTGATCACGACGAACTGCACGATGGTCAGGATCAGGAACACCACCAGGCCCACCACCAGATTGCCGCCGACGACGAAGTTGCCGAAGGTGTCGATGATGTGGCCCGCATCGCCCTGCAGCAGGATCAGCCGCGTGGTGGCAATGGAGATGCCCAGCCGGAACAGCGTGGTCACCAGCAGCACCGAGGGAAACGAGGAAAAGGCCAGCGGCGACGGCAGGTACATCGCGACCATCAGCAAGATGGCCGAGATCGTCATGTTGATGCCGATCAGCGCATCGACCAGCCAGGTCGGCAGCGGCAGGATCATCATGAAGATCACCGCCACCAGGAAAAACGCCAGGATCAGGTCATTGCGGCTGGTGGCCAGCTGGACCACACGCTGCAGACGGGCAAAGGCAACGGACTGCGACATGGGAGCGATCAGGTGGAGGGCGCGGGCGTCGCCGCGGCACGGGACGCAGCCGGCGGCTGCATCGCGACATAGGCGCGCATCGCGCTCAAGGCTTCTTCTTGCCGCTGCAGCGCCTGCAGCGCCTGGGCCCGCACCAGGTGGAATTCGGCGCCCATTGCGCCCAGCAGCACCAGCCGCTCGAGCGTCTGCAGGGCCTTGGCGGGCTTGACCGAACGCACCTGCGCCAATGCCAGCGACAGCAGCACGCGCGCGTCGTCGGGCGCCAGCAGGTCGCGCGCCGCCAGCAGCACCGCCGCCTTGTCGGGCAGGCCATGCTGCAGGTAGATATAGGCGAGCAGGTCCATGAACTCCAGGCCTGTGGCGACCTCCATGGGATCGAGCGCGTGACCCACGCCCATCACCCCTGGTAGAGCGCGCTGCGCAGCATCTGCGCCATGTCACGCAGGCTGGACTCCTCGGTCACCAGGCGCACGGCCCGCCCGAGATCGCGTGCCTCGCCCGAGCCTTCCTGGTAGCGCAAGGCTGCCTCGCCCAGCAGTTGCCGGCATATCTCCAAGGCCTCGCGCGAACCCGAGGGTTGCAGCAGCGCGCGGTCCTCGAGCACCGGTCGCAGGTGCGCATCGAGCTGGCTGTCGAACGTGGGCTGGCGCAGCAGCTTCTCCATGTGACCCTGAACGCCCATGTCGGCCAGCAGCGAATCGCCGCCGCCCTGCGGCAGGGCCTGCTGCGCATTCGTCTGCGCATGGGTGATGCTCTCGATACCGCGGTCGAGAACCAGATGTTGGATGCGAAGGTCGGACATGGCATGCTCTTTGGGCGGCGAAACGGCGGCAAGACAGCGCACGATGCGCCGTACTGCATGAGTAACCGCGGGCGCCCTGTCGTTCCCTTGCACGCGCAAATAACGCCGCAGCGCCTACTGCCGCGCCTGCTCCAGCCAGGCACGCAGGTAGCCGCCCAGGCGATGCACTTCCGTTGCGCTGAAGTGCTGGATCGGCAGCCGCGTGGCCACCACCAGCCATTCGCCCTGGTGCGTGCTGCGCAGCCCGACCTGCACCGGGTCGGCCGCGCCCTCGGTGCGCCCGGCCTTGCGCATCGCCTTGAAAACCTCTTGCGCCGCGCCGTGGTTCACCGGCTCGGCATAGTGCACCACCACCTCCTCGCCGTGTGTCGAGGCGCCCAGCAGCGCCCCGGAGGCCAGCCGCAGCTGCACATGCCCCTCGGCGCTGGGCTCCAGCGCTGCCAAACCGATCTCCTGGCCGAATTCCGCAAGCGCCCGCTCCATCTGCCGCATCTCAATACTCCTCGAGGTCAATGGCCTTGTCCAACGCTTCCTGGGCGGCGTTGAACACCGTCTGGCGTTGCTCGGCGTCAACGAACACCTGCACCGGCATCTCGCGCAGCAGCGCCTTGACGCGGGTCATGAAAAGGATCTGCGGCTGCGGCTCGCCCGCGCCGCAGCTCTGGCTCAGGCCCGTGAAGCGCTGCGCCGACACCCATTTTTCGGCGCTGACATCGACCAGCCCGCGCATCAGCGCCACGGGCGACATGTCGTCAACGCCATGCCGGGTCGCCAGCTCGGCCTGCAGCGCGCGGCAGCCATCGAGCACCGTGGCCGTCACTTCGAGGTGGTAGAGATCCTGCACCAGGCTCTGCAGCCGCGCCGGCGCGGTGGAAGGTCGCGCGGCCGAGAGATCCTGCCCCAGGGCCTGCGTCAGGCGCTGCAGACCGGCGGCAAAATCCTTGTCGCCAAAGCGCTCCAGCGCCATCTTCAGCGTGGCCGCCAGCGAGGATTCACCCAGCACCACATCGCGGTAGGTGGACTGGAACTGCGCCACATCCGCGCGGCTGGCGCCGGCCTGCGCGGCCGTGCCGATGGTGTTGATGTCGGCGCGGATCGCCGGGCCATGCGCCATCTCCAGGTCCAGCAGCGCATCGTGCAGCGCCTCGAGCACATCGCCCGCCACGCCTTCGCGCTCGCCCTGCTGCAGCGCGTACTGCAGCGCCATGAACTGCTGGGTCGGCTCGCCAAACGCCTGGCGCGCATGCTGCGCCGGATCGCCCTGGCCGGACAGCATGCGCTTGGCCAGCTGCACCAGCTGCTCCGCATCCTCGAAGCCCTGGGCCGCATCCATGTAGGCCATGATGGCCTCGGCATCCATGACCTCCATCGGCTCGTGCGCCTCCTTCTTGCGCTCGGAGGAATGCTTGCTTTCCGCCTTCTCGGCGTGGTGCATGCTGATTTCCTCGGCGGCATTCGCCAGCATCGAGTCGACATCATCGAGCCGGACCTGCTGGCCCGCGAACTGCCCCACCGCCGACTGGCTCCCGCCCCCGGCAGGGCTTTGCATGCCTGTGCCGTCGAAAGACGAGAGGTTGGAAGCGTCGATTCTGGACATGGACTGCGGCGGGTGAAACGGGTGTGTACGCGGGGAACGCCTGGGTTATGTAACAGAAACCACGGCAAAGTTCCCGGAGTGCCGCCGCCCCAGGCCGCCATTCCCACTCTCGTTGGAACCTTGCGGCGCTCCTGGTTACTCACCAGCAGTCCCCAGGTGTACACATTCATTTTTTCACTGTCATTACAGGAACGCTTCCATGGCCAGCTCCGAAGACACCGCGCAATCCATCATGGCCCAGGCGCAGGCGCTGATCGAACAAGTGGAGCGCGACCTGGCGGCGAGCGACGAGGAGTTTCGCCGCCTGGGCATCGATCCCGTGCAGTTGCGCGCGCGGCTGCAAGCGCAGATGAGCGACGCGGATCAGGAGCAGGCGCGGCAGGCGGTCCAGGCCGACATGGATGCGGTGGAGCAGGAAGTGCGCGAGGAAATCGCGCGGCGCTCGTTTGCCGCGCCCTCGGGCCGCACCAGCCCTCGCCGCCGCCCGATGATCTGAACCGGGTTTTAGTTCTCCTTCCTTAAAGGAATGCACCATGAGCAGCATTAATCTCGGCAACCAGGGGATCGCTTCCCCATCGATAGCGCCCTCCAGCAGCGCCCCGTTCAACCTGGAGGATGCGCTGATGGCCGTGCAGATGGACCGCGTCAAGAACATGGACGATCAGCTGCAGACCCAGATCGAAGAGGTCCAGGCCAACAACATCAAGGCCACCAAGCTCAACGAGGCCTTGAAGCTGATCAACAGCATGGTCGACAAGTTCGGCAGCGAGAACGACCCGAATAAAACCCGAGGCATCAGTGCGGAAGAATCGAAGGCGCTGGAAGCGGCCCTGACCGACCTGGGCATGGATCGCACTCAGCTGTTCGGCGCGGGATTCTCGTCGAACGATGCGTACAACAACGATCCAAATCGCAGAGAGATGCATATTTTTGGCATGACGTTAAACGGTCCGAAACCGACCGGCTACTCCAACGTCAGCCTGTCCGCCTTCAAGACCGCGGCGGCGACCATCAAGGGCCAGATCGACACCAACAGCAATACCCAGCAGATGTTCATGCTGCGCCTGCAAAGCTACACCAACAAGCGCGGCGAGGCTTTCGAGACGGCGAGCACCGTCATGAAGAAGATGCACGAGTCCAACGTTTCCATCCAGAACCGGATTTGACCCCCTCCTTCCGCACAAGAGCAGCGCTCGCCCGCTGCGCCACGGACGCAGGCAAAGGACCGCAATGACGAAAATGACAAGCCAGGCCATGCAGAACCTGCCCGAGCAGCTCGGCGAACTGATCGGCAGCGGCGGCACGCTGGGCACCGCG
>JBEVDH010000274.1:0-8382 GCA_040514115.1 Comamonas sp. | reverse complement strand
TGACCGTGCTCGAAGCCGTGGTTGCCAACACCCCGGGCTTCGACGCGTCGCGTGCGCGTGACGTCGCCTATCTACGCGAGCTGTGCTCGGCGAACGGCATCAAGTTCAAGCCCGGCGACGGCGCGGGCAAGCTGCAGATCGAGCTGTTCGAAAAGCACGCCGAAGACACCTTCATGGAGCCGACCTTCGCCTTCGGGTACCCGGCCGAAGTGAGCCCGCTGTCGCGGGCCAACGATGCAGATCCATTCCTCACCGACCGCTTCGAGTTCTTCGTCGCCGGCCGTGAGCTCGCCAACGGTTTCTCCGAGCTCAACGATGCCGAAGACCAGGCCGCGCGCTTCAACGCCCAGGTCGAAGCCAAGGACAGCGGCGATGACGAAGCGATGTTCTACGACCACGACTTCGTGCGCGCGCTCGAGTACGGCATGCCTCCCACCGGTGGCTGCGGCGTCGGCCTGGACCGCCTGATGATGTTGCTCACCGACAGCACCAGCATCCGCGACGTGATCCTGTTCCCGGCCCTGCGTCGCGAACATTGAGCCCTGGCGGCAGTCGGGATAGCCCGAGTGCCGCGGCCGGCGTTTACACTTGTATCTCCTGGCGCCATCTGGCGCGCAGGCGTGCTTTGCCGGGGAGTCGCTGCGACTCCTGAAGGAACCCGAAGTGATCCCGACGCCCCTAGCCATTGAACCCAACGCGGCCCGATTCACCTCGCCCCATGCGGATACCGCACCGTTTTCGGTGCTGGTGGTGGAAGACCAGGCGTCCATGCGCGCCTCGCTGGTGCTGGAACTGCAGCATGCAGGCGTGAGCGAGGTCATGGAAGCCGCCGATGGCCAGGTGGCGCTGCAGCTGTTCAAGCTGCGCCGCCCGGATCTGGTCTTGCTTGACATCCGCCTGCCCGGGCTCGATGGCTACGGCGTCGCCCACCAGATGCGTGAGTCAGAACCCGGCGACTGGACCCCGATCATCTTCCTGTCGGGGCTCGACACCGATCTGGACGTCTGGCGCGGCATCGAATCGGGCGGCGACGACTACCTGGTCAAGCCCGTCAAGCCGATCGTGCTGGTCGCCAAGCTGCGTGCGATGCGCCGTCTGCTGGACATGCGCCGGCGGCTCATCTCCATGTCGGCCGAGCTGCATGTGGCCAACCAGCGGCTCAACGAGATGGTCGAGATGGATGCACTCACGGGCCTGGTCAACCGCCGGGGCTTCGACCGCATCCTGCATGCGGAGATCGTCTCGGCGCAGCGCGACAACAAGCCGCTGACGCTGATGCTCTGCGATCTGGACCATTTCAAGCGCTACAACGACAGCTGTGGCCATGTGAAGGGTGACGAATGCCTGCGCTCGGTGGGCAAGCTGCTGCGCGACGTCTGCATGCGCCCGCGCGATATCGCCTCACGCTACGGTGGCGAGGAATTCGCCATGATCCTGCCCAACACCCCGCGTTCGGGTGCAATGACCTTTGCGCGCGCGCTGGGCAAGATGCTGCGCATGCGCGCCATCCACCATCCCGACTCGCCGCTGGGCACCGTGCTCACGCTCTCGGGCGGCATCACGACCTGCATTCCCGATGAAAGCACCAGCGCCGAAAGCATGGTGATGCGCGCCGATCAGGCGCTGTATGCGGCCAAGGCGCAGGGGCGGGACCGGTTCTTCAGCTTCGAGATGCAGATGGATACGATCGAACAACGCTGAATATGAATTAAAGGCACCCCCTGAGCGACTTCGTCGCTTCCCCCTCTCATCCTCCGGTGGAGGGGGACGGACATCCTCGGTGCGGGGCAGCCCTTCCTCGATGTCCCCGCTTGATGGGAGAAGCCCGCTCCATTAATGTTGGGCTGTGCGATAACTGATAGGCTTTACGCATCGCCGGCTGCTGCCGAAAATTCCTCTACCCGCCCCGTTTTTGACCGATTGGAGCCATGCATCGTCTTTCCGTTCATCTGCCTGCCTGGCTGCAGGAGTGGCTGGCACTGCTGATTCCGGCCGCGCAGATTCTGTTGATCCTGTTTGCCGCCTGGCTGATCAACCTGTTCTTCAAGCGCGTGATCTACCGCGCCGGCGCCCACTATGCGCTGCCGCGCGAGTTGCTGGTGCCGCTGCGCGGCGTGATCCGCTGGCTGGTCATTGCCGCCACGGTGCTGCTGATCCTCGAGCGTTTCGGGGTTTCGGCCACGGTGCTCTGGACCGCCTTCACGGGCTTTGCCACGGTGGGCGCGGTCGCGTTCTTCGCCGCCTGGAGCGTGCTGTCCAACCTGTTTTGCGCACTGCTGATCGTCACCGTCGGCCCCTACCGGCTGGGCGACTACATCGAGTTGCTCGATACCGCGGAAAAGCCCGGCGCCAAGGGGCGGGTGATCGACATCAACATGCTCTACACCACGCTCGAGGACGCTTCTCCCGAGCACCGCGAGGGCACGCTGCTGCAGATCCCGAACTCGCTGATCTTCCAGCGCGTCGTGCGTCGCTGGCGGGGCGGTATCCACGGTCATGCGCCCGACGACGCCCCGCCGTCGGCGGCGGAAGAGGCGGCGGCGCAGGCGCTGACCACGCGCGCGCCGCACGGCTGAGCCGGACGGCTCAGGCACTGCGCCCGAACCGGCGGCTGACGCGGCGTGGAACTAGTCGGGCACCGGGGTGACATAGGGTCGTCCACCGTAATTGTCAATATCCATGCGCCCCTTCTACGACGCCTTGCTGACGTCCCTGGCGGAAGAAATCGGGCTCGATGCGCCCTCCTTGCTGCAGACGCAGGAAATCGTGATCGATGGCCTGGCGATCAGCCTGCAGCTCGAAACCGGCGCCGCGGAAGGCGAAATCCTGCGGTGCAGCCTGCTGGGCCCGGTGCCTGCGCGGCGCTGGCCCCAGGTGGCGCGGGCGCTGCTCTGGGCCAACCATGCGGGCACCGGCACCCGCGGCGGCATGCTCGGCGTGCTGCCCGACGATGACATGGTCACCCTGTCGATGCGCCGCACGCTGCCGGGGCTCGACGCCGGCAAGCTCGCGGCCCGGCTCGGATGGATGGCCGATACCCGCCTGGCATGGAAGGACTATGTCAGCAAAGGCGCTGCCGAGCCGCCGGCGCTGCTCCACATGCAGTTTGGCTCCTTCGCCTGAGAGCCCGCCATGGGTGACTTCGCCGCCCGCATCGGCATCGGCCCCGGCCCGCAGATTGCGCTGCGCGGCATGGACAGTGCCCCTGCCGCCGCCCCTGCGCACTCTTCCCCGGCCATCGACACCAAAGCCCGCAGTGGGCTGGGCGCTCTGAGCGAGCGCCCGATTGCCGTGGGCGACGGCCAGACCGGGCAGCGCCTGCAGGATGGCGATGAATCGCATGCCCTGCTGGCCGGCACCTCGCCCGCAGTCAGGACAATGCTTGCCGAAGGCGCCGGCAGGCCGGCTTCCAACGGCATGCAGGACCTCAAGCAGCGTCAGCTGGACAATGGCGATGGCCAGGGAACGTCCCTTCTGCAAAAGGCCGAAACCGCCCTGCGCAGCTTGATGTCAGGGCTCTCCGATATGCCGAAGGCGATGTGGAACGCCCCTGCGGCACTGTTCAAGGCCTTGCACTATGGATCCGAAGCCTCCGTCAAAGTGACACTCCTGGCGCCTGAGGATGCCGCCGCGTTTGAAGCGTCGGTGACGAGTCTGAAAGATACGCTCGCGACCGACCCGTTGATTGATAAAAACCCGGTAAATGGCTTTTTTGGCGACGAGCACCTGCCGCAGGCCGATAAACCAGACATTCATCCTGACTTGCTGCCAACTGCACGGAGGCTGCTGCATGCATTGGCCACGCAAAGGAACTTGTTTTCCTGCCTGGTTACGAATATGCACTCACCAATGCAAGGAGAAGCTGCATATGTTCCAGCCCTATCAAGACCTTCTCACCGCTTTTGCAGAGGAAATCGGACTCGAGCCCGAAGCGCTGCTGATTACCGAGGAGGTCGTGATCGATGGCCTGCCGGTCGGGCTGCAACTGGACGGACAGGACGATGAAGCCGATGTGCTGCTGTGCAGCCTGCTGGCGGTTCCCAACCCGCAGCGCTGGACCGAGACCGCTCGCCTGCTGCTGCAGGCCAATCATCTGTGGAGCGGCACCTGCGGCGCGACCCTGGGCATGCTGCCCGACGATGACATGATCAGCCTGAGCATGCGCCGGCCCCTGCGCGACCTGACGGCCGACAGCCTGGCCGTCCTGGTCGCCAAGACCGCCGATATCGGCATAGCCTGGCAGGAGTTCATTGCGGAGCGGGAAAGCTCCGACGCGGCCCCGGCCTTCTTCGACGCTGTCGCCCCGCTTCGCGCTTGAAACCGGAGTCTCATCATGGCCATCAACGGACTGTCCAGCGGTATATCCCATCAGGCATTTGCTGCAGCGATCACAAAAAACGACCCCAAGGAAAACCTCGCCGCGCTCGATGCCCAAAGCAAAAGCCTGGACGCATTTTCTTCCCGATTCCAGAGACCGGTTGTCAACCAGGAGGTCAAGCTGGGCACCGGTCCGATGGCCGATCGGCAGATTGGCGTCGGCTCCGGCGCCGACAGGGCGCGCGCAAGCGAGGCCGGCGCGGGCTCCAAGAACTTCTTTTCCAACTTGTCCAGCAGACTGGGCGCGCTGGTCAGCGGTTTCGCGACGGCGATCAAGCGTTTATTTACCCCCTCGGCCAAGGAGCCCAAGCCGGCGCTGGCCGAAGCACCAGTCAGTCAAAAGCCCCACGCTGCGGCTGCAGCAGGCCCGGAAACGAGAAGAACCGGGGCTTCAAAGGGGTTACCCAATGCATCCGGGAATCCGCGTATCAGCGGGTTCAATCAGAAATTGGCCCAACTCCAAGCAGGGGCCGAAGGCTTTCATGCCCAGGCGGTGGCGCTGCGCAAGGCCGAGCAAGGCCGGTTCTGACCCGGCCCAGGGGGGCGCCGGGGCACGCAACAGCGCCCTGACCTCCCTGGGCACCGGCCGCAGCGGCACTTTCAGGGCAGCCGGTCCAGCGCGTTGCGGTAGGCTGGCTGGAGCATCAGTTCGTCCCAGCTCTGGGGCAGGGTTTCAGGCAGCAGCGCCAGGCGGCGCGATTCGCCGTCCGCGCTGGGCTGCCACAGGCCCTGCTCGCGCGCGGCCTGCATGCCTTCGAGCCATGCGTCCACGGCCGCGCCGCCGTCCAGGCTCTGGTTGCACAGCAGCGCCATGTCGCAGCCCGCGTTCAGGGCCTCGATGGCGGCCTGCGTGAAGTCCAGCGTCTGGCCGCCAAGCCGGCGCGCGGCTTCCATGCTCAGGTCGTCGCTGAAAATGGCGCCGTCAAAGCGCAGCCGCCCGCGCAGGATGTCCTGCAGCCATTTGGCCGAGAAGCCCGCCGGGCGTGCGTCGACCTTGCGGTAGATCACATGCGCGGGCATGACGCTGGTCAGCACCGAGGCCAGCCAGGGATAGGGCGCGGCGTCGTCGGCCAGGATGGCCTGCAGGCCGCGCGCATCCACGGGAATGTCGGTGTGCGAGTCGGCCTTGACAAAGCCATGGCCGGGAAAATGCTTGCCGCAGTTGGCCATGCCGGCCTGCAGCAGGCCATGCATCAGGCTCTTGGCCAGCGCCGCGACCACGCGCGCGTCCGAATGGAAGGCGCGGTCGCCAATCACGCCGCTTTCGCCCCAGTCGAGGTCGAGCACCGGCGTGAAGGAGAAATCAACACCGCAGGCGCGCAGCTCGCTGCCCAGCACATAGCCGGCGGCCGTGGCCGCATCCATGGCCTGCAGCGCCCCGCTGCCCTCGCGGCGCCTGGCGCCCGCGCCATCATCCATCCACATCGCGCCGAACGCGCGCATCGGCGGCAGATGGGTGAAGCCATCGGTGCGAAAGCGCTGCACGCGCCCGCCTTCATGGTCCACGCAGATCAGCAGGTCGCCCCGCACCGCCTTGATGTCGGCCGTCAGCGCCAGCAGCTGCGCCCGGCTTTCCCAGTTGCGCGCGAACAGGATCATGCCGCCGACCAGCGGATGCGCCAGACGCGTGCGGTCGGCGGGCGTGAGGGCGGTGCCCGCGATGTCGATGATGAGGGGTGCGTGCTCGGTCATGTCCGGCCTGTCCTTTGGGGAAAAATCAATCCGTGGTCTTTTTTTCGACCACGCAGAAGCTCGCCGCGTAGTCGCTTTCATCGGTCACGCTCAGATGCACCTGCAGGCCGCGCGCCTCGAACCAGTCTTTGAGCGCGCCATGCAGCACGATGCTCGGCTGGCCGCTGGGCAGATTGACGATCTCGCAGTGGCGCCAGGTCATCGGCATGCGCATGCCCAGGCCAATGGCCTTGCTGAACGACTCCTTGGCGGAAAAGCGCGTGGCGATGTAGCGCACGCCGCGGTCCGGCCAGCGCGCGCTGCGCGCGCGCCAGGTGGCGAGCTCGCCCTCGGCCAGCACCTTCTCGGCAAAGCGGTCGCCCAGGCGCTCGAGGCTCGAGCGGATGCGCCGCACGTCGCAGATATCGGTGCCGATGCCGTAGATCATGGCTTCAGGCCTTTTTCAAGGCCATGCCGGAGTCGATGCATTGCAGGTAGGCCTGCACCGCACCGGCATACCCACGCTCGAGCGCATCGCCGATCAGCGCATGGCCAATCGAGACTTCCTGCAGGCCTGGTACCCCGGCGACAAAGGCCGCCAAGTTGTCCAGGCTCAGGTCGTGACCGGCGTTGACGCCCAGGCCATTATCGAGCGCCGCCTGCGCCGCGGCGCGGTAGCGCTCGAGCTGCTCGGCCTGCGCGGGCGTGCCCCAGGCCGCGGCATAGGGTTCGGTATAGAGCTCGACGCGGTCCGCGCCCACGGCCTTGGCCGCCGCCATCTGTTCGGGAATCGGGTCCATGAACAGGCTCACGCGCACGCCCAGCGCACGGCATTGGGCAATCAGCGGCGCCAGGCGCTCGGCATCCTGGGGAAAGCTCCAGCCATGGTCGCTGGTGAACTGGCCTTCGCCATCGGGCACGAAGGTCGCCTGATGGGGCCGCTGCGCGCGGATGAAGTCCATCAGGTTGTGGAAGGGGTTGCCCTCGATGTTGTATTCGGCCTCGGGCCACTGCTGCAGCAGCGCGTGCAGCGCGCTTACGTCGCTGGCGCGAATATGCCGCTCGTCAGGCCGCGGATGCACGGTGATGCCCTGCGCGCCGGCTTCCAGGCACAGCTGCGCGGCGCGCGTCACGCTGGGAACGCCGAGATGGCGCGTATTGCGCACCAGCGCGACCTTGTTGACATTGACCGACAGTGCGGTGCGGGGCGCCGGGGAAGAAGCAGGAGTGGTCATAGGTTTTGCAGATCCATCATCAGCTGGCGGGTGCGCAGCAGCGGGTTGCCACAATGGTATTGCAGCAGCGTGCGCAGTTGGGATTTGAGCGCGAGCGCGGCAGGCGCGGCCGCGCGCAGCGTGGCCGTGTAGGCCTGCGGCAGATGGTCGGCGCCCAGTGCCTGCTCGATCGCCTGCCATTGCGCGCCGCTGAGCGCCGCGCGCTCGCCGGCCGCGGCCTGGCGCAGCCCACCCTCGGGCACGAGGGTGTAGCGGCCCTCGGGCGAAAGCGCCGACAGCGTCATGGTTTCCTCGGCCAGGCTCGGCAGCAGGCCCAGCGCGCGCAGCAGCACCAGCTCGAATGCGCGCAGCACCGGCTCGAGCGCCTCGCCCTGGGTGCCGGCCAGCACGCGCACCACGCCGCCATAGACATCGAACAGCGCCGTGTAGGGGTCGTCGCGCGCCAGCAGGCGCAGCAGCAGCTCGTTGAGATACATGCCCGAGAGCAGCGCCTCGCCCGAAGGCATGACATGGCCGCCGGCCCACTCGGCGCCCTTGAGCGTGTGGATCTCGGCGTTGCCTTCGGCGCCCAGCGTGTAGGTCACGCGCAGCGGCTGCAGCGGCAGCAGCACCGGGCGGAAGTTGGAAGTGGGCTTCTTGGCCCCGCGCGCGGCCAGCGCCACCCTGCCCCGGTGGCGTGTGAAAACCTCCAGAATCAGGCTGGATTCGCTCCAGTCATAGCGATGGAGCACAAAGGCAGGTTCCTCGGAGACGCGCTTGGCGGCCATGCTGGCCTTGCGGGCTATTCGTAGCCGAAGGAGCGCACGCGCGCTTCATCGTCGGCCCAGCCCGAGCGCACCTTGACCCAGACCTCGAGGAACACCTTGGCGTCCAGCAGACGTTCGAGCTCCTGGCGCGCTTCGGTGCTGATGCGCTTGAGGCGGTCGCCCTTGTCGCCAATGACCATCGCCTTGTGGCCGTCGCGCTCGACGATGATGGTCACGGCAAGGCGCATGAAGCGCTTGTGTTCCTTGCTCTTTTCCTCGGTGAACTTGTCCAGCACCACGGTGGAGGTGTAGGGCAGCTCGTCGCCGGTGAAGCGGAACAGCTTTTCCCGCAC
>JBEVDH010000243.1:0-6488 GCA_040514115.1 Comamonas sp. | reverse complement strand
CACTTACGCTGCAAGCGTTGCTGCCCCCTTGCGTGCTCTGCTGCTTGATCGACGTCAAGTAAAACCGGGTCACAATTCCCGGCAACGGGTGACTTCTGCATGCCTGTTCGCCAGGCGCGCAAACGCCTGAAATGGCGGGCACGGGTCTGAAGGTCCATAACAATTAAACGAGAGGGTTGGCATATGTGGAACAGCTTGCTGGCGGCAATTCGCTACTTCAAATCAGCAGTGCCGTTTCGGGTCGGCCCGGCCCTGATCACGACGACCGTGCTGGCAGTGCTGCTGCTGATACCGACTCCGCAGGGCCTGTCGCAGCACGCCTGGAGCCTGGTGGCGATCTTTCTGACGACCATCGTCGCCATCATTCTCAAGGTCATGCCCATCGGGGTAATGGCCTTGATGGCGATCGTGATCGTCTCCTTGTCGCAGGTCACCTCCAGCTCGTCGAAGGGCGCAATTGCCGATGCATTGAGCAGCTTTTCCAGTCCGCTGATCTGGCTCATCGTGGTGGCCATCCTGATTTCGCGCGGCCTGAAGAAAACCGGGCTGGGCAATCGGATCGGCCTCCAGTTCATCGCGCTGATGGGCAAGCGCACCCTGGGCATAGGCTACGGCCTGACCCTGTGCGAGCTGATCCTGGCGCCCTTCACGCCCAGCAACACGGCGCGTGGCGGCGGCATCGTCCACCCGATCATGAAGTCGATTGCCAACGCCTTCGACTCCGATCCCGCCAAGGGCACCGAAGCCAAGGTGGGCACCTACCTGGCGCTGGTGAACTACCATGCCAACCCTATCACTTCGGCGATGTTCCTGACGGCCACCGCCCCCAACCCGCTGGTCGTGGATTTCGTGGCCAAGGCCACGAACCAGACATTTCAGTTGAGTTGGACCACCTGGGCGCTGTGCATGCTGCTGCCCGGCCTGCTGTGCCTGCTGCTGATGCCCCTGGTGATCTACCTGCTGTCGCCGCCGCAGCTCAAGGCCACGCCCAACGCCGTCGATTACGCGCGCGCCGAGATGGCGAAGATGGGGCCGCTGTCGGGCAGCGAGAAAGTCATGCTCGGAACCTTTGCCCTGATGCTGCTGCTCTGGGCGAATGTGCCGGCCATGCTCGCGGGGCCGGCTTTCCTGCTGGATCCAACCGTCGTGGCCTTTCTGGGCCTGTTCATCCTGATCATCACCGGCACCATCGACTGGGACGACGTGCTGTCGGAGAAAAGCGCCTGGGACACCCTGGTGTGGTTCGGCGCGCTGGTCATGCTGGCCGAACAGCTCAACAAGCTGGGCGTCATCAGCTGGTTTTCCCTGGGCATGAAGGACGCCATCGTGGCCAGCGGCATGGGCTGGCTGGCCACGGCCGCGGTGCTGGTGGGTGTCTTCGTCTTCTCGCACTATCTGTTTGCCAGCACAACGGCGCACATCAGCGCGATGCTGCTGGCCTTTCTCACGGTGGGCGCGCAACTGATTCCCGGCGAGTATGTCGTGCCCTTCATGCTGCTCATGGCGGCCGGCTCGTCCATCATGATGACCTTGACCCACTATGCCACCGGCACGTCGCCCATCATCTTCGGCAGCGGCTATGTGACGCTGGGCAACTGGTGGCGCGTCGGAGCGGTGATGTGCGTGCTCGAGCTGCTGATCTTCGCCGTCGTCGGCAGCGTCTGGTGGAAGCTGCTGGGCTACTGGTGAGCTCGGCAGCCCGTCACCGGCTCCACACCGCGACCAGTTGCACGATCAGGATCTTCACCACCGTCATCGAGGGAAAGATCATTGCGTAGCCGATGTCGGGTTTGTCGGTGGGCGCGATGCGGTTGGCAAACGACAGGATGGCCGGGTTGCCCGTGACGCCCGCCACCACGCCGGCCGCGGTGTCGAAGGGCAGGCGGAACACGGCCATGGCGATGAACAGCGTCACGGCGACCAGCACCGCAACGATGGCGCTGCCCAGCAGCAGGTACAGCAGCCCGCTTTGCGCAATCGTGGCAGCGAAGGTCGCGCCGGACGAGATGCCCACCACGGCCAGGAACAGCGTCAGGCCGAAGTTGCGCAGCACCAGGTTGGCAGACACCGGCATGGCCCACTGCAGCGCACCGGTGCGCCGCCGCCAGCCCAGCAGCAGCGCGACCAGCAGCAGCCCGGCAAAGCCCAGCGAGAACGTGCCGACCAGGGGCAGCGTCCAGGCAATCGCGCCGAACCCGAGCCCCAGCGTCACGCCCACCCCCACGCCGATGTAGTTCACCTCGCCGGTGCTGCGTACCGAGTCGCCGAACATCGCGGCCAGCGCCGCGAAGCTGGCCCTGGGCGCGAGCACGCCGACGCGGTCACCGAACTCCAGGCGGCGCTCGGGCAAGGCGTCGAGGTCGGCGTCATTGCGGCGCAGATGCAGGATACGGGCCTGGAGCGCGGCGGGAATCTGCAGGTCGGCAAGCTGTTGTCCCGCGGTGCGCGGGTTGGAGACGAAGAACCGGAAATAGTCCAGGTCCTGGCGGTCGCGTAGCATCCGTCCGGGATCCGATCGGCCGAAGCGCGATGCGGCATTGCGCAGCGCGGGCATGTCGATGCCGGTGAGAAGCAGCACGTCACCGCGCTGCAGCGCCGTGTGCTCATCGGCCGGCAGGTTGTGGTGTCCGCGGCGCAGCGCCGAAATCGAGACCCCGGTGGGCAGGCTGGCCGAGGCCTCGCCCAAGCTCATGCCGAGCACGGCAAATTCCTGGACATCCACTTCCTCCGTATGCAGCACGGCCGCCTTGCTCCGGTCGAGCTTTGGCTTGAATAACGCGTTGTACAAGCCCAGCATCAGAATCGGCACCGCCACACCCATGGGGTAGGCCACGGAATAGCCGGTGGCGGGGTCGGTGCCAAAAACGGCCAGCGCCGCCTGCAGCGCCGCGGTGCTCGTGCCCGCGCCCGCAAACGCGCCCAACGCCTTGGCCAGCTCGGTGCCCGGCAGCCATCGCACGGCGACCAGCGTCAGCGCCAGGGCCGTGATCACCGCGGTCAGCGCCGCCAGATTGGCCTTCGCGCCTTCGGCGCTGCTCAGGCCCCGCAGAAACTGGGCACCATAGGCAATGCCCACGCCGTAGAGGAACAGCATCAGCCCGATATTGCCCAGCAGCGGTGGCAAAGACAGCCTGGGCGCCGCGGCGCCAACGGCCAGACCGACAAACAGCACCGCCCCCGAGCCCAGCGCAAAGCCTCTGACATTTACCGCACCGAGCCCATAACCGACTGCGATGGTGAGGAAAACCGCCAGCAGCGGCTGCGCCGCCAGGAAACTTGCAAGCCAGTCCATAACTTCGTGCGCTGATGCGACCAGGATAAAAATTTAGTTTAACCTTCCATGGGTTACAAAACGTTTTCCACAAGGGATCCTGGTCATGAAGGTTGCCGTCTTTAGCACTCGCCGCTACGACAAATCGATGCTCGCAAAGGCAAACAGCCAGGCCGGGCATGAGCTGGTTTTCATCCAGGATCGCCTCACGCCCGAGACTGCAGCGTTGGCTTCAGGCTGTCCTGCGGTCTGTGTTTTTGTCAATGACAATGTCGATGCGCAGGTGCTGACGCTGCTCGCGCAGCAGGGCACACGGGTCGTGGCCACACGCTCGACGGGTTACAACCATGTGGATGCAGAGGCGGCCGCGCGTATTGGCATCGAGGTCGTGCGCGTCACCGATTACTCACCCCACTCCGTCGCCGAGTTCGCCGTCGGCCTGCTGCTGGCCGTCAACCGCAAGATCGCCCGCGCCAGCATGCGCACCCGTGACGGCAACTTCGAACTCGACGGGCTGATGGGTTTCGACCTGCACGGCAAGACCGTGGGCGTCGTGGGCACCGGCAAGATCGGCACCATCTTCGCGCGCATCATGCAGGGCTTCGGCTGCACGGTGCTGGGCCACGATCTGCACCCCTCGCCCGCCTTCGAGGCGGCCGGCGCACGCTATGTGGACCTGCACGAACTGATGCAGCAAAGCGATGTGATCTCGCTGCACTGCCCTTTGACCGACGAGACCCGGCACATCGTCAATGAACAGACCCTGGCGGCAGCGAAAGCCGGCACCATCCTGATCAATACCAGCCGCGGCGGCCTGGTCGATACCGAGGCGGCGATCCAGGCGCTGAAAACTGCGCAGCTGGGCGGCCTGGCGATCGATGTCTACGAACAGGAAGCGAGCCTGTTCTTCCAGGACCTGTCCTCGACCATCATCACCGACGACGTGATCCAGCGCCTGGTCTCCTTCCCGAACGTGATCGTCACCGGCCACCAGGCCTTCTTCACCGTCGAAGCGATCGGTCAGATCATGCAGACGACCATCGAGAGCATCAGCGCTTTCGAGCGCGGCGAAGACCTCGTCAACCGGATACCGACAGCCTAGTGCGGCGGCCGATCGCTGCGCCGGGCGGCTGCCGCCCGCCTTGTCCTTCCCCCAGCCATTCATGCGGCGCGCGATCACCTCGCAAGGAGTGACAGGTGGGCGCAAGGCGCCAATCGAACGCTGGAAACGCCAGCGCGACGAAGGGGTGTCGCACATCGCTTTCAACATGAAAATCTCACGGCGCCCGGCCGTCGAAGTGCTCGCCGAACTGGGCGAATACGTTCTACCGCATTTCGAAGACAGGGGGAGTCACCGCGCAAATAATTCCCACGCAGGCCAGACATCATCATGAGCAAAAAACGTGTCGGAATTATCGGTAGTGGCGAATGGGCGCGCCATGGCCATATCCCCGCCCTGCACGCTGGATGACTTCGATATCGTTGCACAGACCGGTCGGAACCTGACGAAGGTTCAAGAGTCCGCAAGGCAGTTCGGAATCGGACATGCATTCGGCAGCGCAGAAGCGCTAATTGCGCGTGCAGACATCGACCTCGTCGTTGTGTCGGCGCCCACCCCGGAGCATGGACGGCTGACGAAGGCAGTGAGCACATGTCGCACCTTTGTCAGTAGCAGGATGAGTACACGACGCTGAAGCGCATATAGCCCCACTTGGCGCTCATGCCAGTGGTGTGGCACGGATAAGGCGAGCGGCAGCTGAACATACCCCGGCATGGCAAGAAGCGACTGCGTGCACACCTCAAGTGGCGATTGCAGGCCGCTGCCTAGACGAACCAGGGTTGGAGTTGCGACTTCATGTCCGATGCGCAGTGATCAGGACGACGCTTCAGAACGTTCCACGTCCTCGACGAATTAACCGAGAGTGCTCCGCATCGAGGTCGACACCCGCCCGCGAAGCCCTGGAACGTGGGGGCTGGAAAGCTTCTTTGGCGGGCACCTCGGACGCGCGCCGCAGGCGCTCTGTCGGCGCGCGGCCGAACACCCAGAACAGCAGTGGCGTGAGCTGGGAATTCAACAAGGTCGAACTGACCAAGCCGCCGAGATCACCACGGCCACCGGATGAAGGATTTCCTTTCCAGGCGCGTCGGCCGCCAGCAGCAGCGGGGTCAGCGCGAAGGCGGCACCAATGCCGTCATCAGCACGGGGAGTCAGGCGCTCGGGCGAGCCGCCAACAATCATGGCTTGGTTGAACGACTCGCCCTCGAGACGGCATAGATTGATGTAATGGCTGATCTTCAAGATACCGTTGCGGGGGTGGACTGCAAGACAACTGCCTAAACAGTGCACTGATACTTTGTAGTAACATACCTGCATTGATCAATACCAGGAGGTGAGCATGACCATCACTACCTTCTCCAGTCGTGAGCTCAATCACGACGTGACCAAGGCGAAGAAGGCCACGCAGGACGGTCCGGTTTTCATCACGGACCGTGGCAAGCCGTCCCATGTGCTGCTCAGTTTTCTCGACTACCAAAAACTTACTCAGCAGCGCCGCAACATTGCGGACGCTCTGGCCATGCCCGGGGTGGAAGACATTGACTTCAACCCGCCACGCGCCAACATCGCGACCCGACCGGCTGACTTCCAATGATGTATGTGCTCGATACCAATGTCGTTTCTGAGCTACGTAAGGTAAGAACTGGAAAAGCCGATGCAAACGTGGCAGCCTGGGCCGCGACCGTGGATGCTGGCGCGCTGTTTGTTTCTGCGATCACCATCATGGAGCTGGAGACGGGTGTCTTGTGGGTGGAGCGCCGCGATGCCGCCCAAGGCGCTATGTTGCGGACTTGGCTCGCGCAACATGTTTTGCCAGAATTCACGGGGCGTGTCTTGCCCGTGGA
Source organism: Comamonas sp. (assembly GCA_040514115.1). Lineage (GTDB taxonomy): Bacteria > Pseudomonadota > Gammaproteobacteria > Burkholderiales > Burkholderiaceae_C > Comamonas. The sequence continues at coordinate 316 of JBEVDH010000243.1, read as the reverse complement.
TACGGCCGTGGCGCAGCGTTGCGCCAAGCTGCATGTCCCGGACCGGTGCGCGGATCGCGATGCACTGATCGCGGCGACGGCGCTGGTGCATGGCATGACCGTCGTCACACGCAACGTGGCGGACTTTGCGGCCACCGGCGCCACCCTTTTCAATCCTTGGGGTGCTTGAGGGCAAAAGCTACATGCCTGCCAGCGATTGAGCGGGGCGTGCAGCCGGTGGATAGTGCTCATGGACGAGCCGTTTTCGCGTACGTGGAGCGCGCGCTGTGGGTGCGCGACTGCCGTACACTGACCATGCCATGCTGCTCGGCCAGCC
>JBEVDH010000188.1:0-4745 GCA_040514115.1 Comamonas sp. | reverse complement strand
CGGGAGGATGACGACCGTTCGGCTCAACGCCATGGACAGTGAGGTGTCTTTTGCTCTCGACCTACGCCCCATGGATGCCAAAACGCCTTCGCTGCCCTTGCCACCCTATCCGCATCCCGCCGGTGGCTGGGGGTCCATCAAGGCCGTAGGTGTCAGCGTCATGCGCGAAGGCACGCCGCTGGTCACCGCCAATGCGCTGCGCAAACAAAACAAGCACGGCGGCTTTGCCTGCGTGAGCTGCGCCTGGGCCAAGCCCGCCAAGCCGCATCTGGCCGAGTTCTGCGAAAACGGCGCCAAGGCCACGGCCTGGGAGCTGACGGACAAGCGCGCGACGCCCGAATTCTTCGCCGCCCATACGCTGAGCGAACTGCGCGGCTGGAGCGATCTGGACCTGGAGGGCACCGGGCGCCTGACCGAGCCGCTGCGCTACGACGCGCACAGCGACCGCTACCTGCCCGTCAGCTGGGACGAAGCCTTTGCCGGCATCGGCCGGGCGCTGGCCGCGCAGCGCGCCGCCGACCCGCAAGCCACCATCTTCTATGCCTCGGGCCGCGCCTCGCTCGAGACCAGCTACCTGTACCAGCTGCTGGCGCGCCTGTATGGCAACAACAACCTGCCCGACAGCTCGAACATGTGCCACGAGAGCACCTCGGTCGCGCTGCCCGAGACCATCGGCGTGCCCGTGGGCACGGTGCGGCTTGACGACTTCGAACACACCGACGCGATCTTCTTCTTCGGCCAGAACGTCGGCGTGAGCAGCCCGCGCATGCTGCACCAGCTGCGGGCGGCGCGCGAGCGCGAGGTGCCGATCGTCACCTTCAACCCGCTCAAGGAAGTGGGCCTGGTGCATTTCGCCAGCCCGCAGTCGCCCGTGCAGATGCTCACGCCGGCCGAAACCGCCATCAGCACCCAGTACCTGCAGGTGCGCAATGGCGGCGACATCGGCGCCATCACCGGCCTGTGCAAATGGCTGATCGAGGCCGATGACCGCGCGCAGGCCTCTGGCACCGCGCGCGTACTCGACCACGCCTTCATTGCCGAACACACGCAGGGTTTCGCCGCGTTTGCCGCCGCCATGCGCGCGGCCGACTGGAGCGCGATCGAGAGCGAAAGCGGGCTGACACGCGCGGCGCTCGAGCTTGCCGCACAGACCTATGCCAGCGCCGCGGCGGTACTGGGCATCTACGGCATGGGCCTGACCCAGCACCGCGAGGGCGTGGCCAACGTGCACATGCTCAGCAACCTGCTGCTGCTGCGCGGCAACATCGGGCGCCCCGGCGCGGGCATCTGCCCGGTGCGCGGGCACTCCAATGTGCAGGGCCAGCGCAGCGTGGGCATCACCGAGAAACCGGAGCTGGCGCCGCTCGACAAGCTCGCCGAGCTCTATGCCTTCGAGCCCCCGCGCGCGAAGGGCCGCAACACGGTGGCCACCTGCGAAGGCGTGCTCGACGGCTCGGTGCGCGCGTTTGTCGGCCTGGGCGGCAACTTCCTGCGCGCCGCGCCGGACACCGAGCGCCTGGCCGCCGCCTGGACGGGCCTGGATCTGGCGGTGCATGTGGCCACGCGGCTGAACTTCACGCATGTGGTGCCGGGCCGCGCGACCTATTTGCTGCCCTGCCTGGGCCGCATCGAGATCGACCAGCAGGCCAGCGGCGCGCAGACCGTCGCGGTGGAAGACTCCACCGGCTGCTTTCACGCCTCGGATGGCATGGCCCAGCCTGCCGCCGCCACGCTGCGCTCCGAAGCCGCCATCATTGCCGCCATCGCCCAGGCCTGCCTGCCGCCCAATCCGCGCGTGCCGTGGAACGACTGGGTCGCCGATTACGCCAAGGTGCGCGATGCGATCGAGGCCACCTGGCCCGAGGTCTTCAAGGGTTTCAACCAGCGCTTTCGCGACCCCGGCGGCCTGCCCAAGCCCAACGCCGCGCGCGAGCGCAAGTGGGAAACCGACAGCGGCAAGGCCCAGTTCATCGTGCCGCCTGCGGCCGAGCCCGAGACCGATCCGAGCGTGCTGCGTCTCATGACGCTGCGCAGCGACGACCAGTTCAACACCACCATCTACAGCCTGGACGACCGCTTTCGCAATGTCTGGGGCACACGCAAGGTGCTGTTCATGCACCCGCTGGACATGACCGCACGCGGCCTGGTGGAGGGCGACATGGCGCATGTCACGACGGTGTCGTGTGACGACCATCTGCGCGAGCTCGCGGGCCTGCGCGTCGTGCCCTACGACCTGCCGCGCGGCAGCGTGGGCGGCTACTTCCCCGAATGCAATCCGCTGCTGCCCGTGCAGCACCATGCGCACAAGAGCCATGTGCCGGCGGCCAAGAACATTCCCGTGCGCGTCAAAAGCGCCATTGCCTGACTCCCTCCCCCCGAGAAATCCATGACCGACACCAAGCCCCCCCATGCGCCCGCGCAGCCCCTGGCCTACCGCCCGGAGTACGAATCCCTGGAAGAAAACGAAGCGCAGACGACCCAGGAGCTGATGGATGCGATGCGGCGCATCAGCGAGACCGTGGCCAAGGACGAGCAGCATGCGTTTCGCAGCGTGCACGCCAAGACCCATGGCATCCTGCATGGCACGCTCGAGGTGCTGCCGCTGCCCGCGGTCTTCGCGCACGGCGTGTTTGCCAAGCCGGGCAACCATCCCGTCACGCTGCGCCTGTCGAGCACGCCCGGCGACCTGCTCGATGACAAAGTCTCGACACCGCGCGGCATCGCCATCAAGGTGCTCGAAGTCGACGGCCCGCGCCTGGACCCGGACGACGGGCTGCGCGAGCAGGATTTCCTGATGGTCAACGGCCCGGTCTTCAGCGCCCCCACGGCCAGGAAATTCCTCAGGAGCCTCAAGCTGCTGGTCGCCACGACCGACAAGGCGCCCAACGCCAAGAAGCTGTTGTCGGCCGTGCTGCGCACGCTCGAGGCCGTGGTGGAAAAAGCCGGCGGCGAAAGCGCCACGCTCAAGGCGATGGGCGGCCACCCGGCGACGAACCCTCTGGGCGAAACCTATTTCACGCAGGTGCCCATGCTGCTGGGCCCCTACATGGCCAAGCTGTCGCTGGTCCCCGTGGCGCCGCAGCTCGTGGCGCTCAAGGACGCGCCCGTGGACCTGTCGCAAAGCACCCATGGGCTGCGCGACGCCGTGAGCGCGCATTTTGCGGCGAAGGGCGGCACCTGGGAGCTGCGCGCGCAGTTGTGCGTGGACATCGAGCGCATGCCGGTCGAAGACGCTTCGGTCGAATGGCCCGAGGAACTGTCGCCCTATGTGCCCCTCGCCGTGCTGACGATGAAGGCACAGGCATCGTGGGACGGCGCCCGGTCGCCCGCCGAAGACAACGCACTGGCCTTCAGCCCGTGGTGCGGTGTTCAAGCCCATCGTCCGATCGGCTCGATCATGCGCGTGCGCCGCCCGGCCTACGCCGCGGGAGCCAAATTCAGGCACGGCTTCAATGCCGGCAGGCCGCCCAGGGCACCGGATCCAACGAACTGAGCCGGGTGAGCGAGGGAGCGCAAATTGCGCTTCCCCAAGCGCACGCTCCTGCACCACAACGCAAAAAGCCCACCGAAGTGGGCTTTTTGGAGTTTCAGCCGAAGCCGAAACAGGTTGGTTGCGCGAGAAGGATTTGAACCTACGACCTTTGGGTTATGAGCCCAACGAGCTACCAGACTGCTCCATCGCGCGGTATTTCTTCAGCGAGGGAGGCATTTGCTGCATCCCCTGCGTCGATGTATGAACTATAGCACAGTCTTGCGCAGATTCGGCCCGGGGCGAAACGATTTATCTACTTATCTTGCTCGGGGAAAATTTCTTTTCCTTCAAGCTGCTGTCAGCAAACGATTTTTTGCGCTGAAGACAATCAATCCATTTGCGCGATCATCACTTCGCCAAAGCCCGAGCACGACACCTGGGTCGCGCCTTCCATCAGCCGCGCGAAGTCATAGGTCACCTGCTTGCTCAGGATGGCCTTTTCCAGCGAACGGATCACCAGATCGGCGGCCTCGGTCCAGCCCATGTGGCGCAGCATCATTTCCGCCGACAGGATTTCCGAGCCCGGGTTCACATAGTCCTTGCCCGCGTACTTGGGCGCGGTGCCATGCGTGGCCTCGAAGCAGGCCACCGAGTCCGACATATTGGCGCCCGGCGCAATGCCGATGCCCCCGACCTGGGCGGCGAGCGCGTCGGAAATATAGTCGCCGTTGAGATTGAGCGTGGCCACCACCGAATACTCCGCCGGACGCAGCAGGATCTGCTGCAGGAAGGCATCGGCAATCGAGTCCTTGATGACGATGTCCTTGCCAGTCTTGGGGCTTGTGAACTTGCACCACGGGCCGCCGTCGATGGGCTGCGCGCCGAACTCCCTTTGCGCCAGCGCATAGGACCAGTCGCGAAACCCGCCCTCGGTGAACTTCATGATGTTGCCCTTGTGCACGATGGTCACGCTGGGCTTGTCGTTATCGATCGCGTACTGGATGGCCTTGCGCACCAGCCGCTCGGTGCCTTCGATCGACACCGGCTTGATGCCGATGCCCGAGGTCTCGGGAAAGCGGATCTTCTTGACGCCCATGTCATGCACCAGGAAATCAATCAGCTTCTTCGCCTGGTCGCTGCGCGCCTCGTATTCGATGCCGGCGTAGATGTCCTCGGAGTTCTCGCGGAAGATCACCATGTTGGTTTTCTCCGGCGCCTTGAGCGGCGAAGGCACGCCCTTGAAATACTGCACCGGGCGCAGGCAGACATAGAG
>JBEVDH010000264.1:0-10059 GCA_040514115.1 Comamonas sp. | reverse complement strand
GGGTGAGCAGTGTTGCGCGGGGCGCCACTTCCACCTTCATCGCCTTGGCTGTGGTGTTGCGCAGCGTGACCTGAGCGCGGAACTGGTCGTCCTCGCGCACCAACGGCGGCAGGCCGCTGATGATCTGCAGGTCCTGCGTGGCGCGGATCGTGGTCTGGCCGGTGCCGAACAGGCCGGCCTGTGCGTCAGCCACCGCGACGATGCGGAAGGTGGTGAGCGCGTCGTTCAGCGGCACGGCCGCCTCGATGCGCTGGCGCAGGCGCACCGCGTCGCGCGCGGGCGCGGCGCCCGGTGTCACATCCTCGGCATCGATTTCCCAGTCCAGCGCCATCGTCAGATCGCTGCTGCCCGCGGGCGCCGTGGGCACCGTCACTTCCCAGGCCACTTCCTGCGACGCGCCCGCGGCCAGCGCGATGCGCTGCGCCGGCAGCGCCAGCGGCGCGGCGCGCGGCGTGACCTGCACCTGCATCGCGCGGGCGGTGGTGTTGCGCAGCGTGACCTGCGCGCGAAAGCGATCGCCCTCGCGCACCAACGGCGGCAGGCCGCTGATGATCTGCAGGTCCTGCGTGCTGCGGATGCGCGTGCGCCCGGTGCCGAACTGCTGCGCGCCCGCATCGGCCACCGCGACGATCTCGAAGCTGGTCAGCGCATCATTGAGCGGTACCTTGACGGTGGCCTGGCCCTTGGCGTCGAGCACCACGGCCGGCTGCCACAGCAGCACGCTGTCGAACAGCTCGCGCCGCGGGCTGCGCCCGCCGCCGCCGCCCGCGGGCACCGCCTTGCGCCCGTAGTGGCGCCGGCCGATGATCTCCATCTGCGCCGTCGCGGTCTGCACGCCCCAGGCGCGGCGCGGCAGCATCGCGTCGAGCAGGTTCCAGCTGCCGTTGGGCATGAGTTCGAGCAGCGCCTGGTCCACGGCCGCGAGCGCCACTTCGGCGCCCGCCGCGGGCTGGCCATTGGGCAGCTTGGCCGTGATCGTGACCTGCGCCGTGCCGCGCACCGGGTAGCTTTCCTGGTCGGCGCGCACCTGCACATCGATGCGGTGGGCCGCGGCATCGACCTTGAGTTCGGCTAGCCCCAAGCGGAACGCGGGCCGGCTCAGATCGACCAGCGCGGTGGGCGCCGCGTATTCCTTGCCCTCGTGCCAGAACGCATTCCACCAGGCGCGCGGCGCCTGATAGCCCCAGGTGAAGAAGCTGTACCACGGCACCTCGCGCAGCCGTCCGCGCAGCGCCAGCACGCTGACGTAGACATTGGGCCCCCAGCCCGGCTCGATCTTCAGCTCCACCGTCGGGTTCTGCCCTTCGAGCTGCACCACGCGCGTGCTCAGGATGCCTTCGCGCTCGACGCTCACCAGCGCCGTCGCATGGCGAAACGGCATGCGCACCTGCAGCCGTGCGGTCTCGCCCGGCGCATAGCTGCGCTGCTCGGGCAGCAGCTCCATGCGGTCATGGTCCTCGCCGCCAAACCACAGCTCGCCCTGGCGCGTGACCCAGACCGAAGTCGCGGCCTGGGCTTCATGGCCCGCGCCGTCGGTGGCGGTGGCAACGAGTTCGATCTCGCCGGCCTGCGCGATCTTTGTCGTGCAGCGCAGCCGTCCCTGCGCATCGCTCTTGCCCGAGCAGACCGTGCCCAGGTCCTTGAGCGTGGTCTGGTTGTCGTAGCTGTAGAAGCCACCCACCAGCCGCTTGCGGCTGCTGGTGGTGATGCGCGCGACGGCCTGCACCTTGAGCGCGACACCGGCCTGGGGCTTGCCGTCGAGCCCGAGGGCCAGCGCCTGGAACTGCATCTCACGCGCCGTCGAGACCCAGTTCTCGGCCTGGATGCCTGCCACCACCGCGGCGGGCCACAGCGTCTGCGTGCTGCGCAGCGTCTGCACCTCGCCGCTGGGGTCGGCATAGCTGGCCTCGATCAGCAGCTCGCGTGCCTGGCTGGCGCGCGGCAGTGATTTGAGCTCGAGCCGGCCCGCGCCCTGGCGGTCAAGCACCAGCGGCAGCGCGTCGGCAATCACCTTGGTATCCTGCGCCGCGCTGGCCTCCTCGTCATCGCTTTGCTGGCCGTCGGCGGCCGCGCGCGGCGCGCTGAAGTGGAAGTCGTCATAGCCCGCGAAATCCAGGCTGCGCGCGCGCACCAGCGCCGAGACGCGCACCGGCAGGCCGTCGGCCGGCCCGCCCGACAGATAGTTGAGCTGCACCTGCACCGGCAGCGTCTCGGCGCGCACCAGCGGTTTCTTGTCGGCCGGACCCACCCGGCCCTCGAACACCGGCAAGCGGAACTCTTCCACACGGAACGAGCCGCTGGCCAGCGGCTGGAAGGACGGCTTGTCCTGCGGATCGCGCAGCTCGACCTGGTACTCGCCGAGCTTGGCGCCCGCGGGCACCGCGAACTGGCTCTCGGCGCTCAGGCCGCCGCTGGCAGTGTTGCGCCAGCTCAGGGGCTGGCGAAAGCTCTGGCCGCTGCCCACATGGGTGATGCGCAGCTCGGCCGGCCGGGGCTTGGGCAGCGCCAGGCCGCCGCTGGTCTGCTGGCGCAGCAGATGCTTCATGGACAGCGTTTCGCCGGCGCGCAGCAGCGTGCGGTCGAACACCGTGTGCGCGCGCAGATCGGCACTGGCCTCGGAACTGGTCGGCACATTGAAGCGCCAGGGCTCGATGCCACGCTGCCAGTCGCTCCAGGCAAACGCCAATTCCGGGCCACCCGCGGTCTGGGCGCGCGCGCTGACGAAATAGGCCGCGTTGCGGTAGCCCTCGCCGCGGCAGGCCGGCGGCTCGGGCGAGAGATCGGGGAACTGCGCCAGGCCCTGTTCATTGGTGGTGGCCGTCGCCAGCACCTCGCCATTGCAGCTCGACACCTGCACCTTGGCGCCGGCCACGACCTGGCCCTTGTCGAGCGTCGTCACCCAGGCCGCGGAGTTCTCGCGCCCGAGCTTGAAATGCACGGCCAGATTGGTCACCAGCGCCGAGCTGCGCACATACATATTGCGCTGCGCGCCATAGCGCCCGTCGAGCAGCGCCGCGCCCAGCAGCGGCGAGGCGATCTCGACCACATGAAAGCCCGGCGTCAGCGGAATGCCAACCACCTCGAAGGGCCGCGGGTCGCCCGGCGCCGCGGCCGGCAGCGCCATGGCTTTTGCCTGTGGCTGGCCCGCGAGCAGCGACAGCATGCGCGTCTGCACATAGTCGCGGTTGTCGCGGTCGATCACCGGCGGCAGGGGGCCGCGCACATCGCTGCGGGCGCGCTTGCGCGTGATCTGGCTGGAGTCATAGTCCTGGAGCTTTTGCAGCCAGGCAATGATCTCGGCATCGCTGCGCGGCTCGATCATGCTGACCTGGCCCGCGGGCTGCAGCTGCTGGCCGGAAAGCTGGGCCTCGACCTTGCGCACCGTCACGGGCAGCAACGCCGGGCCCTGCGGGCCTTCGGCAAAGCGCTCGACGATACCGAAGGGCGCCGCCGCGAATTTGACCAGCGGCGGCATGTCGGCGGTCGCCACTGTCAGGGGAAAGGCATCGGCATTGCGCAGCGTGCGGCCGGCCGCATCCTTGAAACCGGAGGGCAGCTGCAGCTGGTAGCTGGTCTGTGGGGCCAGGCCCTCGAAGCGCAGGCGCTCGACCAATCCCTGCGGGTCGGGGCGCACGCTTGAATCCTCGTCATCGTCGATCACCGGCTTGAGCGTAGCGCCCCCGCCCTGCAGCCGGATGGACTCGGCCAGCGCGCGCGGCACGGGCGCATTGAACGACAACCGCATCGGCCGGATCGGCAGGCACGCGGCCTGGGCGTTTTCGCGCTCGCAGCGCAGTTCCGCGGCAAAGGGCTCGCGCACGGTGAAGCCGAACTCCTGCGCGTTGCGCGTGGCCACACCGCTGGGCGTTGCCGTGCCGCTGCCCAGCACCAGCCGCAGTTTGGCGCCCGCCGTGAGCGTGCGGTTGCAGGCCAGCGTCGCGAACTGCTGCGGCGCGGCCGCGGCTTCCTTGGTCCAGCCGCGCATCTTGAGCAGCTCGGTGCGCTCGTTGCCCTCGATCCAGCGCAAGGGAATGCGCTCGCCCACGCCCTCGAGCGCGCAGTAGCCATTGGCCAGCAGCGTCTCGCGCGCCACCGGACCGTTGAAACGCAGCACGAAGAACTGCGCTTCGTCGATGGCCTGGTAGGTGGAGGGAACGATGGACAGCGCCTGCGGACCGCCGGTGCTGAACTGCCAGCGCGTCGTGCCCGTCGGCGCCTGGCCGGTGGGCGATTTGACGCCCGCCTGCAGCTGCGCGGTGCAGCGCACGCCCGGCGGTAGCGCACGCGTGAAATCAAACACCCATTCGCGCTCGCTGGTCCAGCGCCCGGTGCCGGCCGCGGCCTGCGCGTCGCTGCAGGTCAGCTGCAGCGGCGCCGCGGCCTTGGGGTCACCAAAGCGCACGGCCGCGGCATCGAACTGCACGCGCACCTGCTGCACCTTCGCGACCTCGCCCTGCGGGCTGAACTGCTGCACCGTCAGCGCCAGCGCATTGCCGACGCACAGTGCGAGCGCGGCGCTTGTCCATTGTTTGATTCCCACGGAGTTCCCCTCTTTGGCCGGCTCGGCCGGTGGTGCCTACCGTCTGGCCATTGGTGGCTGGCGTCGAATCACCGTTCGTCCTGAGCCTGTCGAAGGATGGACGGCCCATGCTCAATTACGAGAGCGGGCCGCCCATGGTTCGACAGGCTCACCACGAACGGTTTCGTGCGACTTTTTATGATTTATCGCTGGATCATGGAGGTGCCCGCACCCTTCCCATAAAAAAACCCCGCATACCTGCAGGGTTTTTTGTTCACTGCGGCTGAAACCCGCTCCTTCGAATGATCCCCGTCCAAGCCCGCGTATACGCCTGCTCGCGCTGCGCCAGCTGCCTCGGTGCCATGTAGCCCACGGTCAACCCCAGCGCCACCAGCTGATCGCGCACTTCCGGCATTTGCAGCACCTTGGAAGTGGCCGCCGAGAAACGTTCAATGAAAGCCGAAGGCGTGCCCCTGGGCGCATAGATGCCGTAATACGGCAGGTCTTCATAACCCTTGACGCCCTGCTCGGCCAGCGTCGGCACTTCGGGCAACGCGGCCTGGCGCCGGTCGCCCAGCACGCTGATCACGCGCATCTTGCCCGCGCGGTGGTTCTCGATGAAGTCCTGCACCGCGCCGATGCCCGCGGGAATCTGGTTGCCCAGCATGTCGGCCAGCATGGGCGCGCTGCCGCGATAGGGCGCGGCCACGAGGTCGAGCTCGAAGCGCTCCGACAGCTGCTTGACCAGGAATTCGGGCGTCGAGGCCGGCGCGGGAATGCCGACGGCGCTCTTGCCGCCCTGCTGACGCACCCATTGCACGTATTCAGCGAGATTCCTGACCGGCGTCTGGCTCGACACGGCCAGCGCATTCACAAAGGTGGCGATACCGGCGACGGGCACGAAATCCTGCTCCGGGTCGAACCCGGGCTTGCGCACCACCTGCGGCAGGATCGAGATGGTGTGGTCATGCGTGAGAAACAGCGTGTGGCCGTCGGCCGGCGCGCTCTTGAGCAGCTGCGCCGCAATCTGCCCGCCCGCGCCGGGGCGGTTGTCGACCAGCACCGTCTGGCCCAGCGCATCGCGCAGCTTCTCGGCCAGCAGGCGCGCAATGACATCCGACCCCCCGCCCGGCGGAAAGCCCACAAGGATACGGATAGGCTGCGGATCGGCGGCATGAACAGAACCCCAGGCAGCAACGCTGGAAAGCACGGCGGCATGGGACAGAAGACGGCGACGCGTGAGGCGCATGTACGGGCACTCCAATGGAATCAAAAATACGCACGGCGCAGCCCGCAGGCCGCGCCGCGCGTGGCGGGCATCAGCCCAGGCGCGCCTGGTGGCGGGCGAGCTGCGCGCGCACCTGCGCCGGCGCGGTGCCGCCCAGCGTGTTGCGCGCGGTGAGCGAGCCGCGCAGGCTCAGGCACTCGAACACGTCCTGCTCGATCTGCGGGTGAAAGCCCTGCAGCGTGGCCAGCGGCAGCTCCGACAGGTCCACGCCCTCGGTGATCGCGGCCTTCACGGCGTGCGCCACGGTTTCATGCGCATCGCGAAACGGCAGGCCCTTCTTGACCAGGTAGTCGGCCAGATCGGTGGCGGTGGCATAGCCCTTGAGCGCCGCGCGCTCCATCGCGTCGGCGTTGACGCTGATGCCGCCTTCCTTCTTGCCCGTGGCCGGGTTCAGCTGGCCGCCCACCATTTCGCTGAAGATGCGCAGCGTGTCCTTCAAGGTGTCGACGGTGTCGAACAGCGGCTCCTTGTCTTCCTGGTTGTCCTTGTTGTAGGCCAGCGGCTGGCCCTTCATCAGCGTGATCAGGCCCATCAGGTGGCCGACCACGCGGCCGGTCTTGCCGCGCGCGAGTTCCGGCACGTCGGGGTTCTTCTTCTGCGGCATGATCGACGAGCCGGTGGTGAAGCGGTCGGCAATCTTGATGAAGCCGAAGTTCTGGCTCATCCACAGGATCAGCTCTTCCGAGAAGCGGCTGATGTGCACCATGCACAGCGCGGCGGCGGCGCTGAACTCGATCGCGAAGTCGCGGTCGCTCACGGCGTCCAGGCTGTTCTGGCACACGCCTTCCATGCCCAGCGTGCGCGCCACGCGCTCGCGGTCCAGCGGGTAGGTGGTGCCGGCCAGCGCGGCGGCGCCCAGCGGCAGCACATTGACGCGGCGGCGCACGTCGGCCATGCGCTCGGCATCACGCTGGAACATTTCAACGTAAGCCAGCAGGTGGTGGCCGAAGCTCACGGGCTGCGCGACCTGCAGGTGGGTGAAGCCCGGCAGGATCACTTCGACATGGCGCTCGGCGGTCTCCACCAGCGATTTCTGCAGCTCGCCGAGCAGGCCGCTGATGGTGTCGATCTCGCCGCGCAGCCACAGGCGCACGTCGGTGGCGACCTGGTCGTTGCGGCTGCGGCCGGTGTGCAGGCGCTTGCCCGCGTCGCCCACGAGCTGCGTCAGGCGCGCCTCGATGTTCAGGTGCACGTCCTCGAGATCGAGCTTCCACTCGAAACCGCCGGCCTCGATCTCGGCCGTGATCTGCGCCATGCCCTTCTGGATGGAGGCGTGGTCATCGCCCGAGATGATGCCCTGCGCGGACAGCATCTCGGCGTGTGCCAGGCTGCCTGCAATGTCGGCCTGCCACAGGCGCTTGTCGAAGAAGACGCTCGAGGTGTAGCGCTTGACGAGGTCGCTCATGGGCTCGGAAAACAGCGCCGACCAGGCCTGGGCCTTGGTGTCGAGCTGGTTGTGGGATGGTTGCGGAGTGGAGCTGTTGGACATGGAGGGGCAATAATCAGAGGGTTCAAGACGGCCGGAACAACCGGCTGCCGCAATGCAAGATATGCAAATTTTATCGACCCCGCCCGCTTCCGTTGAATCCGGCCCCGCACTAGCCCCCACGGCGGGTGCGGTGCAGCGCGTTCTGGTGTTCGATGCCTGCCATGTCGGCGTGGTGCTGCGCGCGGTGCTGTTCGTGCAGATCGTGGTCGCCACGGCTGCGCTTTTCGCGGCGACCTCCCCCCTCGAATGGCTCGCGCGCACGGCCCTGATCACCAGCGGCACATTGCCCGGCACGCTGCTGTGGCTGGTGCTGGCCTGCGGCCTCAAGCGCCTGCTGCAGCGGCTGCCGGGGCGGGCGCAGCATGCGGCGGGCATGGGCCTGGGGCTGCTGTGCGGGCTTTATGCCTGCGCGATGCTCTGGCTGCTCGACGCCGCCACGTCGCCCTGGCTGGCCAGCGCCGTGGGCGGCGCGCTGCTCGCGGCGCTGCTGGTGACCGCGCTGCAGCTGCGCGCGCGCGCCCGCGCCCCCGCCGCGATCACCGCGCGGCTGGCCGAGCTGCAGTCGCGCATCCGCCCGCATTTCCTGTTCAACACGCTCAACAGCGCCATCGCGCTGGTGCGCGCCGAGCCGGCCCAGGCCGAAGCCCTGCTTGAAGACCTCAGCGACCTGTTTCGCGCGGCGCTGGCCGAAGCCCATGGCAGCACCACGCTGGACGAGGAAATCGCGCTGGCCCAGCGCTACCTGGCCATCGAACAGGTGCGCTTTGGCGCGCGGCTGCGCGCGCAGTGGCAGCTCGACCCGGCCGTGGGCGGCGCGCGGCTGCCGCCGCTGCTGCTGCAGCCGCTGGTGGAAAACGCGATCCGCCACGGCATCGAGCCCAGCGCCGAGGGCGGCACGCTGGTGCTGAGCACGGCGCTGCGCAAGGGGCGCGTCGAGATCACACTGGTCAACAGCCTGCCCCCGACCAGCGCACTGTCCACCAAGGGCCATGGCATCGCGCTGCGCAACGTGCGCGAGCGGTTGTCGCTGCTGCATGACCTGCAGGCCGAATTCAGCGCCGGCAGCCACCAGGGCGGCTACCGCGTGCGCATTCGTCTGCCCCTGGAGCCAATGGCGTGAATTCTCCCCTGCATATCCTGCTGGTCGACGACGAGGCGCTGGCGCGCAGCCGGCTGCGCACGCTGCTGGCCGATGCCGCGCGCGCCGACCCGGCGCTGCCGCCCCTGGTCGTGGAGGAGGCGCAGGACAGCGCGCAGGCCTGGGCGCTGCTGCAGTCAGGGGCGTTCGAGCTGGTGCTGCTGGACATCCACATGCCGGGCCCGGACGGACTGGCGCTGGCCGCGCGCCTGCAGGCGCTGGCGCGGCGCCCCGCGCTGGTGTTCGTCACGGCCCACAGCCTGCATGCGGTCAATGCCTTCGAGCTCGATGCGCTGGACTATCTGACCAAGCCGGTGCGCCTGGGCCGGCTGCAGCTGGCACTGGCCAAGCTGCTGCGCCAGCGCGTGCCCCTGGCGCCGGCCGGCCCCGGCACGCTGCTGATCCAGGACCGCGGGCGTACCGAGCGCGTACCGCTCGACGAGGTGCTCTACTTCAAGGCCGAGCTCAAATACCTGACGGTGCGCACCGCGGCGCAAAGCTACATTCTCGACAGCGCGCTGGGAGACATCGAAGCGCGCCACGGCGCGCAGTTCCTGCGCATCCACCGCAATGCCCTGGTCGCGCGCCACGCGCTGCGCGCGCTGGAAAAGCACCACGACCCCGAGGAAGGCGAAGGCTGGGCCGTGCGCCTGCAGGGCCTCGACGAGCCGCTGGCGGTATCGCGCCGCCAGCTCGCGGGCGTGCGCGCGGCACTGCGCGAGGCGGGAGATTCAGTGTGAGTGGGCCAGGCCGCTGACGACGGTGACCAGCACCATGCCGGCGACAAGCCAGGCAATCTGCGCCACGGTCTCGCGCGCCGTGAGGCGTTTTTGCAGCTGTGGAATCAGGTCGGCCAGCGCCACGTAGACAAAACTGCTCGACGCCAGCACCAGGAAATATGGCAGCCAGTCCTGCAGCTGACCGACGAGGAAATAGCCCGCGATGCCGCCAAGCGCCGTCACGGCGCCCGCCAGCGACACCTTGATCAACGCAATGCGCCGGTTGGCGCTTGCATGGCGCAGCACCACCAGATCGCCGATGTGGTGCGGCACCTCGTGCGCGAGCACCGAGGCCGCCGCGATCAGCCCCAGCCGCATGTCGGCCAGGAAAGCCGAGGCAATCAGCACGCCGTCGCCGAAGCAATGCACGCTGTCGCCCGTGAGCACGGCCCAGCCGCCCGTCGACTTGCCATGACCGTGGCCATGGTCATGGTCATGGCCGTGGTCGTGCCCATGCGCATGGCTGGAATGGTCGTCGTGGGTATGGCCATGGCCATGCTCATGGCCGTGGTGCCAAAGTTCGGCCTTGTCGAGCAGGAAGAAAAAGACCACGCCCACCAGCAGCGTCAGGAACAGGTCATGCGCGCTGGCCTCGCTCTCGAAGGCCTCGGGCAGCAGATGCATGAAGGCCGTGGCCAGCAGCGCGCCCGCGGCCAGGCTCAGCAGGCGCTGCGGCATCATGCCGCCGTTCTTCGAGGAAACACCCACACGCATGAGCAGCGCCGCGACCCATACGCTGCCAATGCCGGCGGCCAGGGTGGACAAGATGATGGCGAGCAGAGTCATAGCTGTTTTTCTTTTTCGTGGCCCCCAGGGGCCTAGCCGGGGGATTTTGGCAGAAGAGCG
>JBEVDH010000025.1:0-28715 GCA_040514115.1 Comamonas sp. | reverse complement strand
GAAATCCTTGGGCGCCTCGCGGATGAGCCATTGGGCGCGCTCGATGTCGCCCGTGGCTTCCTTGATGCCGATGATGCCGGGGACCTTCGCGAGGCGAAGCACCGTATCGTGCGCGAGATCGGCCACGGTGCGGCCGGGCACGTTGTAAAGCACGATGGGGAGTTCGCCCACGGCTTCGGCGATGGCCTTGAAATGCAGGTACTGGCCCTCTTGCGTGGGCTTGTTGTAGTAGGGCACGACCTGCAGCTGGCTGTCGGCGCCGACGGCCCTGGCAAAGCGCGCCAGCTCGATGGCTTCGCGCGTCGAGTTGGCGCCGCAGCCGGCCATGATCGGCACGCGCTTGGCGGCCTGCTCGACGGCCACGCGAATGATCTCGCAGTGCTCTTCCACATTGACGGTGGGGGATTCACCGGTGGTGCCCACCACGCCAATGCAGTCGGTGCCTTCGGCAATATGCCAGTCAATCAGTTTTCGCAGGCTCGGGTAGTCGACGCTACCGTCCTCGTGCATGGGGGTGACGAGGGCAACGATGCTGCCAGTGAGAGCGACGGTGGAAGAGGTCATGTCCGCAATTGAAAACGGGAAAGAGACATTCTAACGAGTGCGCGCAATCAGTAGGGCGCTTGCTGGGACAGCACCGGGCCGGGGATGGTCTCCCGAGGAAAAAAGCCGCGCTTCACAGGGCTGCCAGCGAGTCGCTGCCGGGCAGCGGGCGTCGCGCGGCAATGCGCTGCACGCAGCGGGGTGGATTATCAAGAAATCCCTCTTCATAGGCTGCGACCTGCAATTCGTTCGCGCAGGCGCGCAGCAGTTCGCCCGGCTGCAGCAGGAAGTCGGCGCGCGAGGGCTTGCCAAAGCGCGCGTTGCCGTCGGCAAAGGTCTCGTACAGCAGCACACCGCCGGGCGCGACGCTGGCGACGATGGTGGGCAGCAGTGCGCGCCACAGATAGTTCGTGACCACGACGGCCGCAAACTGCGCGCCGGGCAGCGGCCAGGCTCCTTCTTCGATGTCGGCACACAGTCTTTCACTAGACGCCGGCAGCGCGGCCAGCGCCTCTTGCGAGCGGTCGATGCCCACGCTCGGGTGGCCGCGCTCGGCAAACCAGTGCAGGTGGCGGCCTTGGCCGCAGGCTACATCGAGCACGGTGCCGCCTTCTGGGACCAGGTGGGTGAAGCGTTGGATCCAGGGGGAGGGGGAGGAGGGCATTGAAGCGTGGGGCATCGGCGGATGGTGGAGGGACATGCTGCCCTGCGGATTAAAACCGGCACTTCGACGGGCTCAGTGCGAACGGGGCTATTGCCTTGTGCTTTATCCGTTCGTCCTGAGCCTGCCTGGGCGGCCCCGTCGAAGGATGGACGGCCTGCCCTAGAAACACGCCCAAACCTGATCCGCCATCACGAGCATGAACTCCGGATCCGTATACATCGCAAACACCGCCGCCAGCACCAGCCCGATCAGCACGGCGCCGAGCAAGCGCGGGAAAAGGGTTCGGGCCGTCATGGCTCAGGCCGCCACCGCGCGCCGCGGCAGCGCCACCTCGCGCACCGGCAGGTTGATCAACGCCGCGAAGATGCCCAGCGCAATCGACAGGTACCAGACGATGTCATAGCTGCCGCTGCGGTCATAGAGGTAGCCGCCAAGCCAGACGCCGAGGAAGCTGCCGACCTGGTGGCTGAAGAACACGAAGCCGCCAAGCATCGACAGATGCTGGATGCCGAAGATCTGCGCCACGGTGGCATTGGTGAGCGGCACCGTCGACAGCCACAGAAAACCCATGGCCGCGGAAAACGCATAGACCGACGCGGGCGACAGCGGCACCAGCAGGAAGGCCACCGTGACCACCGAGCGCGCGAGATAGATGCCGGCGAGCAGATAGCGCTTCGGGTAATGCTGGCCCAGGTTACCCGCCAGGTAGGTGCCGAAGATGTTGAACAGCCCGACCAGCGCCAGCGAATAGCTCGCCACATGGGGCGCCAGGCCGTAATCCTTGAGGTAGCTGGGCATGTGTACGCCGATGAACATGACCTGGAAGCCGCAGACGAAATAGCCCGCCGTGAGCAGCAGGAAGCTGGGCGTGCGGAACGCCTCGGCCATCGCCTGGCCCACCGTCTGTTCGCGCTGTGGCCGCGCGCTGTTGGCGGAAAATCCGGGCTCGCGCAGGCCGAAGGCCAGCGGCACGATGATCAGCACCAGCATCGCCAGCACGATCAGCGCATTGGACCAGCCGATCTGCGCGATCAGCGCGCCCTCCACGGGCACCATGAAGAACTGGCCAAACGAGCCCGTTGCGGCAATCACGCCCATGGCCCAGGAGCGTTTTGCGGCCGGGATCTGGCGGCCGAGCACGCCAAACACCACCGCATAGGTCGTTCCCGCCTGCGCCGCGCCGATCAGCAGGCCCGCGGTGAGCGCAAACCAGGTCGGCGTGGTCGACAGCGCCATGCCCGTCAGGCCCAGCGCATAGGCCGCGGCGCCCGCGAGCAAAACGCGGAAGGCGCCAAAGCGGTCGGCCACGATGCCGACGAAAATGCCCATGATGCCCCAGGCGATGTTCTGGATGGCCAGCGCCATCGCAAAGGATTCGCGGCTCCAGCCCATCTCCTGCGTGATCGGCTGCAGCCACAGGCCGAAGCCATGGCGGATGCCCATGGACAAAGTGACGATTGCGCCCCCGCACAACAGCACCTGCATCATGGAAAGTGGTTTTGATAATGTTTTTTGCATGATGATGCAAATGTAGCCAGATTGCTCCCTGGTCGCAGGCATCTGCGTGACGCCGCACGCCCCGCCGTCATCCTTGCAGGGGCATGCTGTGTGTCCATACAGCTTTTTGCTTTGCGCCGCACTACAATCCCAGCCCATGGCGACTAAACCTTCATCCTCCTCCACCAGTGCTTACTCCGAGGGCTCGATCCGCGTGCTCAAGGGCCTCGAGCCCGTCAAGCAGCGCCCGGGCATGTACACGCGTACCGACAACCCCCTGCACATCCTGCAGGAAGTGTTGGACAACGCGGCCGACGAGGCCCTTGCCGGCTTTGGCAAGAAAATCAAGTTCACCCTGCATGCCGACCAATCGGTCAGCGTCGAGGATGACGGCCGCGGCATCCCCTACGGCCTGCACCCCGAAGAAAACGCGCCCGTGATCGAGCTGGTGTTCACGCGCCTGCACGCGGGCGGCAAGTTCGACAAGGGCCAGGGCGGCGCCTACAGCTTCTCCGGCGGCCTGCATGGCGTCGGCGTGTCGGTGACGAACGCGCTGTCCACGCGCATGGAAGTCACGAGCTTTCGCGACGGCCACAGCGCGCGGCTGGTTTTCAGCGCCGGCGACGTGATCGAGCCGCTGCAGATCCAGCCGCTCACCAGCGGCGAGCGCAAGCGCGGCACCACAGTGCGCGTCTGGCCCGATGCCAAGTATTTCGAGACCGCGCAGCTGCCCCTGGGCGAGCTGGTGCACCTGCTGCGCAGCAAGGCGGTGCTGATGCCCGGCGTCACGGTGACCCTGGTCAATGAAAAGACGCGCGAGGCGCCGCAGGTCTGGCAGTACAAGGGCGGCCTGCGCGACTATCTGCAGCAGAACCTGCATGGCGAGCCGGCCATTCCGCTGTTCGAGGGCGAGGGCTTTGCCGACCGCCACCACGACAGCTTTGCCGAAGGCGAGGGCGCGGCCTGGTGCGTGGCTTTCACCGAGGACGGCGCGGCCGTGCGCGAGAGCTATGTCAACCTGATTCCCACCACGGCCGGCGGCACCCATGAAAGTGGCCTGCGCGACGGCCTGTTCCAGGCGGTGAAAAGCTTCATCGACCTGCATTCGCTGCTGCCCAAGGGCGTGAAGCTCATGCCCGACGACGTGTTCGCGCGCGCCAGCTATGTGCTCAATGCCAAGGTGCTCGACCCGCAGTTCCAGGGCCAGATCAAGGAGCGGCTGAACTCGCGCGACGCGGTGCGCCTGGTCTCGGGCTTCGTGCGCCCGACGCTCGAGCTGTGGCTCAACCAGCATGTCGAATGGGGCAAGAAGCTGGCAGAGCTCGCGATCAAGGCCGCGCAAAGCCGCCAGAAGGCCGGCCAGAAGGTTGAAAAGCGCAAGGGCTCGGGCGTGGCCGTGCTGCCAGGCAAGCTCACCGACTGCGAAAGCCGCGACCTCGCGCACAACGAAGTGTTCCTGGTCGAGGGCGACTCGGCCGGCGGCAGCGCGAAGATGGGCCGCGACAAGGAAACCCAGGCGGTGCTGCCGCTGCGCGGCAAGGTGCTCAATACCTGGGAGGTCGACCGCGACCGGCTGTTCGCCAACAATGAAATTCACGACATCTCGGTGGCCATTGGCGTCGACCCGCATGGGCCGAATGACTCGCCGGACCTGTCGGGCCTGCGCTACGGCAAGGTCTGCATCCTGTCGGACGCCGATGTCGACGGCTCGCACATCCAGGTGCTGCTGCTGACGCTGTTCTTTCGCCACTTCCCCAAGCTGGTCGAGGCCGGCCACATCCATGTGGCGCTGCCGCCCCTGTTCCGCGTCGATGTGCCGGCGCGCGGCAAGAAGCCCGCGGTCAAGGTCTATGCGCTCGATGACAAGGAGCTGGCCGCGATCTTCGAGAAGTGCGCCAAGGACGGCGTGCCGCGCGAGAAGTGCCAGGTCAGCCGCTTCAAGGGCCTGGGCGAGATGAACGCCGAGCAGCTCTGGGACACCACGCTGAACCCTGACACCCGCCGCCTGCTGCCGGTGCAGCTGCTGAACCTCGATTTCGCGCAATCCGAAGGCGTGATCACCAAGCTGATGGGCAAGGGCGAGGCCGCGGCCCGGCGCGAGCTCATGGAGCTGCATGGCGACGCGGTGGAAGTCGATATCTAGGCTGCCTTGACCATGCCCCGCATCGCCCCCTGCCTGCCGCTGCGCATCGGCCACCGCCTGCTGGCGGCGGGCGTGCTGTGCCTGGGGCTGGTGGCGGGCGCGGCGCGCGCCGATCTCTGGGCCTTTGTCGATCCGCGCGGCGTGACGCATTTCGCCGCCGAGCAGCTCGACGAGCGCTACACGCTGTTCTTTCGCGGGCCGCGCTTCGACTCCGAGCGCGACATCACGACGGACCCGGGCGAGGCGCTGGCCGCGCGCGGGCGCGTGCAGTCGTATTTCGATATCCTGCCGGCCTATAAAAGCGCCCGGCCGCACCTGCGCCGCGCGGCCGAGCGCAGCGGCGTCGACTACGCGCTGCTCAAGGCCGTCATTGCCACCGAATCGGGCTTCGACACCCAGGCGGTCTCGCCCAAGGGCGCGCTCGGGCTGATGCAGCTGATGCCAGCCACCGCCGAGCGCTTCGGCGTCGCGCCCACGGGCGCACGCAGCCTGGCGCAGCAGCTGCACGACCCGGCCGTCAACGTGCCCGCGGGCGCGCGCTACCTGCGCCACCTGCTGGACCTGTATGGCGGCCGGCTCGAGCTGGCGCTGGCGGCCTATAACGCGGGCGAGGGCGCGGTGCGCCGCGCGGGCAGCAAGATCCCGCCGTTCAAGGAAACCCAAAACTATGTGAAGACCGTGCTCGCGCTGTACCACCAGCTCCAGCCGATAGCGCCAGTGGCCGCGGCCCGGGCCGAGGGCAGCGCACAGTCTTCCCGCATCCGCATGACGCTGCCCGGCAGCGCGCGCGGGACTTTCGACGAGAAACGAGAACCATGAGCGATCAAGATACTTTGGACCTGGCGGCGCAAGCCAATGGCGATGCGCTGGACCTTGGCACCTACGCGCAGCGCGCCTACCTCGAGTACGCGCTGTCGGTGGTCAAGGGCCGGGCCCTGCCCGATGTCTGCGACGGCCTCAAGCCGGTGCAGCGGCGCATTCTGTATGCGATGGACCGCATGGGCCTGAGCTATTCCGGCAACACCGCGCCGCGGCCCGTCAAGAGCGCGCGCGTCGTTGGCGATGTGCTCGGCCGCTTCCACCCGCATGGCGACCAGTCGGCCTATGACGCGCTGGTGCGCATGGCGCAGGACTTCGCCCAGCGCTATCCGCTGGTCGACGGGCAGGGCAACTTCGGCAGCCGCGATGGCGACGGCGCCGCGGCCATGCGCTACACCGAGGCGCGGCTGTCGAAGATCACCGGCTTGCTGCTCGACGAGATCGACGAGGGCACGGTGGACTTCGTGCCCAACTACGACGGCTCGACCCAGGAGCCGCGCCAGCTGCCCGCGCGGCTGCCCTTCAGCCTGCTCAACGGCGCCAGCGGCATTGCCGTCGGCCTGGCCACCGAAATCCCGAGTCATAACCTGCGCGAAGTCGCCGACGCCTGCGTCGCGCTGATCAAGAAGCCGCAGCTGACCCAGGCCGATCTGGCGCAATACATCAGCGGCCCCGACTATCCGGGCGGCGGGCAGATCATCAGCAGCGCGGCCGATATCGCCGATGCCTACCGCACCGGCCGCGGCAGCCTCAAGGTGCGCGCGCGCTGGAAGATCGAGGAGCTCGCGCGCGGCCAGTGGCAGATGGTGGTCACCGAGCTGCCGCCGGGCGTGTCCACGCAGAAGGTGCTCGAAGAGATCGAGGAGCTGTCCAATCCCAAGATCAAGGCCGGCAAGAAGACCCTGAGCCAGGACCAGCAGCAGCTCAAGCTGAACCTGCTGGCGGTACTCGACGGCGTGCGCGACGAGTCCAGCAAGGACGCAGCGGTGCGCATCGTCATCGAGCCCAAGAGCGCCAAGGTGCGCCAGGCCGATCTGGCCCAGCTGCTGCTGGCCCACACCAGCCTGGAGAGCTCGAGCTCGATCAACCTGACGATGATCGGGCTGGACGGCAGGCCGGTGCAGAAATCGCTGCTGCAGATGCTGCGCGAATGGGTCGAGTTCCGCCAGTCGACGATCACGCGGCGCTCGCAGCACCGCCTGGCCAAGGTGCTCGACCGCGCGCACATCCTCGAAGGCCGGCAGATCGTGCTGCTCAACATCGATGAGGTCATTGCGCTGATCCGCGAGAGCGACGAACCCAAGGCGGCGCTGATCGAGCGCTTTGCGCTGTCCGAGCGCCAGGCCGAGGACATCCTCGAGATCCGTCTGCGCCAGCTGGCGCGGCTCGAAGCCATCAAGATCGAGCAGGAGCTCGCCGCTTTGCGCGAAAGCCAGGCCAAGCTCGAGGACATCCTGGGCAACCCGGCCACGCTGCGCCGGCTGATGATCAAGGAGATCGAGGCCGACGCCAAGCAGTTCGCCGACGCGCGCCGCACGCTGATCCTGGAAGAGAAGAAGTCCGTGGCCGAAGTCAAGGTGGCCGACGAACCGGTCACCGTGGTGGTCTCGGAAAAAGGCTGGGTGCGCGCGCGCCAGGGCCATGGGCACGAGGCCGCGAGCTTCACCTTCAAGGCCGGCGACGCGCTCTACGACACCTTCGAGTGCCGCACCGTCGACCAGCTGCTGGCCTTTGGCAGCAACGGCCGGGTCTATTCGGTGCCGGTCGCCCAGCTGCCCGGCGGGCGCGGCGACGGCCAGCCCGTGACCACGCTGGTCGAGCTTGAAAGCGGCACCCAGCTGCGCTACTACTTCGCGGGCCCGGCCCAGGCCTGCCTGCTGCTGGCCAGCTCGGGCGGCTATGGCTTCCTGGCGACCGTCGAGAGCCTGGTCTCGCGCAACAAGAGCGGCAAGGCCTTTGTCAACCTGGCCGAAGGCGAGTCGCTGTGCGCGCCGTCGCTGGCCAGCGGCGGCTCGGGCAGCGTCACGGCGGCGGCTGCCACCCATATCGCCGTCGGCTCCGTCGGTGGTCGCATCCTGACCTTCGAGATCAGCGAGCTCAAGACCATGGCCAGCGCGGCGCGCGGCCTGCTGCTGCTCGCGCTCGAAGAGGGCGACACCCTGGCGGGCGCGGCGGCCTATACCCGCAGCATCCGCCTCGAAGGCATTGGCCGCGGCGGCAAGGTGCGCGAGGAAACGCTGGAAATCCGCAGCCTCAACAACGCGCGCGGCAAGCGCGGCGCCAAGGGCAAGGCAGCGGATCTGGGGTTCAAGCCGGCGCGGATTACGCGCGTGGAATAAGTGCGGGCTCAGCAGCGGGCCCGACAACGAGAAAAAGCCCCGCAAGGGGCTTTTTGCATGGCGCCTGGACTCAGGCCAGCTCTGCGACCATTTCGATTTCCACACAGGCGCCCAGCGGAATCTGCGCCACGCCAAAGGCGCTGCGCGCATGCTGCCCCTTGGCGCCAAACACCTCGCCCAGCAGCTCGCTGCAGCCGTTGGTCACCAGGTGCTGCTCGGTGAAATCGCCGGTCGAGTTGACCAGGCTCATCACCTTGACAATGCGCTTGACGCGGTTGAGATCGCCGCCGGCCGCATGCTGCAGCGTGCCCATCAGGTCGATGGCCGCAGCGCGTGCCGCGGCCTTGCCTTCTTCGGTGTCGATATTGCGGCCGAACTGGCCGACCCAGACCTTGCCGTCCTTCTTGGCCAGATGGCCGCTCAGAAACACCAGCGAGCCGGTCTGCACATAGGGCAGGTAGGCAGCGGCGGGCACGGCCAGCTCGGGCAGGTCGATCTGCAGTTCTTTCAGCTTGTCGTAAACGCTCATCACGATTCCTTCAACAAAAAATCAGGGAAATGGGGTCGTTTGCGAGTGTGACATAGGCACGGCGGTAGGCACGGTCGCCAAGAGCCACTGATGCAGGCAAGGTCGAGCGGCACGACAGGATGGCGCTGGCTAGCATCTGCGCGATGAGCGCCTTGCTCCGCACCCTGCATACCCACGCCCGGCCACTGCGGCCGTGGTTCGGTTTCCAGGCCGCGCTCATCGGTGTGGTCGCGGGAGCGGCCTGGCAGGTGACGCAGCCGGCGCTGTGGGGCACGCAAGGCTATGCGGGCCTGTTGCTGGCGGGGGTGGCCCTGGCCGGCGCCGCGTGCCAGGCCAACCGCCGCATCTCCCGCGCTGTACTCTGGCTGCTCTGGGCGCTGGCCGCCGCCTGTGCCATGGCCGCGGGCTGCGGCGCGCGCGCGCTGGCATTTCAGTCGCAGGCGCTGGCCGCGCAGCTCGAAGGCCAGGAGCTGCGCGTGACCGGCATCGTGGCCGCGATGCCCGAGCCCGCGCCCTGGGGACTGCGTTTTCGCTTCGCGGTAGAACATGCCGAGCGTGCCGCAAGGGCGGATGCCGGGCCGGGCGCGCAGGTGCGGCTGCCACCATTGATCGAATTGAGCTGGCAGGGCCCGCGCAGCGGCGCCGGCCCGGGGCCCTTGCCAGTAGCAGCT
This sequence comes from Comamonas sp., assembly GCA_040514115.1. Taxonomy (GTDB): domain Bacteria; phylum Pseudomonadota; class Gammaproteobacteria; order Burkholderiales; family Burkholderiaceae_C; genus Comamonas. The sequence goes on along the minus strand of JBEVDH010000025.1, from coordinate 19,510 downwards.
GGCGAACGCTGGGCATTGACCGTGCGCCTGAAGGCCCCGCACGGGCTGCGCAACCCCCACGGCTTTGACCAGGAACTCTGGCTCTGGGAGCAGGGTGTGCAGGCCACGGGCTATGTGCGCAGCGGCAAGGCGCAGGCGCTGCCGCAGCGGCTGGAACAGACCTGGAGCCATCCCGTGGCGCTGCTGCGCCAGCGGCTGCGCGATGCGATTGTCGGCACGCGCGCGCAGCCCTGGAAATGGGCCGAAGTGGAGCAGCAGACCTGGCAGCGCGCGCGCGGCGTGGTGGCGGCGCTGGTGGTTGGCGACCAGCAGGCGATAGAGCGCCGCGACTGGGATCTGTTTCGTGCCACCGGCGTGGCCCATCTGATGAGCATTTCCGGGCTGCACATCACGCTGTTTGCCTGGTTGGCGGCGGCGCTGCTGGGCCGGGCCTGGCGGCAATCGGCGCGCTGCTGCCTGTGGCTGCCCGCGCCCACGGCGGCGCTGGTCGGCGGCGTGCTGCTGGCGCTGGCTTATTCGGCGCTCAGCGGCTGGGGCGTGCCGGCGCAGCGCACGGTCACCATGCTGGCCGTCGTCGCAGGCCTGCGCCTGGCGGGCGCGCGCTGGCCCTGGCACCAGGTCTGGCTGCTGGCGCTCGCGGCCGTGGTGCTGGCCGACCCCTGGGCGCTGTGGCAGGCGGGCTTCTGGCTGAGTTTCGTGGCGGTGGGCGTGCTGTTTGCTGCGACCACACGCGTGGACAGTTCGGGCGTCGATACGCCGGGCGTCGATACGCCGGGCGTGGACAAGCCGGAGGCGCCAACGCCACGCAAGCGCGCGCTCCCCTATCTGCGCGCCCAGGCGCTCGCGCTGCTGCAAGCGCAAGCCGTGGTCACGCTGGCGCTCACGCCGCTGGGCCTGCTGCTGTTTGGCCAGGTCTCGCTGGTCGGCGTGCTGGCCAACCTGCTGGCCATTCCCTGGGTGACGCTGGTTGTGACGCCGCTGGCGCTGCTGGGAATGTGCTGGGCGCCGCTGTGGCATCTGGCCACGGGCAGCGTGCTGCCCCTGAATGTTGTGCTCACCTGGCTGGCGCAGCTGCCCGCGGCGCAGCTGTTCCTGCCGGTGGCGCCGCTGTGGGCCGCGCTGGCGGCCGTGGCCGGCGGCATCTGGCTGGTGCTGCGCCTGCCCTGGCCGGTGCGGCTGCTGGGCCTGCCGCTGCTGCTGCCCGCGCTGTGGTGGCAGCCCCCGCGGCCCGCGCAGGGGAGCTTTGCGCTGCTGGCGGCCGACATCGGGCAGGGCAACGCGGTGCTGGTGCGCACCCGCTCGCACAGCCTGCTGTATGACACGGGTCCGCGTTACGGTCCGGACAGCGATGCGGGCCAGCGCGTGCTGCTGCCGCTGCTGCGCGCGCAGGGCGAGCGCCTGGACATGCTGATGCTGAGCCATGGCGACAACGACCATACGGGCGGGGCGGCGTCGGTGCTGCGCGCGCAGCCGCAGGCCGCGCTGCGCGGCGCGGCCAGCCCCGACTGGCCGCCCGAGATCCAGCGCGCGGTCACAGCCTGCGCCGCGGGCCAGCGCTGGGCCTGGGACGGGGTGGTGTTCGAGGTGCTGCACCCGCTGGCCACCGCCCCGGCGCAGCCCGAGCGCCCCGCGCCCCGGCGCAAGGACGCGCCCAATACCCGCAGCTGCGTGCTGCGCATCGAGGCGGCCAACGGCGCGGCGGCGCTGCTCGCCGGCGACATCGAGCGCGCGCAGGAAAGCGCGCTGCTGGCGCGCGGTGCACCCCTGCGGGCCGACTGGCTGCTGGTGCCGCACCACGGCAGCAAGACCTCGTCGAGCGCCGAGTGGATTGCCGCCGTGTCGCCGCGCCACGCTATGGTCCAGGCCGGCTATCGCAACCGCTACGGCCATCCCGCGGCGCCCATCGTGCAGCGCTATCTGGCGCAGCGCGTACAGGTCATTGCCAGCCCGGCTTGCGGCGCCGCGGTGTGGTCTTCGGCGCGCCCGCAGCAGGTGCTGTGCGAGCGCTCGCGTCAACCGCGCTATTGGCAGGCCGCGGCCCGCAGATAGGCGCTCCGACCTACCTCCAGGACGCCCGAGGCTGAGTACACTGCCATACGGACGAGCGAGCGGGCTGCAGCAGGCCCGAAGCTTGCTTGATTGGTTCCAGGAGACCCCGCTGATGCAAAGATTCGATGAAATGTATGCAGCCACGCCCTTCGAGGGCAGTGATGTGCGAGCGCATTACAAAAGCTACCGTGACTGGCTTTCACGCCAGCCTGGCGACACCATGCAGGCGCGGCGCGCCGAAGCGGAAATGATTTTCCGCCGGGTCGGCATTACCTTTGCCGTCTATGGCGCCAAGGACGAGGGCGGTGACGGCCGGGAACGGCTCATCCCGTTTGACCTGATTCCGCGCATCATTCCTGCGTCCGAGTGGTCGCATCTGCAGCGCGGCCTGGTGCAGCGTGCCACGGCGCTCAATCGCTTCATCCACGATGTCTACCATGGCCAGGACATCCTGCGCGCCGGCATCGTTCCCTCCGACCTGATTCTCGACAACGCCCAGTTCCGCCCCGAGATGACCGGGGTCAAGGTGCCTGGCGATATCTACGCGCAGATTGCCGGCATCGACATCGTGCGCGCGGCGAACGCCGACGGCACGGGCGAGTACTTCGTGCTGGAAGACAATCTGCGCGTGCCCTCGGGCGTGTCGTACATGCTGGAGAACCGGCGCATGATGATGCGGCTGTTTCCCGAGCTGTTTGCCCAGCACGCGGTGGCACCCGTCGCGCATTACCCCGACCTGCTGCTGGACACGCTGCGCGCCGTCGCGCCCGCCGGGGCGCCCGCGCCGACGGTGGTGGTGCTCACGCCGGGCATGCACAACAGCGCCTATTTCGAGCATGCCTTCCTGGCCCAGCAGATGGGCGTGGAGCTGGTCGAAGGGCAGGACCTGGTGGTCGAGAACGATACCGTCTTCATGCGCACCACGCACGGCCTGCGCCGCGTGGACGTGATCTACCGCCGCCTGGACGACGACTTCCTCGACCCCGAAGTGTTCCGCTCGGACTCGACGATCGGCTGCGCCGGCCTGATGCGCGCGTACCGCGCGGGCAACGTCGCCATCTGCAATGCGGTTGGCACCGGCATTGCCGATGACAAATCGGTCTATCCCTATGTGCCGGACATGATCCGCTTCTATCTGGGTGAGCAGCCGCTGCTGTCGAACGTCCCGACCTGGATGTGCCGCAAGCAAGAGGACCTGAGCTATGTGCTCGACCACCTCGATGAACTGGTTGTCAAGGAAGTGCATGGCGCGGGTGGCTACGGCATGCTGATCGGCCCGGCCGCGACGCGCGCCGAGATCGAGGACTTCCGGCGCGTGCTGGTGGCCAACCCTGCCGGCTACATTGCCCAGCCGACGCTGAGCCTGTCGAGCTGCCCGACCTATGTGGAAAGCGGCATCGCGCCGCGCCACATCGACCTGCGGCCTTTCGTGCTCAGCGGCAAGACGGTGAAGATGGTGGCCGGCGGCCTGACCCGCGTGGCGCTCAAGGAAGGATCGCTGGTTGTGAACTCATCGCAGGGCGGAGGCACCAAGGACACCTGGGTGCTCGAAGACACGAACGAACAAGCCCAAGGGAGCGCCGCATGCTGAGCCGCACCGCCGACCATCTGTTCTGGATGTCGCGCTACATCGAACGCGCGGCCAATACCGCGCGCCTGCTGAGCGTGACCTACGACACTTCCATGGTGCCGCAGGCCGTGGGCCAGACGCAAAAAGCCTGGCAGGGCGTGCTGTCGATCAGCGAGCTCGTGCCCGCCTATCTCGAGATCCACGAGGAAGTCACGCGCGACGAGGTGCTGCATTTCCTGGTCTGCGATGACACCAACAGCGCCTCGATCGTTTCCTGCCTGCGCGCCGCCCGCGAGAACGCGCGCGCAGTGCGCGGCGCGCTGACCACCGAAGTCTGGGAAACCCACAACCAGACCTGGCTCGAACTGGGCAAGCAGATCGATGGCGGCGCCTTCGAGCGCGATCCCGCGCGCTTTTTCGAATGGGTCAAGGACCGCTCGCATCTGGCGCGCGGCGTCACGCAGAGCACGATGCTGCAAGACGATGCCTACCATTTCCTGCGCCTGGGCACGGCGCTCGAGCGCGCCGACAACACCGCGCGGCTGCTGGACGTGAAATTCCACGCGATCGAGCGCGACTACCACGGCAGCACGCGCGGCAACGGTACGGCGCAGTTCGACTTCTACCATTGGAGCGCGCTGCTGCACAGCGTCTCGGCCTTCGAGGTCTACCGCAAGGTCTACCGCGACGTGATCACGCCCGAACGCGTGGCCGAACTGCTGATGCTGCGCCCCGACATGCCGCGCTCGCTGCTCGCGAGCATGCAGGAGGTGGTCTCCAACCTGACGCTGGTGGCCAACGAGCAATCCGAAGAAACCCAGCGCAAGGCCGGCCGCCTGCTGGTGGACCTGCGCTACGCGCGCATCGATGAAATCCTCGCCACGGGGCTGCATGCCTATCTCACGCAGTTCCTGGAACGCGTGAATGCGCTGGGGGCGGACATCAGCCGGGATTTCCTGTTGCCTAACTGAGAGGCACCCCCTACGCGGGCCACCCTGAGCGGCTTTGCCGCTTCCCCCTCTCAACCTTCGGTGGAGGGGGCGGCCCGCGTAGGGACGACACCATCGCTGCGGGGCGGCCAAAATAAGAAGCACCCCCTGAGCGGCTTACGCGGCAGGCGCCGAGCCCGCTCCCCCCTCTCATCCTTCGGTGGAGGGGGGCGGCAGCCTCGGTGCGGGGCGGCCCTTCCTCGCTGCCCCCATGCTTGGGGCACGCCAGTTTTAGACGCCTCGAACTTGGCCAGCGTCCTTGCGGCTAACTCCGCTCAACGACCGTTCGTGGTGAGCCTGCCTGGGCGGCCCCGTCGAACCATGGACGGCCTGCGCTCAAGAAAGCCCGTTGATCCTTCGCCCACATGTCCTGTTTGAGTGCAGGACGTCCATCCTTCGATCCTTCGACAGGCTCAGGATCAGGACGAACGGTTAAGGCCTCGCACCCGCTCGCCGCTGCTCCCGCAGCATGAACAGATAAAGTCCCTCCACCTTCTCCCGTGCCCACGGCGTCTGGCGCAAAAACTTGAGGCTGGAGTTCACGCTTGGCTGGCTCTGGAAGCAGCGGATCGGCACCAGGCGCGCGAGCTCTTCCCAGCCGTAGTGCGTGTGCAGGGCTTCGACGATGGCGGACAGCGTCAGGCCGTGCAAGGGGTTGTTGGCTTGCTTTGCGGGCTTTTCAGGGGGTTCGGGTGGGGTCTGCATGGGGGCCAAGCATATAGTCATGCCGGAGCACGCAGGGGTGAAAAGGGATAAAAAAACGGGCCAGAAGGCCCGTTTTGAATGCGCCTTGGCGCCTTATTCGAGTTCGCCCATCTGCGACTGCAGATAGTTCTGCACGCCGACCTTCTGGATCAGGTCGAGCTGGGTTTCGAGGAAGTCGATGTGCTCTTCGGTGTCGTCGAGGATCTTTTGCAGCAGATCGCGCGAGACATAGTCGCGCACGCTTTCGCAGTGGTACATGCCATCCTTGATGGTCTGCTGGGCGGCGATTTCCAGGCGCAGGTCGCAGGCCAGGCATTCCGGCACGTCTTCGCCGATCTGCAGCTTGCCCAGGTCCTGAAGGTTGGGCAGGCCGTCGAGCGTGAAGATGCGGTCCATCAGCCAGTCGGCATGCTTCATCTCGCCGATCGACTCGGCATATTCCTTCTTGGCCAGCTTGTCGAAGCCCCAATGCTTGTACATGCGGTAGTGCAGGAAGTACTGATTGATGGCCGTGAGCTCATTCTTCAGCTGTTCCTGCAGGTACGCAATGGCTTGTAGATCGCCTTTCATGGGGACTCCTTCGATGTTATGAATAGCTTGATTGTCGCTGGTCAAAAGAGGCTTGCAATTGCTTGACCCTGCAAACCCGGTCTGTCTGCGTTTGATGATGACTCGTGTTTGCGTTGATGACGACGATCAGGCGCTATGAAGCATGGCGTTTAATAGCAAAATTCAATCGACATTATAAAGTCAATTGATTGGATATATCCAGCGAAAGCTCTAAACTGCATACCTGTGTTCAGTCGTATTACTTAAAGGAAGAAATCATGTCCGTCATCAATACCGAAATCAAACCTTTCAAGGCCAGCGCATTCAAGGCCGGCAAGTTCATCGACATCACCGAAAAGGACGTGCTGGGCAAGTGGGCCGTGTTTGTCTTCTACCCCGCCGACTTCACCTTCGTCTGCCCCACCGAGCTGGGCGACGTGGCCGACCACCACGCAGAATTCCAGAAGATGGGCGTGGAGATCTTCTCCGTGTCCACCGACACCCATTTCGTGCACAAGGCTTGGCACGACACGTCGGAAACCATCGGCAAGATCCAGTACACCATGATCGGCGACCCGACCATGGCCATCTCGAACAACTTCGAGATCCTGCGCGCTGACCAGGGCCTGGCCAACCGCGGCACCTTCATCATCGACCCCCAGGGCGTGATCCAGGCCGTGGAAATCACCGCCGAAGGCATTGGCCGCGATGCCTCCGAGCTGCTGCGCAAGGTCAAGGCCGCCCAGTACGTTGCCGCCCACCCCGGTGAAGTGTGCCCCGCCAAGTGGCAAGAAGGCTCCGCCACGCTGGCTCCTTCGCTGGACCTGGTTGGCAAGATCTAAGCAGCCGCCTCTCGAAAGCCCGGGGCAATCCGGGCTTTTTTTGACACTGCAAAACGATAGCTATTGAAACTAATAATTAATAGGATTTGACTATAATGCTCGACGCCACACTCAAGACCCAACTCAAGGCTTACCTCGAACGGGTGCAAAAGCCCCTGGAAATCGTTGCTTCGCTCGACGACTCGAAGGCGTCTGGCGAAGTCAAATCCCTGCTTGCCGACCTGGTTGCGCTCAGCGACAAGATCACGGTGGTCGAAAGCCAGGATGCCGATGCGCGCAAGCCATCGTTCCTGATCACCAACCCTGGCGTGAACTCCGGCGTGCGCTTTGCCGGCGTGCCGCTGGGCCATGAATTCACCTCGCTGGTGCTGGCGCTGCTGCAGGTCGGCGGCCACCCCTCCAAGGAATCGGCTGAACTGATCGAGCAGATCAAGGCCATCGACACGCCGCTGAACTTCGAGACCTACTACTCGCTGTCATGCCACAACTGCCCCGACGTGGTGCAGGCGCTGAACCTGATGAGCGTGCTCAACCCGAACATCACGCACACCGCCATCGATGGCGCGCTGTTCCAGAGCGAGATCGAGGCGCGCGAGATCATGGGCGTGCCCACGGTGTTCGTCAACGGCGCGCGCTTCGGCCAGGGCCGCATGGAGCTCGCCGAAATCGTCGCCAAGGTCGACAGCGGCGCCGCGGCGCGCGAGGCCGCGAAGATCAGCGCCAAGCAGGCGTTTGACGTGCTGATCGTCGGCGGCGGCCCCGCAGGCGCGGCCGCGGCCGTCTATGCGGCGCGCAAGGGCATCCGCACCGGCATTGCCGCCGACCGCATGGGCGGCCAGGTGCTCGATACCGTGGACATCGAGAATTTCATCTCGGTGCAAAAGACCGAAGGCCCGCAGTTCGCGGCGGCGCTCGAGCGCCATGTGCGCGACTACGAGGTCGACTCGATGAACCTGCAGCGCGCCAAGGCGCTGATCCCGGCAACCGAGGAGGGCGGCCTGATCACCGTCGAGCTCGAATCAGGCGCAACGCTGCAATCGAAGACCGTGATCCTGTCGACCGGCGCGCGCTGGCGCAACATGAACGTGCCCGGCGAGGAGCAGTACCGCACCAAGGGCGTGACCTACTGCCCGCATTGCGACGGCCCGCTGTTCAAGGGCAAGCCCGTGGCGGTGATCGGCGGCGGCAACTCGGGTGTCGAGGCGGCCATCGACCTGGCCGGCCTGGTCCAGCATGTGACGCTGCTGGAGTTCGGCGCCGAGATGCGCGCCGACGCGGTGCTGCAGCGCAAGCTGCGCAGCCTGCCGAACGTCACGATCATCGTCAACGCCGAGACCACACAGGTCAATGGCGACGGCAAGAAGGTCACGGGCCTGACCTACAGGGACCGCGTGTCGGGCAGCGTCCAGGACGTCGCGCTCGAGGGCATCTTCGTGCAGATCGGCCTGTTGCCCAACACCGACTGGCTCAAGGGCACGGTCGAGCTCACGCGCTTCGGTGAAGTCATCATCGACGCCAAGGGCCATACCAACGTGCCGGGCGTGTTTGCGGCAGGGGACTGCACCGATGTGCCGTACAAGCAGATCATCATTGCCGCCGGCGCGGGTGCCACGGCTGCTTTGTCCGCCTTCGATCATCTGATCCGCCACTGACCGTTCAACGGCTCTTGAGCGCAAAGGACTGCCTCGGCCGGCAGTCCTTTTTTTGCTGCGTCGGGCCTGGCAACTCCGCTTGAGCAGTCGCCGCTCGGACGGCTGGCGCGCAAGCTGTTGGCCATTCTCGGTGCCATCGCCCGAGCAGTAAAACCATTCGATTGAAAATCACATGCTGTCGCAGTGGCAGGTTTGATTGACTCCCACAACAGTGACAGCGGGATAGGAGCCGCCGTCTGGTGGAGTCAGCGCTTGCGCTGCTGCAGCCTCTGCGGCCGCTTGAACAGGTTCTTCCCGGCCGGCTGCCTCTTGCAGGTCGACTTCGTCCAGCCATACTGCCATGGTTTCCAGTTCTTCCTCCTCTTCCTCCTCTGCCTCCCGGGCCGCCGCTTCGTTTCTGGCGCTTTCCGGCTCTGCCGCCATTTGGCGCAAATTGGCAATAACTGCCTCCTCGCTCGGCACGGGCGCACTGTCAAGTCTGAATATGGATCGCGAAGTCATCCCCGAGCTATTGCTTTCCAATGGAAAACCTGGGGGCCGATGGGCCGGATCGAGTGCCGCGGGAGGAAGAAGGAAACTGTGAAAGTTGGGTGGGAGATGGCTGGGCATATATTTGCGTTACGGCGGTTTCATTGGATTGCATCTGACTGCATGCGTCAGACTTGCTCTCTTCAGGCGCCTGGTTCCGTCCACATTGGTGGTCAGGTCCGCCGCGCGGCCAGGGATTGGTGCACGGTCGCGCGCATGATCAATTAATTAAATTGATTATATATTTTAATAGTCATATGCTATTTTGCGTGTAAGGGATTTCCCGCTTTGGCGTGGGCGGCAATGGGCCTGCTGCCATGGCTGCTCCTGCCCCCCGCCTTCCACGGCGCCGGGCTCTCTGTACCAACGAAGGCAGCCGTTGGCATCACGCGCCCGGGGGGTGCGTGGTTTTTGTGGCCCATGGCGCGGCCTTTGACAACAAAGGTCGCCTTGCGGCCCATCACCCTGCCGTGGTGGCCAAGATCACCGCGCGGCAACAGCAACCAGGCGACGAACTTCAACCGTTTCACGCAGTGTCTGGCGATATCTCTGCCGCGTGGATGGCTGCAGTCAGCAAGAAATCCGATCTGGGGTCTGGTGCCCCTTGGCGCTGCGCAGCGTCTCAGTAGCCCAGGCGCTCGGGCTTGACGTCCTGCAAGATGGTGGTCGCAATCTCCTCGATCGACTTGTTGGTACTAGACAACCACTTGATCCCCGTGCGCCGCATCATCGCTTCCGCCTCGGCCACCTCGTGCCGGCAGTTGTCGAGGCTCGCGTAGCGCGAGTTCGGCCGGCGCTCGTTGCGGATGTCCGACAGGCGCTGCGGGTCAATGGACAGGCCGAACAGCTTCTTGCGCACCGGCAGCAGCGCCGGTGGCAGCTGGCGGCGGTCGAAGTCCTCGGGGATCAGCGGGTAGTTGCCGACCTTCATGCCGAACTGCATGGCCAGGTAGAGGCTGGTGGGGGTCTTGCCGCTGCGGCTCACGCCGACCAGGATCACATCGGCGCCCGCGAGGTCGTGGTGGGTCTGGCCGTCGTCATGGGCCAGGCTGAAGTTGATCGCCTCCATGCGGTCCAGGTATTCCTTGCTCTGGCTGATGTCCGAAAAACGCCCCACGCGGTGGTGGGATTTGAGGCCCAGCTCCTCCTCCAGCGGGTTGACGAAGGTGCCGAACATGTCGAGCAGCATGCCCCTGCAGTTCTCGCGGATCACGTTGACCACCTCCATGTCGACCAGCGTCGTGAAGACAATCGGCTTCTTGCCTTCCACTTCGCCCGTGTGGTTGATCTGACGCACGGTCTGGTGCGCCTTGTCCACGGTGTCGACAAAGGGAATGCGCACAAAGCGGGCACTCACATCGAACTGGGTCATCAGGGCTTTGCCGAAGGTTTCGGCCGTGATGCCGGTGCCGTCGGAGATCAGGAATACGGTGCGCGTGTGCATGGTGCTCTGGGGGGAGAAGTGAATAACGAGCCAGACGCGCGGAAACCGGACGCGGGCCTACAATGGCGCCCATTATTCCCAATTTGATGTCCATGCTCGTCTATGGCCCACAACCACAAGAGCAAAGCCTGCGCAGCGCAGCATGGAGCACACTCCCGCGTCACCGGATGGCGCGGTCGCAACGATTTTTAACTTTGGAGCTTTCCCATGTCTGCACTGTTTGAAGCGACCGCCTTGGTCGTTCCTTTCGAGAAATTGCGAATGACCGACGTCGAGTTGGTTGGCGGCAAGAACGCCTCGCTTGGCGAGATGATTTCCCAGCTGCCCGAGGGCGTGAAGGTGCCCACGGGCTTCGCGACCACGGCGCATGCGTTTCGCGAATTCCTGGCCTTCGAAGGCCTGGCCGACCGCATCAACGCCAAGCTCGCCGCGCTCGACATCGAAGATGTGCGCGCGTTGGCCGCGGCCGGCGCCGAGATCCGCGCCATGGTGGAGCAGCAGCCGTTCCCGGCCGATCTGCAGCAAGCCATTGGCGAAGCCTTCGCCACGCTGAGCGCGGGCAATCCACAGGCCTCGTTTGCGGTGCGTTCCTCGGCTACGGCCGAAGATCTGCCCGACGCCTCGTTTGCCGGCCAGCAGGAGACCTTCCTGAACGTGGTGGGCATTGAGGACGTGCTGCACAAGATGAAGGAAGTGTTCGCGTCGCTGTACAACGACCGTGCGATTTCCTACCGCGTGCACAAGGGCTTCGCGCACGACGTCGTCGCGCTGTCGGCCGGCGTGCAGCGCATGGTGCGCTCGGACACCGGCGCGGCCGGCGTCATGTTCACCATCGACACCGAATCGGGCTTTGAAGACGTGGTGTTCATCACCTCGAGCTACGGCCTGGGCGAGACCGTGGTGCAGGGCGCCGTCAACCCCGACGAGTTCTATGTGCACAAGCCGATGCTCAAGGCCGGCAACAAGGCGCTGATCCGCCGCAACCTGGGCTCCAAGCTGGTGCAGATGGTGTTTGCCACTGCCGAGGAAAAGGCCGCGAGCGGCAAGCTGGTCAAGACCACCGATGTCGCGCCCGAGCTGCGCAACCGCTATTCGCTCAGCGACGCCGACGTCGAGCAACTGGCGCGCTATGCGCTGGTGATCGAGGACCACTACGGTCGTCCCATGGACATCGAGTGGGGCAAGGACGGCACCGACGGCCAGATCTACATCCTGCAGGCGCGCCCTGAAACGGTGAAGAGCCAGTCCAAGGGCCAGGCCGAGCTGCGCTACAAGCTGATGGGCACGGGCACCGTGCTGGCTGAAGGCCGTGCCATTGGTCAGAAGATCGGCACCGGCCCGGTGCGCCTGGTCAGCGACATCTCGCAGATGGACCAGGTCCAGGCCGGCGACGTGCTGGTCACCGATATGACCGACCCCAACTGGGAGCCGGTCATGAAGCGTGCCTCGGCCATCGTCACCAACCGCGGCGGCCGCACCTGCCACGCGGCGATCATCGCGCGCGAACTGGGCATTCCGGCCGTGGTCGGCTGCGGCAACGCAACCGAGCTGCTCAAGGCCGGCATGCTCGTCACGGTGTCCTGCGCCGAAGGCGACACCGGCAAGATCTACGACGGCCTGATTGAAACCGAGATCACCGAAGTGCAGCGCGGCTCGATGCCCGAGATCTCGACCAAGATCATGATGAACGTCGGCAATCCCCAGCTGGCGTTCGACTTCGCGCAGCTGCCCAACGACGGCGTGGGCCTGGCGCGTCTCGAGTTCATCATCAACAACAACATTGGTGTGCATCCCAAGGCCATCCTCGACTACCCCGCGGTCGATGCCGACCTGAAGAAGGCCGTGGAGTCCGTGGCCCGCGGCCATGCCTCGCCACGCGCGTTCTACGTCGACAAGGTGGCCGAAGGCGTGGCGACGATTGCCGCGGCGTTCTACCCCAAGCCGGTCATCGTGCGCATGTCGGACTTCAAGTCCAACGAGTACCGCAAGCTGATCGGTGGCAGCCGCTACGAGCCCGAGGAAGAGAACCCGATGCTGGGTTTCCGCGGCGCGGCGCGCTACATCAGCGCCGAGTTCGGCGAAGCCTTCAAGATGGAGTGCGAGGCACTGCGCCGCGTGCGCGAGGAAATGGGTCTGACCAACGTGCAGATCATGATCCCCTTCGTGCGCACGCTCAAGCAAGCCGAGCGCGTGAACCAGCTGCTGGCCGACAACGGCTTGAAGCGGGGCGAAAACGGCCTCAAGCTCATCATGATGTGTGAAGTGCCCTCGAACGCCATCCTGGCTGACGAGTTCCTCGAGCATTTCGACGGCTTCTCGATCGGCTCCAACGACCTGACCCAGCTGACCCTGGGCCTGGACCGCGACTCCGGCCTGGAGCTGCTCGCGGCCGACTTCGACGAGCGCGATCCCGCGATCAAGAAGCTGCTCGAAGGCGTCATCGCGGCGTGCCTGGCCAAGGGCAAGTATGTGGGCATCTGCGGCCAGGGCCCTTCGGACCACCCGGACTTCGCGCTGTGGCTGGCGGATCTGGGCATTGCGTCGATCTCGCTCAATCCTGACAGCGTTGTTGCCACCTGGCAGCAACTCGCAGCGCGCTAGAAACGATGCACCCCCTGAGCGGCTATGCCGCTTCCCCCTCTCAACCTTCGGTGGAGGGGGACGGCAGCCTCGGCGCGGGGCGGCCCTTCCTCGCTGCCCTGAGTTGAGTCACGCCAGTATCTAAGGTTGTGCCCAAGTGCAGAATGAAAAAAAGCGGCCTTGGCCGCTTTTTTTGTTTCCGCTGGAGTCTTAAACCGCCAGCAGTTCCACATCAAACTTCAGCGTAGCGTTAGGAGGGATGACGCCGCCCGCGCCGCGCGCGCCGTAGCCCAGGGCCGCGGGGATGATCAGCGTGCGTGCGCCGCCGACCTTCATGCCCTGGACGCCTTCGTCCCAGCCCTTGATGACCATGCCGCCGCCGAGGGGGAACACGAAGGGGTCCTTGCGGTCCTTGCTGGAGTCGAACTTCGCGCCTTGCACGCCTTCGTTGTAGAGCCAGCCGGTGTAATGCACCGTGACGTTGCCGCCGCGCTGGGCTTCGGCGCCTTCGCCGACGATGGTGTCTTCGTATTGCAGGCCGGATGGGGTGGTGGTGAATGCCATGGAAAATCCTTGGAAAAAATGTCTGTGAAAAGTGTCCGCAGGGGACACATGGCCGCGCGCCCTGGGTGCGCGACCGCCATGCCGTACTTTACTTCTTGGCGCGCGCCGCGACCCAGCGGTTGGCAAAGGCCTGCACATCGCTGAGCCTCTTGAGCAGGTCCTGGCCTGTCAGCGTCACGATGTAGCCATCGCTGCCATGCTCGAGCAGCCCGCATTCGCGCAGCTCCTTGATGCGGGTGTTGAGCGTGTTGGGCGTGATGCCGCCGACGCTGTCCTGCAGCAGGCGAAAGGTCTGGGGATGCCCGTCCCGAAGCGCCCACAGCACCCGCAGCGCGTAACGGCATTCGAGCCGCTCGAACAGCTGGTTGATGGCGACATTTTCCTTGGGGCTCATGGACGCTTCTCCTTGCGCGATGGGGGGTGAGCAGTGCGTTGGCCAGCTTCGCAAAGTCGTAATTGACTATAGCGTGGAAACTATCTTGCTACAAGTTTGGTAGCTCCGAAGCCATATCTGACTTGCGCAGATGAGCAAAAATGGAAAATCTCCGGCAATTGTTGCTGCCAAGCCACGTTGGCTGCGTGGGCCTAGGGCAGGGCGTTTGCCGCGTCGTGCCTCGGCCCGCAGCCATGCAGATGCGCGACCAGCAGCTGCGCGGCCGGGCTCAGCTGATCGTGGCTGCGGTAGCAGATCGCGAAGCGCCGCAGCGCCCAGGCATCGGCCAGCGGCACCAGGCGCAGCCCGTAGGCCTGGGCAAAGGGCTCGGCGATCTCGAAGGGCACGACGCTGATCGCGAGGTTCGCGCGCACCACGCGCAGCGCGGCTTCGAAATGCGAGACCTGCATGCGGTGCTGCAGCACCTTGCCATGCACGGCGGCGGCGCGCGCGAGCATCTGCTGCACCGCGCTGAGGGCCGGCATGTTCACGTATTCATAGTCCAGCACATCGGCAAAGTACACCTGCTGCTGCGCGGCAATGGGGTGGCTGGCATGCGCGCAGATGGCCAGATGGTCGCCGCGGTAGGCCTGGGTCTGCAGGCCTTCGAGATCGGCCGCGTCCCAGCAGATGCCGACCGAGGCGCTGCCCTCGCGCACGCCGCGCGCAACCTCGGGGCTCACGCGTTCCTCCAGGCTGACCTGGATCTGGCCGTGGCCCGGCACCTGCAGGAACGCGGCCACGTCGTCGGCCAGCGACTCGGCCATGACCGAGGCCGTGACCAGCAGCCGCACATGGCCGCGCGTGCCCTGCGCGTAGCCCGCCATGTCGCGCGCGATCAGCGCGCTGCGCGCCAGCAGCGCACGCGCATGCTCGAGCAGGGTCTCTCCCGCGGGCGTGGGCACGACGCCGCGGCGCTTGCGCACCAGCAGCTGCGTGCCGACCTGGTACTCGAGCTGGGCCAGCCGCTTGCTGATGGCCGAGCCGACCATGGCCTGCTGCAGCCCCACGGCCGCGATGCTGCGCTGCTCGCACACGGCGATAAACAGCCGCAGGGTCGTAAGATCCAGATCGCGCATATGAGGTATTCCGTTTGGGAAGGCTAGAGGTTCCAAAATTGATTATCCGTTCCGGCCAGGAATTCCTAGAATCAGCGCATTCCCTAACGACAACGATCTGGAGACTGCATGCCCTTCCCTGCTTCCGATGACCGCGCCGGACCGCGCCAGGTCGGTGTGCACCGCGCCGTGATCCGCGAAGTCGGCCTGCGCGATGGGCTGCAAAGCCTGGCGCGCACGCTGCCCACGGCGCAGAAGATCGCCTGGATCGATGCTGCCTACGCCGCCGGCCAGCGCGAGATCGAGGTCGGCTCCTTCGTGCCCGCGCGCCTGCTGCCCCAGCTGGCCGACACCGCCGAGGTGCTCGCGCATGCCAAGACGCTGCCCGGGCTCGTGGCCTCGGTGCTGGTGCCCAACCTCAAGGGCGCCGAAAAAGCGCTTGAATGCGGCGCCGATCTGCTGGTGGTGCCGCTGTCGGCCAGCCACGCCCACAGCCTGGCGAATCTGCGCAAGACCCCGGACGAGGTGGTCGCCGAAGTGGGGCGCATCCGCGCGCAGCGCGATGCGGGCGGCCATGCGACGCTGATCGAAGGCGGTGTGGGTACCGCGTTTGGCTGTACGCTGCAGGGCGAGGTCGCTCCCGGCGAGGTGCTGCGCCTGATGGTGGCGCTGCTCGACGCGGGCGCGGACCGCGTGAGCCTGGCCGACACGGTGGGCTTTGCCGATCCGGAAATGGTGCGCCGGCTGTTCGAGGCGGCGCGCCGCGAGGTGGGCGACAAGCTGGCGTGCGCGCATTTCCACGATACGCGCGGCATGGGCCTGGCCAATGCCTATGCGGCCTGGCAGACCGGTATCGAGCGCTTCGATGCCTGCCTGGCCGGCATTGGCGGCTGCCCGCACGCGCCGGGCGCGAGCGGCAATGTGGCGACCGAGGACCTGGCGTTCATGCTCGAGCGCATGGGGGTGGTCACGGGATTGGATGTTCAGGCCCTGCTGGCGTTGCGCCGGCAACTCGGGGCCTGGTTGCCGGGGGAAACCCTGCATGGTGTGCTGTGGCAGGCAGGTCTGCCGCAGGTGCTCAATGGCGCGGCGGCGGTGGCTGCCTGAGCCGGTTTTGGATGGAATGCAATGTCTGAGAATTTGAATGCGGCGGCGGCCAAGGGTGCCGGCCTGCCGCTGGCGGGTCTGCGCGTGGTGGAGTTTTCCCATATGGTCATGGGGCCGACCTGCGGCATGGTGCTGGCCGACCTGGGCGCCGAGGTCATCAAGGTCGAGCCCGTCGACGGCGACCGCACGCGCCACCTGCTGGGCGCGGGCGCGGGCTTCTTTCCGATGTTCAACCGCAACAAGAAGAGCATCGCGCTCGACCTGCGCCACCCCGAGGGCCTGCAGGCGGCGATCCGCCTGGCCTCGTCGGCCGATATCGTGGTGCAGAACTTCAAGCCCGGCGTGATGAAGAAGTACGGCCTGGACTACAGCGCGCTGTCGCGTCTGAACGAGCGCCTGATCTACGTGAACCACGCGGGCTTCCTGCCCGGCCCCTACGAGCAGCGCACGGCGCTTGACGAGGTGGTGCAGATGATGGGCGGCCTGGCCTACATGACCGGGCGCCCGGGCGATCCGCTGCGCGCGGGCGCGAGCGTCAACGACATCATGGGCGGCATGTTTGGCGCGATCGGCGCGATGGCGGCGCTGATGCAGCGCGCCGCCACCGGCCGCGGCCAGGAGGTCGACTCGGCGCTGTTCGAGAACAATGTGTTCCTGGTCGGCCAGCACATGATGCAGTACGCCGTGACGGGCGAGGCGGCCGCGCCCATGCCCGAGCGCATTTCCGCCTGGGCCGTCTATGACGTGTTCAGCGTCAAGGACAACGGCCAGATCTTCCTCGCGGCGGTGAGCGACGCGCAGTGGAACACGCTGTGCAAGGCCATGGGCTTTGCCGATCTGCAGGCCGACCCGCTGCATGCCACCAACAACGAGCGCGTGCGTGCACGCCCCACGCTGCTGCCGGAGCTGCGCCGGCGCCTGGCGGCTTTCAGCGCCGAGGAGCTGTCCGAAGTGTTCGAGCGCAACGGGCTGCCCTATGCGCCGATCGTGCGGCCCGAACAGCTGTTCGACGACCCGCACCTCAACGCCACGGGCGGCCTGGCCGAGATCACGCTCACCGACGGCGAGCGCGCGGGCCAGACGGCGCGCACCACGCTGCTGCCGATCCGCATGGCCGGCCAGCGCCCGGGTATCCGCCTCAACCCGCCGACGCTGGGAGAGCACACGCGCGATCTGCTCGATGCGCTGGGCTACAGCCCGGACGAGGTAGCAACCATGGTGGCCCACGGCGCCGTGGTCTAGCCCCACCTGGCCTGCGCGTGCTGCGCAGGCTTTTTTTTCGCTATAAAAAAGAAAGCAGGAGACAAGCCATGCATTTCCCTCACTTCCCACGCCGCAGCCTTCTGGCCCTGGCCGCAACCAGCTTGCTGGCGCCGTTGAGCGCACTGGCCCAGGGCGACAAGCCGCTGCGCGTGATCCTGCCGCTGTCGGCCGGCTCCGGCGCCGACGGCGCGATCCGCGCGATCAGCACCCAGTTGGCGAAGGCCGTGGGCCATCCGGTGGTCATCGAAAACCTGCCGGGCGCGGGCGGCATCACCGGCACGGCGCAGATCGTGCGCGGCCCCAGGGATGGCTCGATGATCGGCGTGGTGTCCAACAACCATGTGGTCAACCCCAGCGTCTATCCATCGATTCCCTTCGATGCGATCCAGGACATCGCGCCGATCACCATCATTGGCGCGACGCCCTTTGTGCTGGTCGCGAACCCGTCCGTGCCGGCGCGCAATATCCAGGAGCTGGTGGCACTGGCCAAGGCCAAGCCCGGCACGCTCAACTATGGCTCGTCGGGCAATGGCACCATCCTGCACCTGGGCGCGGCGATGGTGGTCGATCAGGCGCAGCTGGACGTCAAGCACATTCCCTACAAGGGCATGGGCATGCTGATGAACGATCTGCTCAGCGGCCAGGTGCAGTGGGCCGTGGTGGCGCTTGCGCCCGCGGCGCCGCATATCAAGAGCGGCATGCTGCGCGCTTTGGGCGTGACGACGGCGCAGCGCGTGCCCGCGATGCCCGATCTGCCGACGATTGCCGAGCAGGGCCTGCCCGACTATGCGCTCGAAGGCTGGATCGCGGCCATTGGCCCCAAGGATCTGCCCATGGCCGAGCGCAACCGCCTCCACCTGGCCTTCCAGCAGGCGCTGGCCCAGCCCGAGGCGCGCAATGCGCTGATCGCGCAGGGCTACGAGATCAAGCTGACCCCGCCCGAAGCCACCGCGGCATTCATGCGCTCTGAATTGCAGCGCATGGCCCAGGTCGTCAAGAACGCCCGGGTAAAGCTCGACTAAGCCGTCTGGCGCAGCGGCTGCACGGCCTCCCAGCTGCGCAGCTTGCCCGGGTTGAGCAGGCCCAGCGGATCGAAACGCTGCTTGGTGCTCACCACGGCCGGGTCGAGGTTGTTTTGCTTGCCGTCCTCGACGATGTACACATGCGGGTTGTTGATCTGCACGCCATGGTCGCGGTAGATCTGCATGATCTGGTTGAGCCGCTCCTCGGTGGTGTAGCGGATGATCTGCAGCCCGCTGCAGTTGAACGCGCCTTCCTTGGTGCGCAGAAATTCGAGGTGCATCATCACTTCGCCGCCCAGCGCAGCTTCGAGCGCCTTGACCTGCTCGAGCTTGCGCGCGGGGTTGAAGCCGCTCTGGATATAGGTCAGCCCCTTGTCCACCTTGAGCGCATGCAGCGTCGTGTGGTTCCAGGTGTATTCGACCAGCGTCTTGTTTTTCACTTCGTCGGCGGCCCTGCGGTAGGTGACCTGGCCGCCGTATTTGGCCACCATGTCGCGCATGCCGTCCTCGGAGTGCGGGGCGACCAGCAGCAGCACCGCGTGGCAGCCCGCGGGCAGGTGCTCGGCCAGGCTGGTGAAGTATTCGGGAATCGGCGCGGCCAGGAAGCAGACTTCCTTTTTCTCCAGGCCCGGCGCGCTGGCAAAGCGGTCGGCAAATTCGAGCGCCGCATCGAATTCATTGAACGTGGCGATGCATTCGGTCCAGGCCACCGTGGGCGTGAGCGCGACTTCGAGCTCCAGCACGATGCCGTTGGTGCCGTAGGTATGATGCAGCAGCATGGCCTCGGCGCCGCGCAGCTCGATGATCTGCGGGTCGGCCTCGACGGTCATGGCGCGCACCGCCAGCACATTGCCGGGCGCGGCCAGCGGGCCATGGTTGATCGAGCCCGCACCGCCAAAGCCGCCCCCAAACAGGCCGCCCAGCGTCGCGCTGCGGTAGGTCGAGGGCAGCCAGCGCAGCTCCTGGCCCAGCGGCTTGGCCTGTGCGTCGAAGTCGCCCAGGCGAATGCCGGCCTGCGCCCGGCCCACGCCGGCGCGCACCCAGCCAAAGGCGTTGTAGCCCGACAGGTCCAGGATCACGCCGCCATGCAGCGGTGTGCACTGGCCGTAATTGCCGGTTCCGCTGCCGCGCACGGTGATCGGAATGCCGGCGCTG
>JBEVDH010000287.1:0-10190 GCA_040514115.1 Comamonas sp. | reverse complement strand
TCCCCCTCGCACTTGCCCAGCATGGCCCGGCCCAGGGGGGCTTCGCTGCTGATGACCTGAACCAGTTCAGCGCCGCTGACCAACTTCATGCTGCCCCCATCCGGGCCGAGAAAGATCTGTTGCTGCCTGTCGTCCGAATCCACCAGACAGACCAGCGCGCCGAGCTGTATACCTTGGCTGGCGTTGTAGGGGCGCGGGCAGAACTGGCGCCAATGGGCTATAGCCTGACGGATGGCATCGGCGCGACGCGCTTGGCCCGTGGCCAGGTAGGCGGCTTCGAGACCCAATGTGTCGTATTTGTTTTCGGCGATGTTTTCTTCGTGCGTCGCCGCTTCATGGGCCGCCCGCGCCGCCTGCTCGGCTTGCACAAGGTCCTCGGCAAGCCGTTCGAGCACCTGCTGCTGCAGCCATAATTTATCCATGATGAAAGCCAGGCATGTGTGAACCGGGCCCTAGTCGATGCGCGCGCCCGAGGCATCCACCACCTTTTGCCATTGCGCCAATTCGGCGGGCAGGCCGGCAGCAAAGCTCGCCGGGCTGGACTGTACCGGCTCTGCGCCAAGCGCCTTCAGGCGCTCTTTCATTGCCGGGGTGCTCAACACCTGGGCGATGGACGTGTACATCTTGTCCACGATGGGTTGGGGCGTTCCAGCGGGCGCCAGCAGGCCGTACCACGACGTCACTGCCAGGTCCTTGAGCACGGGGATCTCCGGAGCCAGTGGCGTAGGCTTGTCCGAGGCCACGCCCAGCACGCGCAGCTTGCCGCTGGTGACGAATGGCATCACGCCGGGAAAGCTGCCAAAGGTCACGGGCAGCTGGCCCGCCACCACATCGGTGGCCGCTGCCGCTGCGCCCTTGTAGGGGACATGGAGCAGGTTGACACCCCGCTGCTTTTTCAGCATTTCGCCCAACAGATGGTTCAAGGTGCCGTTGCCCGCTGATGCGTACTCGACCTGACCGGGATGGGCCCGGGCATAAGCGATCAGTTCATCGAGCGTGTTGGCTGGAAATTTCGGGTTGACCACCAGCAGGTAAGGGGCCACGGCCAGTTGCATCACGGGCGTGAAGTCCTTGATGGGGTCAAAGGGGATCCTGGAGTAGAGCGCCGGGTTGATCGTGTGCGCGCTTTGCGCCGTCACCAGGAACGTATATCCATCGGGAGCGCTTCGTGCCACCTGGCTGGTCCCCACATTGCCATTGGCACCGGGGCGGTTTTCCACGATCACGGGTTGTCCCAGCGTGGTGCCCAGGTTCTGTGCCACGGCACGTGCAATCACATCGTTGGCGCCGCCGGGATTTTGCGGCACGACAAAGGTAATGGGCTTGGCGGGCCAGCTGCCCACGGCCTGCGCCATGGCCAGGCCGTTGCCCAGACCACTCCATAAAACGCCTGCGGCCGCGCAGGCCATCACGGTGCGTCGATGCATCATCGATCTGTCTCCTCTAGTTATGGGTCTCCAAGTATCGTCCAGGATGGGCGCTTGTCGGGCACGGCCAGCAAGGAGGAAAACCGGCGTCGCGACTCGGCCTGGATGCTGCCATGGTCTGGTGCGGCGGCGGCGCAGGCGCGGACTACCGCGTCAGGTCCTTGACCATGGCTGCGCCGATCTGCGCGATCACTGCGCTTCGTTCCTCCAGGGACAGTGGGGTTCCTGTCATGTAGACGGCTGCGATCACCGGGCCCGAGGGGCTGGTGCCGTCCTGCTTTGGCCAGATCACCGCGATGATGCCGCGCGATCCATATTCCCCGGACCCCGTGCGATCGGCGATGGTCCAGCCTTGCGGCAGGCTGGCCCGCAGGAGCGGCCCGCCGACTTTGTTCGCCACCAGCCATGCCGTGAGCTGCTGGCGCGATGCCGCGGTGAGGCTGTTGCCAAGCACCAGCGCTCGCAGGCTTGCCGCGGCCGAGGCCGGGCTGGTGGTGTCCCGCATTTCGCCAGGGCCCACATCGTTGAGTTCGGGCTCGAAGCGGTCGAGCCGCGTGGTCTCGTCGCCGATCGAGCGCATGAACCGGGTCAGCGCGGCCGGCCCGCCCGTGTTTTTCAAGAGGAGGTTTGCGGCGGTGTTGTCGCTCATGGAGGTGGCCGCGTCGCACAGTTCGAACAGCGACATGCCGTCGCCCCCGACGTGATCCTTCGTGACCGGTGAGTACGTTTGCAGGTCGGCCTTGTCGAAGCGAATGCGCCGCTGGATGTCGACTTCGCCCTGGTCGGCCATGTCGAGCAGATGGGCGCAAGCGAAGGCTTTGAATGTGCTCGCCAGCGGGAAGCGCTCGCTGGCCCGATGCGACCAATTTTCTCCGCTGTAAAGATCGGTGATGCTGACACCGATCCGCCCGCCGGACTGCTTCTCGAGTGCGGCGACGGTGCCAGCGAGGGTCCCGCCCAGCTTTGCCTCGGCCTGGGCCGACATCGGGGCGAGGCCGATGAATGCGGCAAGAATGATTCCCAGGCGAATGGTCCCTGGCACAGTGGTTATTCCGAACATGGTGCAACTTGGATGGATTGGGAAGTGACGGGGGCGATGCTCGATCCCCCGTCCAGATCAAGGGCGGGCAATACCGGGGCGTTTGAATTGCCCAGCCACTTTGGCAATGCGCAAATATGCCGGCCTGCATTTCAAGGAGACCTGCGCGCGCGCAGGCGCCCGCCTTCAGCGCTGCGGCATGTCCTTGACTGAATAACCGACACTGATCGTCGCATCGGCCGCAATGGCTGGCATCGTGGCATTCCAGTCTTGCCAGGCGGCGCGCATCCGGGCCAGGCGTTCGGGCTCGCGCTGGCCCTGGTTGGCACGCTCGCGCTCGTCCGCGGGAAGGTTGAAGAGATACTCGTTGCCATCGACGCGCAGGTACTTCCAGTCGCCATCCCGCAGGGCCTGCTGCCCGCGGTGGTTCATGCGCCAGTACAGCGGGCGGTCGAAGGCATGGCCCGGGTCGCGCAGCACGGGCATCAGCGACACGCCGTCGAGCGGGTAGCCAGGCGCATGCGGCACGCCCGCGGCGTCGAGAATGGTGGCGGACCAGTCCATGGTCATGCACTGCTGGCGGCTTTCGCTGTGGGGCGCGATCACGGCCGGCCAGTGGGCGATCCACGGCACGCGGATGCCGCCTTCCGTCAGGTCCATCTTGCCGCCGACCAGGGGCCAGCTGTCGGAGAAGCGTTCGCCGCCGTTGTCGCTGGTGAAGATGACCAGCGTGTTCTCGGCCAGGCCATGTTCTTCCAGCGCCGCCATCACCCGGCCGATGCCTTCGTCCATATGGTGGATCATGCGGCGATAGACATGGACGCTGCCGCCCGAAAGATCGAACAGGTTGTCCTTCACCGTCGGCGCTCTGCCGGCGTCGTCACGGGTCTCCCAGGGCCAGTGCGGCGCGGTGTAGTGCAGGCTCAGAAAGAAGGGCGCCTGCTGCCCGGCCATGCGGCCGATATGGTCCACGGCGCGCTGCGACAGCAGGTCGGTGAGGTAGCCCTCGGACGGCGTGCTTTCTTCGCCCGTCCACAGGTCATGGCTGCCGCGCGAATCGCAGTGGGTGAAATAGTCGATCCCGCCCGAGAGCGGGCCGAAGAACTCCTCGTAGCCCGAGCGCAGCGGGCCGAAATGCGGGGGGTAGCCCAGGTGCCATTTGCCGATCAGCGCCGTACGGTAGCCGCTGTCCTTCAACAGCGAGGGCAGGGTGGGGTGGTCGGGCGGCAGGCCCAGCGTGGTGCTGCCGCGGCTGTCGCTGCGGATCGGCTCCTCGGCCGCGCCGCGCAGGCGGTACTGGTAGCGGCCGGTGATCATCGCAAAGCGCGTCGGCGAACACACGGGGGAGTTCGAGTAGCCCTGGGTGAGCTTGAGCCCCTGGGCCGCCATGCGGTCAAGAACCGGCGAGACCGGGCCGAAATCCGCGTCCCGGCCGCCATAGCAGCCCAGGTCGGCGTAGCCGAGGTCGTCGGCAACGATGAAGATGATGTTGGGTCGGGTCATATGCGTCCTGCTCACGTCGCTTCAGGGCTGATAGCCCGATTGCTGCACCACCGGCGCCCATTGCGCGCGGTAGGCCTTGAGCATCTGGGCCGTCTGCGCCTGCGTGCTGGCAACCGGAACCATCATCGCGTCCTTGAAGCGCGCCGCCGTTTCCGGCTCCTGCATCACCGCATGGATTTCGCGCGCCAGGCGCTCCACTTTGTCCCTGGGCATGCTGGCCGGGGCAAAGAAGGTGTTCCAGCCGGTGGCGGCCAGATCGAGGCCGGCTTCCTTGAAGGTGGGAATGCCGGGCGCAAAGGACGAGCGCTGCGCGCCCGAAATCGCCAGGATGCGCAATTTGCCGGCCTCGTGCTGGGCCAGAACCGTGTCCAGGGTGTCGACCGCCACCGGCACCTGATTGCCCAGCAGGTCGTTCAACAGCGGCGCAGAGCCGCGGTAGCCCACCACCTGGGTGGGAACACCGGCCTTCTCGCCGGCCATCAGGGCAAAGAAGTGCGGCAGGCTGCCGGTGGCCGGCACGCCGAAATTGGCCTGCTGCGGGTTGGCGCGCATCCAGGCGAGCAACTGGCCGAGGTCGCGTGCCGGCATGGCGGGCGAAACGGCCAGAGCGAAGTCGTAGGAATTGACATGCGAGACGGGCACGAAATCGCGCTCGACGTCATAGCCGTTGTCCTTGAAGACCAGCGGCGCAACCACCATCACCGCGGGGTTTGCCAGCATCAGCACGTTCTGGGTGGCAGGAGTGGCCTTGGCCTGCTGGGCCGCAAGGCGCCCGCCCGCGCCCGACTTGTTCTCCACGATCACCGGCACGCCCAGGCGCGCGGCCAGCCGGTCGCCGACGATGCGTGCGACGCGGTCGGTGGCGCCGCCGGGTGCATAGCCCACGAGGATGCGCAATGGACCGTCGAGAGGCTGCGCAGGCTGGGCGGCCGACGCCAGACCGGCGTTTAAACCCGTCAGGGCGATGGCGCCGGCCACGGCGCCCATGAGGCGGCGGCGTGAAGGTAACGAGGGGTGGGTGTTGCTCATGGTGTGTCTCCTTGTTTCACGCAGCAGGCGGGCATGGCTGGCTGCGATTCACAGCTGTTGTGGTGAAGCGATGGTCGATGGCCGGGCAGGCGTGACGCTGGCCCATGGGGGCAAATCGGCCGGCGTCGAGGACGGCGAGCTGGGACTATAGCTTCGATCGGGCGGCTGGCAGCGCGGGCCGACACCACTCGTGCGCGTCAAGAAAATGCGCTGCGCCAATGACTGGCGCAAAGTGGGCCTTGCGGCGACCCACGGGTGTATTGGTAACATCCACGAACTTTTGATACAATTTTGTTACGAAGTTTGAAGCAGTCAGAAGCGCACCGAGCAAGGAATTGTCATGCTGTCAAGCAACATAAGCCAGCCTGTTGGAAGCTCCCTTGCAAGCACGGCGATTGCGCGCACCACCAAAGGCTCGGACTCCCCCTCGGGCACATTGGTGGAGAACTCCGGAACGTTTGTAACGAACTCCGGAACCTATGTGGTGAGCAGCGGAACCGCTGTGGGCTCCGGGTCTGCCACCGGGACATCGGTGATGGGGACGTCTGTGATGGGAACGTCCGTGATGGGAACGTCGCACGGGGGAAACTTCCTGGCCGATATCCTGAAGTCGATGGAGCCCCGTTACATCCCACCACCCACTTTGGAGCAGCGCGAGGCGTGGCCGACGGACCCCTCTCCAGCGCTGGTGCGCCAAGCCCGCTCCGGCGCGCTTCCCTCGGTGACTCGATTGCTCCCCTCTGACGCAAGCCCGCGCGCCGCCGTTGCGGCCAAAGGCCTTCCTACGGTGGATCAGTTCATTGCCCGCGCGGGCCCTGCCAAGACCTCTACCTTGAGTGGCCGGGTCATGGGGATGTTTGGCCGCGCCACTGCATCGGAACGTTATGAAAAGCTCCTCACCGGGCTGAAGAACTACCACGACGCGTGCAGCCAGACCCGGGCTGGTGCTGGCGCCGATGCGAAGGCACAGCTGGATTACCTGGCAGAGAAAGTGGACAAATATGCCCAGAGCAGCGGAAGCGGCAGTCCCCTCCCCGCGGGAATGCTCCAGGAACTGCGCCAGCAGATCCGCAGCGAAAGCACCGCGCTGAAGAATCTCCAGGCGGACCTGCAAGGGGGCGCCTCGCTGCCCAAAGGCACGACCGTCTCGCAAGCGTTGGCCTTCAGCCGCGAAGGCGTCTCCCTGAAAGACATGAGCAGTCTGATGGACAAGGGCCTGAAGCTCGATCCATCGGTGGGCGAAAAGCATCTCTCTGGTGGCCATATCAAAATTCTTGCGGGCCTGGATCAATACCATTCCTCCTACGCCGGACACACGCTCAAGGCAAGCGAACGGGACGCCACCGTCAGGGCGTTGGACAATGCGGTGAAATTGCTGGAAAAGCTCGAGCCCAACACGGAAAAATATCTGCACGCCGGCAATGCCCCGCGCGCCAGCGATCCGCAAGCCCAGGCCATCCAGGACCTGCACGATCAAATCCCGCTCGAGCGCCGGGTGCTGCTGGCGCTGAGTCACGAGCTGAAAATGGGCACCCCCTTGCCCGAAGGCGCCGATCTGTCCCATGCCATGGCCTTCGCACGCGAGGGCATCAGCCTCGATGACATGGTTCGCTTCATGGACAGCGGGACGTCGCCCACGCAGGCGCGAAAGCAGCTGGACACCGAGCAGAGCGAGCGCCTGACGGAGCAATTGTCCCAGCTTGCTCCGGAGCAAAAAAAGGCCCTGCTGGATGACTTCACCGAGAAGGAAATCGTGTTGCTGGAAATGAGCGGGCTGGGCATCGATGGCGGCAAGGAATACCGGCGGCTGGATCTTCCCATCACCCCTCAGACCATCGTGCGCACCGATGACCAGGAGGTGGGCCATATGCTGCCCTTGGGCGCAGGCGCCTGCAACGAAGTCTTTGCGGCGCGATACAGCACATCCGAGGGGATCGCCCAAGGTGTCTTCAAGCCCCTGCAAAACAACGAAAGCGCCGCGGTGGCCCGGGTGATAGGCATCAATTCGGAACTGCCACAGATCGCCAACCGCAATCTGGCCACGCAGGATGTGGCCCGCGCGCTGGGTTTCAATGTGGTGGTGGACTGCCAGATCGGCTCCCGCCGCCCGCCGGGAAAACCATTGGAGCTCGGGCTGATCATGGGCCGCGCCGCGGGCAAATCCGCCTACGACACGCCCCCCGAAGTGTTCAAGCAGCCCGAAGTGCGGCGCGAGATCACGAAGCTGCAATTGCTCGATCACCTGGTCGGACAGGCAGACCGGCATGGCAGCAACTATTTCATCGATGTGCACCAGGATGCAAGCGGGCAGATCCAAGCCAAAATTTCAGGCATCGACAATGACCTGTGCTTCGGCCACACCACCGTGGACGGCAACCAGATCGCCTATGACGGCGATCACGATGTGGGCTACCGGGGCACGAAAATGCCCGAACTGATCGATAGCGACATGGCAAGTGCCATTCGCAGCATCACGCCCGAGAGTCTGAGCACCCTGCTGAGCGACAAGCTGAGCCCGATAGAAGTGCAAGCGGCCCAGAGCCGGTTGAATTCCCTGCTCGAACACGTGAACCATCTGGAGGCGAACGGCCAGGTCATCACCCCTACCGAGTGGAATGCCCGCAATGAAATAGACGCGCTGCACCAGCCTGTGAACAGCTATGTGGGCCGGGACCTGGAGACCGCAGTTTACATATCGAAAGAGCGATCCATGCAGCGCGCCGGCTGAGCACAATGTCCGCGATGACAGCAGCCCCGCTTTACCCCGCCGAGCGCAGCGCCCTGGTTTGAAACGCGCAGTTCGCAGCCTTGGCTGTTCTTCCCACACCAAAGACCTGTTCCATGAACATTGACCTGCTCCAAGCCGAAGCCTTCTTGCGCACTGCGGGCCTGAGCCTTCCCGCAATGCCTGCGGAGCTGGCCGAGAAAATACGCGAGCGCGCGCTCGGCATCTATTCCACCCGTGAACTTCCGGCCGCTCCCTATGTCCTGGAGGCGTATGTGGCAGCGCTGCTGCGCCCCGACCATCCAGGCGATTACGCCCTGCTGGCCATCGATGGCCATGGCGTCCAGAGCTGGGCATTTCACTACTATCTGGTGAGCGGGCCGCTGGCGCTGTTCGTGCAGTTGCCCTGGGGCGGCGTCTATACCGACGCGACCACGGCCCGCGCCGAGATCGACCGCGTGCTGGCCTGGGCCCAGCCACTGCCGCAGCGCCTGGCCCGGCTGAAACATCAAGGCCGCCTGGCGCCAGGGCAAAAGCTGCTGGTGGTGTTCTCCCGCTTTTCCAAGTCCCGCTGGGCCTGGATCGAACGGCCCGAAGCCGCAGCGCCAGATATTCGCTGGCAACCGTCTGCGCAGATGCTCAGCCGCATCGACGCCGAATTGACCCACTTGAGCGAGAAACAGCCCACATGAACATACCGGAACAAGTACAGGCACTGGTGCGCACGCTGGGTCAGCGGATGGGGCTGCGCCAGTTTCAATTGGACGCGGAGGGGAGCTGCGCGCTGACGCTGGATCAGCGCATGGTCGTGAGTCTGCAATACCGAGAGACCGAAAGCGAACTCTGGCTGTACACGGATCTGGGGCCGGTGCCTGTGCGCACGCCGGCCTTCTACGAAAAGCTGCTGCAGGCCAATCTCTTCTGGCAGCAAACCTCGGGGGCGACCCTGAGCTTGTCCGCAGACAAGCCCCCCCATGCGGTGCTGGCCCGTCCCTTGCCCTGGATGCTGCTGGAGGACACCAGCTTCGGCGCGGCGGTGGAAGCCTTTGTCCACACCCTGGAGGCGTGGCAAAAACAGCTGCAACAAGCCGCCGAGGCCGATACAGACGCCAATGCCGCGGAGAAAGGCAGCGTATTCACGGCGGACAGCATGGAGCTGCTGCTGCGTTCGCGGGCCTGATGAGCGGCTGCCGGGAAAGAGCCGCTGCTCAGACGTGCGGCAGCATGCCAGGGCGCTGCAGCGCTATCTTTTTGAGTTGAGCATTCACAAGTGCTGGGGCGCTACCAGGGAAAGGTGTCAAGCGTGGCTGTGCCGATGTCTGCATCGCAGTGGTTGCCGCCTGGGGTAGGGAAGTGCTGAACCCACGGTGGCGGTCATGCTGCAGACACCCAAGCAACCGATATTGGACTCAAGCTGGCTTCCTAGGGTCGGCGAATGCCATCTGCTATTAGGGACGATACATGCGGAACTTCTGCTCTTCGCCGATCGAGAAATAGTCTGCTGGCCCACCCGCGCGCAGAATCACCCCGGAATTGGCCGTGTCGAACACACCGTCCTTGAGCAGCCGATGATCGATGTAGACCTTTACCACCTCACCAAGCACGAGCCAAGACGGAATCGGCTCATGGCTAGCGGTACGCAACTGGTGGATGTCGGTCAATCGGCATTCGAACGTCACCGGGCTCTGTGCGACCCGGGGCACCCGTATCAACTCCGAATCCACCGCTTCCAGCCCTGCCAGCTCGAACTCATCCACCTCCGGCGGGACGGCTGCACAGGTCTGGTTCATGGCATCGGCTAGCTCACGCGTGGCCAGATTCCACGCGAACTCGCCAGTCTCCTGGATATTGCGCACCGTGTCTTTCCAACCGATGCTGGAGAAGCCGATGATGGGAGGGACGTAGTTGAAAGCGTTAAAGAAGCTGTAGGGCGCCAGATTGACCCGCCCGCTCGCGCTCCTGCTCGAAATCCACCCGATCGGTCGCGGGCCGACGATGGCGTTGAAGGGATCGTGCGGCAGTCCGTGCCCTTTGCGGGGCTCGTAGGTATGCGAGTCAGTTGTCATCGATGGTTGTTCTAGCGTCTGGCCTGTCGGGAAATGCCCAACTGCATTCGTAGGCGACAAGTGCAAGTCTAACGGCGCGACGGAGGAAATCGGGCTGCAGGGGGCTCCACCAAGCCTGAGGTCTGACCCGTCGCTATAGCCGACGCGCACTGACAAGATGCTCGCGTCTCAGCACAAACGATGAGCCCCTGATTTTGCGGTTCCTGCGAGCATGCTCTCTGCGGGGGGGCGCGCTCATACCTTGGCGAGGAAGGCCGCCGCATCACCTGCTTCACACTTCCAGTCTGCGAAGACCCCAACCAGATTGCATTCCACGCAGTGGCAAGCGATGTAGTACCAGCGCACGTCATGTGTGCCCTCGTGCACGGAGACGCCGGACATCAGCTCGAACGCCTCGTTCT
>JBEVDH010000272.1:0-2830 GCA_040514115.1 Comamonas sp. | reverse complement strand
TCGGTCTGGAAGTTCACACCGCCGGCCACCGTCCACGCCGCGTTCTGCCCGGGCAGCTTGTAGGCGCTCCACACGCGCAGCAGGTGCCGGGGCGTGAAGCTCGCGAGCGGCTGGCCCTGGTTGCCGCTGGCGGCGCCGGTGGCGGTGAGGTCGGTCAGGTACTTGGTCTGATTGAAGGTGTAGCCCGCGGACAGCTGCCAGCGCGGCGTGAGGGCCCCCGTGAGCTCGGCGTCCAGGCCCTGGCTGCGCACCTTGCCGTCCGAGACATAGCAGGCGCCGCCGGTGGGCGAGGCCGCGCAGGGCGAAGGATGGTTCGGATCGATCGAGGAGCGGTTGTTCTCGATGGTGCGAAACAGTGCCAGGCTGGCGTTGAGCCTGCCGTCCAGCAGGCCGCCCTTGAGGCCCAGCTCGACATTGCTGCCCTTCACGGCGTCCAGCCGGTCGCCGGATGCCGTGAAGCGGTCCGCCTGCGAGCGGAAGATCTGCACATAGCTCGCGTAGGTGGTCCACGCCGGCGTCAGGTCGTAGGTCAGCGCGGTATAGGGCGTGAACACCGTGCTTTGCTTGTAGGCCGTGCTGGTGGCACCCGTCACGCGGTTGAGGGTGCTGGTCTCCCACTGGCTGGCCCGGCCGCCAAGCAGCAGCTTGGTGCGCTCGTCGATGGCCAGGCGCAGCGAGCCATACAGACCGGTCTGCTCGCGCTCGAGCGTGGTGGCGCCGGCCGCGCGGGAAAAGGTGGTGGGCTTGGTCTGGAAGTTGCGCGGGTCGTAGGTGAAGGGGTTGTAGGCAAACGCGGCGTAGGCCTGGCTGTCGTTGTCGTAGGTGGACTTCTGGTAGGTGGCGCCAACCAGCAGGTCGTGCTTGCGGCCCAGGGCCTCGAAGCTGCCGTTGAGGTGCGCATCCATCGAGGTCTGCTCGCCGACGAGGTGCTGGTCGAAGGCCGAGATCATCCCGCCCCCGCCGGTGGTCGGGTTGATGGTGCCGTAGGCGGCGCCCGTCGTCTCATGGTTGTTCTCGCGCATGCGGGTGACGGCCACCTTGAGCTTCCAGTCGTCGTTGAACTGGTGGTTCAGGTCGGCAAACAAGGTGGTGTTCTCGATGTCCGAGACCGACCAGCCGCCGTTGTTGTAGGTCGAGCGCGGCAGGCCCAGATCGACGCCGTTGCTGTAGCGCGGCAGGCCGGTGTAGTAAGGCACGGAGTCGGTGCGTTCGTAGCTCACCCCGGCGCCGAGCGTGGTGCGCGGGCCCAGGTCGGCTTCGACAATTGCGTAGACCAGGTCTTTCTTGGCGGTCGCGTAGTCGAAGAAGAAGTCACGGTCCTCGCGCGCCGCGATCACCCGGCCGCGCAGGCTGCCGCTCTCGTTGAGCGGCGTGCTCAGGTCGGCATCGAGGCGCTTGAAGTTCCAGCTGCCGGCGCGGGCCTGCACCTGCAGCTGCTGGTAGGGCGTGGGCCGCTTGCGCACCAGGTTCACGGTGCCGCCCGGCTGGCCGGCGCCATTGAACAGGCCGGCCGGGCCGCGCAGGATCTCGACGCGGTCGTAGGGCGCCAGATCGGGGCTGGTGCTGAAGCCATTGCCGCGCTGGGTCGTGACGCCGTCGTACTGCACCTGCTCGATCTCGAAGCCGCGCGAGTAGAACTTGCGCTCGGTGCTGCTCTGGTATTCGGCGACGATGCCGGGTGCGCCGAGCAGCGCATCGTCGATGGTGCGCATGTTCTGGTCGTCGAGGCGGTAGCGCGTCATCACGGTGACGGATTGCGGCGTCTCCTTCAAGGTGCGCGTGGCCTTGCCGATGGTGATGCCGCCGGTGGTGTACGAACCCGAATTCTCGGTGGTGGCGTCCAGTGCGTCGGCCGTGACCGTGACGGTGGGCAGCGCGGCCATCGCGGCGGATCCATCGGCCACGGGGGGCACACCGCCATCGGCCACCAGCGTCAGGATGGCGCCCTGGGGCGGGCCGAAAGTCAGCCCGGTGCCGGCAAGCAGCTTTTGCAGCGCATCGACGCTGCCCAGACTGCCGGCGACAGCGCTGGAGGTGCGGCCTTCGAGCAGGCGGGTATCCACGCGCACTTCCTGCCTGGCCTGGCGCTCGTATTGCCGGATCGCAGTCGCCAGCGGTTGGGCGGGCAGGTCGAAAGCGATCGCGGCGGGCGCGACCGAGGCGCCAAACGGCCCGACGCTCTGGGCGACGGCCAGCGCCGGCGCGCCCGCCGCAAGGGCCAGGGCCACGGCGCGTGCCAGCGTGGAGTGGCGCAAGGCGCGCGAATGCCGCACGGTGCGGTCGTCAATCTTCTTTCCAGCGATCATGGTGTTGGGTGGCCCTCGGGCCACGGCTTGGGTGACAGGTGATGCACATGTCGACGAGACGCATGGCAGACCGGGCACGCAGGCTGACGCACGCCAGATGGGCGTGGAGCACTGTGGAACGTTGGAGGGCGCGAACAATCGGCCGCCGCCATGCATGCCGGGCCGCACGTGGAAACGGCGACGCGAAATAAGGCTTTTTGGCTGGCCGAAGGGGCGGGCTAGGAGCTGTAGTCGGGAAAAACGGTGAAATTCAACCCTGAATGCAAATGTAAGTAATAATCATTTGCATGTCCAATTTTACCGATGTGGGATCGACGTCTGTGGCTTCAAGGCCACGTTGTAGCAGGTGGGAGGGGCTGTCCGTGCGGTGGCGCCTGCCCGCGGCGCCACTGGGGCTGGCGCAGGTTTTCAGCGAAGCGGGCGCGGATATCGTCCGCGCCGGCCCGGCACCCGGCCGTCCCTGAAAGGGCAGGGGCTGAGTGGGGCCTGTGCAAACAGCGAAAAGCCCCAAGAGCTTGCGCGCT
>JBEVDH010000209.1:0-5728 GCA_040514115.1 Comamonas sp. | reverse complement strand
CCGCGTGCCATCCAGATCGCCAGCGAGACCGCGGCCAAGGCGGTGCGCCGGCGCAAGGTTCTGGAAACCCAGCTCGAGCAGCTGGGAATCACCGAGCGCTAGAACTCAGGCGCAGGCGGCGAGCGGCGCGCTTTCCATCCACTGCGCGAAGCTGCTGGCGCAGCGCACCACATTGCCGACCACCAGCACGCTGGGGCTGCCCAACTGCTCTCGCTCCACTACCTGAGTGAGTTCATCGAGCCGCGCGATGGCATGGCGCTGCCGGGGCAGCGAGGCATTCTGGATCACGGCCACGGGCGTGTCCGCGGGCAGGCCCTGCAGCAGGCCCTGCGCGATGTCGGCCACGCCTTTCATTCCCATGTAGATCACCAGCGTGAGCTGCGCCGCATGGGCGGTGGCGGCCAGCTGCTGCCAGTCGGTGGCGGCCGCGCCGGGGCGCGTGTGGCCGGTGATGAAAATCACGCCATGCGCATGCGCGCGGTGGGTGAGCGGCGCGCCGATCTGTGTCATGCCGGCCAAACCCGCGGTGATGCCGTTGATGGTTTCGACTTCGATGCCCGCGGCGCGCAGATGCTCGGCTTCCTCGCCGCCGCGCCCGAAGATGAATGGGTCACCGCCCTTGAGGCGCACGACGTTTTCGCCCGCGAGCACATTGCTCAGCATCAGCTTTTCAATGAAGGCCTGAGGCGTGCTCTGGCAGCCGCCGCGCTTGCCCACGGCAATGATGCGCGCGGTGGGCGATGCGAGCGCGAGGATTTCATCGCTGACCAGGTCATCGACCAGCAGCACGCTGGCGGCTTGAATTGCCTTGAGCGCCTTGACGGTCAGCAGTTCGGGGTCGCCCGGGCCGGCGCCAACCAGGGTGCAGCGGCCCAGGAAAGAAGATGGCTTGGTGATATCGGTCATGGGGGGCCTCAGGCGTTGGAGGTTTCAGGGACTGCAGCCACGGGCGTGGCCTCTACCAGTCGCTTTAGTTCGGGAATGCACGAGCCGCATTGCGTGCCGCAGCCCAGGCGCTGCTGCACTGCAGCCAGCCGTTCGCCGGCACTGCCCGCGCATTGCACCAGCGTCTGCTGGATGCTGTCGGCACTGACATTCATGCAGCTGCAGATCTGCGCGCTGCGCGGCGCGGCGCCCGAGGGCGGCTTTGCGCTTTGCGTCAGCAGCAGCTGCGTGGGCTGGGGCGGGGCAATTTCATCGGCCAGCAACTGCGCGAGCCAGCTGCCCGCGCGCGTGTCGCCCGTGAGCAGCAGCGCCTCGAGGCGCAGCGCGCCCTGGTCATTGCGCTGCAGCTGCAGCGTGCGGCTTTGCTGGCGGCGCTTGTCTTCGTAGCGCACGGCCTGGGGGCCATCCAGCCCGAGCAGCTGCTCGATCTGCCGCAGCACTTCGGGGGCCGGTGGCCGCAATGCGGCGGCGCGCAGCAGCACGCCGGTGCGCGTCTGTGCGGCGGCGCTCAGCGGCACCTGGTTGCTGAAGGGCACGCAGGTGGCAAAGGAAAAATGCCCCATCAGCGCGGCCAGCGCCTGGCGCACCTCGAGCGCGCGCTCGGCCGGCAGCCAGCCCATCGCCAGCAGCGACCAAGGCATCTCCACCTTGGCGACCCTGACGGCCGTGTGCTTGAGTTCGGGTTGTTTGGAGACCGGGCAGAAAGCCGGCTGCGTCAGCGCGTTGATGCCCAGCAGCTGCTGACCGTCCTCGGCGCGGCCGCTCAGGAATTCGCTGCCCCAGTGCATGGCCATGAACAGCCGCGTGGGCGCGAGCTGCGTGTCGGCCTGCAGCGCGACGATCAGGCTGCCGCGCCGGCTGCTGACCTGCACCAGTTCGCCTTCGCTGAAGCCGCGGCGCTGGATATCGTGCGGATGCATGTGCAGGCGCGGTTCGGCCGCATGGCTGAACAGGCGGCCCAGCGTGCCGGTGCGGCTCATGCCATGCCACTGGTCGCGCAGCCGGCCCGTGGTGAGGCTGAAGGGGTGGCGCGCATCGACGGGTTCGGCCAGGGGCTGGAAGGGTGCGGCATGAAAGCGCGCCTTGCCGTCGGATGTGGGGAACAGGCCGTCTTCATAGAGGCGGGCTTTTCCGTGGGCCGTGCCCGCAGGCATCGGCCATTGCTGCGGCGCCTGCTCCAGCCGTTCCCAAGACAGGCCGGTGATATCGAGATCGCGGCCCGTGGTGCTGCTGCGGTGCTCTTCCCACAGCGCCTGCGCGCCAGCGCTGGCGGGCTCGACGGCGTAGGGGAAAAGCGTCGGCGCCCCGGGCCGCAGCCGGGCTTCGAGGCGCTGCGCCAGCTGCACGGCGATCTGCCAATCGTGGCGCGCGGCGCCCGGTGCGCGCACCGCGGCGCGCACGCGCGAGATGCGGCGCTCGCTGTTGGTGACGGTGCCGATCTTCTCGCCCCAGCTCGTGGCCGGCAGCAGCAGATGCGCGTGGCGCGCGGTCTCTGTCGTGGTGAAGGCTTCCTGTACGACCACCAGCTCGGCGCGTTCGAGCGCGCGCGCCACCGTGCGCTGGTCGGGCATGCTTTGCGCGGGGTTGGTGCAGGCAATCCACAGCGCCTTGATTTCGCCATCGGCCGCGGCTTCGAACATCTCGACCGCCGTCTTGCCGGGCGTGGCCGGTACATCCTGGATGCCCCAGAGCGCGGCAACCTCGGCGCGGTGCGCGGCATTGGCCAGATCGCGGTGGCCGCTGAGCAGATTGGCCATGCCGCCGACCTCGCGCCCGCCCATCGCATTGGGCTGGCCCGTGAGCGACAGCGGCCCGGCGCCGGGCTTGCCGATCTGGCCCGTGGCCAGGTGCAGGTTGATCAGCGCGGCGTTCTTGGCGGTACCGCTGCTGCTCTGGTTCAGGCCCTGGCAGTAGAGGCTCAGCGTCGCGGGCGATTGCGCAAACCAGCGCGTGGCCTGCATCAGGTCCTGCTCGGTGATGCCGCATTCCTGCGCCACGCGCTCGGGCGTGGCGGTGCGCACCAGGCTCTTGAGCGCGTCGAAACCGGTCGTGTGCGCCGCAATGTAATTAGTGTCGATCCAGCCTTCCCAGAGCATCAGATGCAGCATGCCGTGGAACAGCAGCACATCGCTGCCCGGCGCGATCGGCAGGAACAGATCGGCCAGGCTGGCGGTGTCGGTGCGGCGCGGGTCGGCGACGATGATCTTCATCGCCGGGTTCGCGGCCTTCGCGGCCTCGAGGCGCCGAAACAGGATCGGGTGCGCCCAGGCGGCGTTGCTGCCGACCAGGAATACGCATTGCGCCCGCTCGATGTCCTCGTAGCAGGCCGGCGGCGCATCGGCGCCCAGCGTGGCCTTGTAGCCCGCGACCGCGCTGCTCATGCACAGGCGTGAATTGGTGTCGAGGTTGTTGGTGCCGATCAATCCCTTGGCCAGCTTGTTGAACGCGTAATAGTCCTCGGTCAGCAGTTGGCCGCTGAGATAGAAGCCTACGGCGTCAGGCCCGTGGTCGGTGACGATGCGCGCCATCTCGCTGCCGGCCCGGTCGAGCGCCGCATCCCAGCTGATGGGCACCGCTGCGCCGCCGCGCGTCAGGCGCTGCAGCGGCTGCAGCAGCCGTGCCTGGCGCGTGACATCTGCCGTGGCCGTGAGGTGCAGCGTGCTGCCCTTGGTGCACAGCTTGCCGAAGTTCGCGGGATGCAGCGGGTCGCCCTGCACGCCCGTGATCTGGCCGCCCTGCGCTTCGATGATCACGCCGCAGCCCACGCCGCAATAGGGGCAGGTCGAGCGCGTGTGCGTGACGGGGGAGGCGTTCATGGGCGGGTCCGATCAGTGTGCGCAGGCGAGCTTGCGCGAGAGCGGGCCGGCGATCGGCCGGGTCTGCTCGGTGGCGTGCCCGGCGAGCTGCGCGGCATCGAGATACACCTGGCCTTCTTCCAGCTTGACGCGAAAGCTCGGCGTGCAGCCCTCGTCGGGCGCGGCGGCCTGGCCGTCGCAGCCAATGGTCCAGTTGTGCAGCGGGCAGGCCACGCTGTTGCCCAGCACGATGCCCTGCGAGAGCGGCCCGCCCTTGTGCGGGCAGCGGTCGAGCAGCGCGAACACGCCGTCGGCCTCGTTGCGGAAGATCGCGACATCGAGGCCGCTATCGCGCCCCACGCGGCGCGCGCCCAGCGCAGGAATATCGTTCAGCGCGCAGATATGGATCCAGTCGGACATCTCTTAATCCTTCAAGTTATTCATGTTGCTTGCATGGGCCGTGGTAGCTGACACTGCGCGACCTGGCTCAGAGGCGCCGAGGAAGGGCCGCCCCGCACCGAGGGTGCCGTCCCCCTCCACCGAAGGATGAGAGGGGGAAGCGGCAAAGCCGCTCAGGGGGTGCATTGACGTCAAGCGGCCACGGGGGCAGGGATGTGGGCGACGGGTGTGAACTGGCGCTCGTCCACCGCCGCCTTCTGCAGCTCGAACCAGGGATCGGGCTCGCCGTCAAGCGCGAACTGCAGCCGCTCCCAGAGCTCGGCGCGGCCGGCGTGGTCTTCGAGAATGCGTTTCTTGACGTAATCGAGGCCCACGCGGTTGACGTAATGCACGGTGCGCTCGAGGTACCAGCCTTCCTCGCGGTACAGCTGCATGAATGCACCCGTGTATTCGAGCACCTCGGCCGAGGTCTTCACCTTGGTGAAGAAGTGCGCGACCTCGGTCTTGATGCCGCCGTTGCCCGCGATATGCAGCTCCCAGCCGCTGTCCACACCGATCACGCCCACATCCTTGATGCCGCTTTCGGCGCAGTTGCGCGGGCAGCCCGAGACCGCGAACTTGACCTTGTGCGGTGCATACATGCGCCACATCGCGCGCTCCAGGTCCTTGCCCATCTGCGTGCTGTCCTGCGTACCCATGCGGCACCATTCCGAGCCTACGCAGGTCTTGACGGTGCGCAGCGCCTTGGCATAGGCATGGCCGCTGGGCATGCCGATATCGCGCCAGACGTTGACCAGGTCTTCCTTCTTCACGCCCAGCAGATCGATGCGCTGGCCGCCGGTGACCTTCACGGTGGGGATCTTGTATTTGTCCACGGCGTTGGCGATGCGGCGCAGCTCGTCGGCCGTGGTCTCGCCCCCCCACATGCGCGGAATCACGCTGTACGTGCCATCCTTTTGGATGTTGGCGTGGCTGCGCTCGTTGATGTAGCGGCTTTGCGGGTCGTCTTGCGCCTCCTTGGGCCAGGTGCTCAGCAGGTAGTAGTTGATGGCCGGGCGGCAGCTCGCGCAGCCATTGGGCGTGCCCCAGTCCATGAAGCGGTAGACGGCCTGGATGCTCAGCAGCTTGTTGGCGCGGATGGTGTCGCGCACCGCCTGGTGGCCGTGGTCGGTGCAGCTGCACATCGCCTTGAGCTTGGGCTTGGTGGAGTAGTCGCCGCCCGCGGTGAACATGATGATCTGCTCGACCAGCCCGGTGCACGAGCCGCAGCTGGCGCTGGCCTTGGTGTGCTTGCGCACTTCCTCGAGCGTGAACAGGCCCTTGTCCTTGATGGCCTTGCAGATGCTGCCCTTGGTGACGCCGTTGCAGCCGCAGACCTCGTCGCTGTCGGACATGGCCGCGGCCTTGCTGTGGCCTTCGTGGCCGCTGTCGCCCAGGTTCGACTCGCCAAACATCAGGCGGTCGCGGATGCCGGCAATGCTCGAGCCGTCGCGCAGCAGCTTGAAGTACCAGCTGCCGTCCACGGTGTCGCCGTAGAGGCAGGCGCCGACCAGCTTGTCGTTGGCGATCACCAGCTTCTTGTAGACACC
>JBEVDH010000125.1:0-17014 GCA_040514115.1 Comamonas sp. | reverse complement strand
GCGTATTCCTGATGCCCGTAGTCGACGAAGCTTTGGGCAGCGCTGCCCAGGCTGGCCTTCCTGACCACCACGATGCCGTATTCCCGCGTCAGTTGCAGATCGGGCACGCGCAGCGTGGCGCGGGTGATGCTGGGGTTGGCCTGGGCCATCGAGCGCGGCAGGAAGCTAATGCTGTTGCCCGCATCCAGCATGCCGAGCAAGGTGGTGAGCTGGCTCGCCTGCTGCAGTGGCTTGATCAGGTCGCGCCGGCGGCATTCCTCCTCGATCGTCATGAGCAGGCTCGTATAACGCTCAAGGATCATCAACGGAGGGGAGTGCAGCGTTCCCAGCTGGAAGCCATGCCGTCCATCCTTCGACAAGCTCAGGACGAACGGTTTCAGCGCGGGGTCCTGGGCTGATTGCATGCCCCTACCGTTCGCCCTGAACCTGCCTGGCAGGCCGCCTTCGGCCGGCCCCTCGGCGGTCCCGTCGAAGGGCGCTTCAGGGCACGGTGGTCAGCACGCAGCCGCCCTAGCCCTTGTCCCGCAGCGCCTTCTCGATCCGGTTGCGCGCCACCGTGGTCTTGGGCACCTTGAACGGGAACCAGGTGCGCACGTCCTCTTCGACGCCGATGCCATGCATGTAGTTGTAGATGGCTTTCTTGAGCACCGCGCCGAGCGCGTCGTGGTCCACGCCGCTGGGGTCGTGGAAGCCGATGTCGTTCTTGGCGAACTGCACCGGCGGCATCGGCGTGAGCGTGATGCCGTATTCCTCGGGGTTCAGGCCCACCGGGGAGTGCACGGTGCAGCTGAAGCGGTGAAAGAACCCGCTCTGGATGCAGCCATGCGCAAACAGCTGGCGCACGTATTCAAGCGCATCCACGGTGTCCTGCACGGTCTGGGTGGGGAAACCATACATCAGGTAGGCATGCACCAGGATGCCGGCCTCGGAGAACGCCTTGGTGACGCGCGCCACCTGGTCCACCGACACGCCTTTTTTCATCAGCGCCAGCAGCCGGTCGGAGGCGACTTCGAGCCCGCCGGACACGGCGATGCAGCCGCTGTCGGCCAGCAAATTGCACAGCTCGGGGCTGAAGGTCTTCTCGAAGCGGATGTTGCCCCACCAGCTGATGTCGCTGCCGCGCTCGAGCAGCTCGGTGGCCAGCGCCTTGAGCGCCTTGGGCGGCGCGGCCTCGTCGACGAAGTGAAAGCCGGTCTGACCGGTCTCGGCGACGATGGCTTCGATGCGGTCGGCCAGCACCTCGGCGCTCGCGCCCTCGTAGCGGCCGATGTAGTCGAGGCTCACGTCGCAGAAGCTGCACTTCTTC
The DNA here is from genome assembly GCA_040514115.1 of Comamonas sp. Taxonomy (GTDB): domain Bacteria; phylum Pseudomonadota; class Gammaproteobacteria; order Burkholderiales; family Burkholderiaceae_C; genus Comamonas. Next base: position 15,708 of record JBEVDH010000125.1, on the reverse strand, counting down.
CAGTAGCAGCCGTGCGCCACCGTGAGCTTGTTCCAGCGGCCGTCGCTCCACAGGCGGTGCATGGGGTTGAGCATGTCCAGCAGCGACAGATAGTTGTGCAGCGGCAGGCCATCCCAGGTCGGCGTGCCGACTTCGGCAAACGCGACGTCGGCTTCCATCATGTTGGTGTAGCGCACCACGCCCTGGGCATCACGCTGGTAGGTGCGCACCAGGCGCGAGGCGCCGCGCTGGCCCTGCAGGTGCTCGAGCAGCGCCAGCAGCGGGCGCTCGCCCGCGTCGAGCGTGACGAAGTCGAAATAGTCGAACACACGCGGCTCGGTGAGCTCGCGCAGCTCGGTGTTGACGAAGCCGCCGCCAAGCACCAGCGTGGTCTGCGGCGCATGCGCCTTGATGGTCTGGGCAATGCGAAAGGCGGCATAGACCGAGCCCGGAAAGGGTACCGACAGCAGCACCACCTCGGGCTGGTGGCGCTCCAGCGCCTCCAGCGTGAGCTGTTGCAGGGTGTTGTCGACCATCGTGGGCGGCGCGGCCAGCGCCTGCGCCAGCGGCTCGAAGCTGGCCTGGCTGCCGGCGAGCGACTCGGCGTAGCGCACGAATTCGAAGCGCGGATCGGCGGCGTCGCGCAGCACGTCGGCCACATCGTTGAGGTAGAGCGTCGCGAGGTGCTTGGCGCGGTCGTGCTGGCCCAGCGCGCCAAAGGCCCAGCCCAGCGGGTCGCCGCTGCCGTCGTCGATATACCCGTCGAGCGCGTCGAAGCGCGGGCCCTCGGGCAGGTACTGGCGCGTGACGATGCGGTGCGACAGCGTGCTGTCGCGGCCCTGCAGGAAGGTGATGACGCGCCCGATCGTCGCCAGATAGCGGTCGCGCTGGGCCATGAAGGACTGCACCGCGGGGCTGAAGGCGCGGTCGGGGTCGGCGTCGAACTGGTCCTGTACCAGGTCGATCACCTGCTGCAGGCCATCCTGAGACAGCAGGCGCAGCACCAATGCCAGCGCCAGGTCTTCTTGCACCGCCGACATGCCGCGCGAGCGCAGGAAGCCGGTGATGTAGGCGGTCGAGGGGTAGGGCGTGTTGAGCTGCGTCATCGGCGGGATGACGGAGAGGATGCGGGGCGCGGTCAGGGCAGTGGGCATGGCGGGCAGGGCTGGGGCGCGGAAGGGGGAGGGCGCGCGGCGCGCACGGTCCTGGGCCTGGTTGTCCGGCGTCCGCGCAACCGGGCCGGCCTCAGGCAAAGCCCGCAAGTATAGGAACAATGCCTAAAACAGCGCTGCGCGAGGGTTGCCACGCTTGAGCTGTTTCAGCTGTTTCAGCTGTGGCGCGTGGCGCTGCCCTCGGAGATCCAGACCTTGCTGGCGCTGCCGCTGCGCAAGACATGCATGCGGTAGCGGTAACGCTCGGGCGCGTAGTAGCCCAGCAGGTACTGGATCGGGCGCTTGTGCGCGTCATAGACCACGCGGCGCACCTGCAGCAGCGGCGCGCCCGCGGGAATCTTCAGCACCAGCGCGACATGCGCGGGCGCGATCGTCGCGCTGAGCTCCTGCTCGCCGTGGTCGAAAGGGAAGCCGGCCTGCTCCATCAGCGTCAGCAGCGGCATTTCCTCGAGCAATGGCTGGGCGATGGCCGCGCCGACAAACTCGGGCAGCACCACTTCGGAATACATGACCGGCGCGCCGCTCGATTTGCGCACGCGGTGGATGCACAGCACCGGCGCCGCGGTCGGGATCTCCAGCAGCCGCGCGATCTCATCGCTGCAGGCCTGGCGCGTACACGACAGCACCTGGATGCGCGTGCGCAGGCCCTGGCTCACGATGTTGTCGAGCAGGCCGTTGTGCAGCTTGGGGTGCTGCTCGGCCATGGCCTGGCCCAGCGGCAGCGTGCCCTGGCCGCGCAGCCGCGTGACCAGCCCTTCCTCCTGCAGGCGCGCGAGCGCCGAGCGCACGGTGACGCGCGCCACGCCAAAGGCCTCGGCCAGCGCGCGCTCGCCAGGCAGCGGGATGCCCACGGGATAGGTGCCGTCGCGCAGGCGCTCGCGGATGGTGTCTGCGACCTGGCGAAACAGCGGCGGCGAGGGCGAAAGTGGCATCGTCATGCGGTGTGGCGGCCGGTGGGCCATAGCGCCGCATTATGCGCGCCGCCTCAGGCGCGTCGCCTCAGGCGCGTGGAGGCGCCCGCTCCCCTTCAGGCGTATTTTTCGCCCAGCGCCAGCAGTTCCGGCGTGCCGATGACCGCGTTGAGGCCGTCGAAGCCGAGCATCCGGTCCTGCCAGGGCGCCGTGGTGCCGTGCTGGTGGAGGCTTGCGAAGTAGCCCTGCAGCGTGTGCGCGAGCGCGCGCACCGTGCCGCCGGGGAAGATCACCAGGCGGTAGCCGATTTCTTCGAGCTCGGCGGCGGGCTTGACGGGTGTCATGCCGCCTTCGACCATGTTGGCCATCAGCGGGCACAGGTGGCCCAGTTCGCGCTGCACCACATCCATCTGCTCGCGCGTGCGCACGGCTTCGACGAACAGCAGGTCGGCGCCGGCTTCGGCATAGCGCGCGGCGCGCTCGATGGCCGCGTCCAGCCCTTCGGTGGCAATCGCGTCGGTGCGCGCGATGATCACCGTGTCCTGGTTGCGCCGCGCGTCGACGGCGGCGCGGATCTTGCCGCACATCTCCTGGGTGCTGATCACCGACTTGCCCTGCAGATGGCCGCAACGCTTGGGGCTGGACTGGTCTTCGAGCTGGATGGCCGAGGCGCCCGCGCGCTCGAGGTGCTGGATGGTGCGGCGCACGTTGAGCGCGTTGCCGAAGCCGGTGTCGGCATCGACGATCAGCGGCAGGCTCACGCGCTCGCGGATGTGCGCGGTGACGCTGACCACGTCGTCGAGGCTCAGGAAACCGATGTCGGGCCGGCCGAAGCGCGTATAGGCAATGCTGGCGCCGGACAGGTAGCAGGCTTCCATGCCGGCCTGCTCGACCAGCAGCGCCGTGAAGGGGTCATAGACGCCCGGGGCCAGGACGATCTTGGATTGCTGCAGCCGTTGCTTGAAGTTCATGCGGTTTCCTCGGGAGTGGGAGTGGGGCGTTTGGCCAGGCGCTTGTGCAGGTGCGGCACCAGGCCGCCGTCGTTGACCAGGGTCAGCAGATGTTCGGGAATGGGCGCGCATTGCAGGCGCAGGCCCTGCTGCGGCACCTCGAGCACGGCGCGCTCGAGATCGAGCCGTGCCCGGGCGTTCGGGGCAATGCCCCAGGCCAGCGCGGCGGCCGCCTTCGGGCCCAGCAGCAGCGGCAATCCCAGGTTGAAGCCGTTGCGGTAGAACAGCCCGGCAAAGGAGGGCGCGATGACGCAGCGCACGCCCAGGTGGCGCAGCACCTCGACGGCCTGCTCGCGCGAGGAGCCGGCGCCGAAGTTGCTGCCGCCGATCACGATGTCGCCGGGGCGCACCTCGCGCGCGAACTGGGGGTCGACATCCTCGAGGCAGTGCTGGGCAATCTGTTCGATGGCGAACTTCATGTATTTGCCGGGCGCAAGGAAGTCGGTGTTGATGTCGTTGCCGAAGATCCAGCAGCGGCCCAGGTTCTGGTCGTTCATGCGAGCATCTCCCGCGGGTCGGTGATGCGGCCGGCCACTGCCGAGGCCGCAACGGTGTAGGGGGAGCCTAGAAACACGCGCGACGAGGCCGCGCCCATGCGCCCCTTGAAGTTGCGCGCCGTGGTGCTGATCGCGGTGGTGTTCTCGGCAAAGGTGTTGGCGCCGTAGCCCGCGCAGGCGCCGCAGCTGCTGGGCAGCAGGCGCGCGCCGGCGTCCAGCAGGATCTGCAGCGTGCCGTCGGCCTGGGCCGCCTGCTGGTCCTGGACGCTGGCCGGGGCGACCATCAGGTCCACGCCGCGCGCGATGCGCTGGCCCTTGAGCACTTCGGCGGCCATGCGCAGGTCCTCGAGCTTGGCGCCGGTGCAGGCGCCGATGTAGGCAATGTCGATCTTTTCCTCGCCGCAGTCCTGCGCGGCCTCGGCCAGCGCGGGCGAGCCCGGGGCCGACACCTGGGGCGCGAGCGCGTCGGCGGCGAACTGATGGCGCGCCAGCAGCGGCGCCTGGGCGTCGGTCTGCCAGTGGGCGAAGTCCGTCAGCTCCTGGTCGGGCACGCCGCAGGCCACCAGCCAGTCGCGCGTGGTGGCATCGGGCGCGATCAGCCCGGCCTGGCCGCCGAGCTCGGCCGTCATGTTGCACAGCGTCATGCGCTCGTTCATCGACAGCGCGCGCACCGCCTCGCCGCAGTATTCGACGGCCTCGTACTGGCCGCCCTCCATGCCGAAGCGGGTACACATGTGCAGCATCATGTCCTTGGCGCAGACGCCGGGCGCCAGGCGCCCGGTCCATTCCATCGCGATGGTGTGCGGCACGCGCAGCCAGATCTCGCCCGTGACGACCACGCCGAGCATTTCGGTGGCGCCGATGCCGAACATGTAGCTGCCGAACGCGCCCCCGGTGCACGAGTGGCTGTCGCCGCCCACCGCGAACATGCCGGGGCGGATATGGCCGTGCTGCGGCGTGACGATGTGGCAGATGCCCTGCTCGTCATAGAAATTGCGGATGCCCTGCTCGCGCACCCAGTCGCGCGCGATGCGCACGATCTGCGCGCTGTCGGCATCCGCCACGGGCACGTAGTGGTCGGTGACGACAACGATCTTCGCCGGGTCCCAGACCTTGACTCCAAGCGCGTCGAGGTGTGGCTTGAGGCGGCGCGGGCCGCCCGAGTCATGCATCATGGCCAGGTCGACCCTGCAGGTCACGAGCTCCTCGGGCGCCACGTGCGCGCGCCCGCAGGCGCGGGCCACGAGTTTCTGGGCCAGGGTCTGGGGTGTCATGGTCATTCGACGGTGGCTCCGGATTTCTTCACGATATCGCCCCAGAAGTCCACGTCCTTCTTGATGAAGTCGGCAAACTGCGCGGGCGTCATGTTGGGCACCGTGGCGGCTTCGCTTTCCATGCGCTTGCGGAAGTCGGGCGCGGCAATTGCCACCTTCACGGCGCCATAGAGCTTGTCGACCACGTCCTTGGGCATCTGCGCCGGGCCGAACAGGCCGAACCAGGCCTGCGAGTGGTAGCCGGGCACGGTCTGGGCAATGGCCGGCACGCCCTCGAACTGCGCCAGCGGCTTGGGGCTGCTCACGCCGAGAAACTTCAGGTTGCCGCTCTTGACGTGCGGCAGCACGTTGATGGTGCTGGCGAACATCAGGTCGACGGTGCTGGCCGACAGCAAGTCGGTGAGCGCCGGGCCGGTGCCCTTGTAGGGGATGTTGATGATGTCGGTGCCCGTGGCAAGCTTGAACTGCTCGCCCGCAAGGTGCAGCGACGAGCCCTGGCCGCCGACGGCGAACGTCAATTTGCCCGGGTTCTTCTTGGCATAGTCGATCAGCCCCTTGATGTCGCTGAAGGGCGCGTTCTTGCGCGCCACGAGCACGCTGGGCACCTGCGCGACCATGGTGATGGGCGTGAAGTCAGCCACCGGATCGAAGGGCAGCTTCTTGAACAGCGTGGCGTTGATGGTGTGGCTGGTGAAACTCATCAACAGGGTGTTGCCGCTCGGGTCGCTCTTGGCGACCTGCTGCGCGGCAATGTTGCCGCCCGCGCCGGGCTTGTTCTCGACGATGACCGTGCGGCCCAGCGTCGTGCCCATCGACTGCGCGATCACGCGCGCCAGCGTGTCGGTGGAGCCGCCGGGGGTGGCGCCGACCACGATCGTCAGCGGGCGGGTGTTTTGCGCGGCCACGGTCTGCACCAGGGCCAGCGCCGCGAGGGCGCCTATCGTCCAGCGTCGGTTGAGTTTCATCGTGTCTCCTGTCGTTATGGGTCTGAGCCGCCATGGTGGGTGGCCGGCGCCGCGGGTTCAACGGGACCAGGTGGTCCCATCGGGTTAACACGTGGGGCACGGGCCTTGCATGGGCATCGGCTGCGGGTAGAGTGGTTGAAAGCAGCGCGGGGGTCGCGCTGCGCCGTGCAAGGATTCCCGCCGTGACTTCCATCTTCGACAGCGACCTTCCCCGCAACGCCGCCAATACCGCGCCGCTCACGCCGCTGGCCTTCATCGCGCGCACCGCCGAGGTCTACCCCGAGCGCCTGGCCATCGTGCATGGCGCACTGCGCCAGACCTGGGGCCAGACCTACGCGCGCTGCCGCCAGCTCGCCAGCGCGCTGCAGGGGCGCGGCATCGGCAAGAACGACACCGTGGCCGTGCTGCTGCCCAATACGCCGCCGATGGTCGAGGCGCATTTCGGCGTGCCGATGGCCGGCGCGGTGCTCAATGCGCTCAACACCCGGCTCGACCCCGAGGCCATTGCCTTCATGCTTGACCATGGCGAAGCCCGCGCGGTCATTGTGGACCCGGAATTCGCCGGGCTGCTGGGGCGGGCGCTGGCGCTGCGCCAGTCCACCCAGGACCTGCTGGTGATCGAGGTGCAGGACGCGGTCTACGGCGCGAGCACCCAGGCGCTGGGCGGCCTTGACTATGAAGCACTGCTGGCTGAAGGCGACGCGCATTTCGCCTGGTCGCTGCCCGCCGACGAGTGGGATGCGATTGCGCTGAACTACACCAGCGGCACCACGGGCAACCCCAAGGGCGTGGTCTACCACCACCGCGGCGCCGCCACCAATGCGATCAGCAACGTGCTCGAATGGGATATGCCCAAGCATGCGGTGTATCTGTGGACGCTGCCGATGTTCCACTGCAACGGCTGGTGCTTTCCCTGGACGCTGGCGCTGCGCGCGGCCGTCAACGTCTGCCTGCGCCGCGTCGAGCCGCAGGCCGTCTTCGATGCGATGCGCGACCACGGCGTGACGCACTACTGTGGCGCGCCGATCGTGCAGGGCATGCTGGTCAACGCGCCCGCGCAAATGAAGGAGGGGCTGTCCACGGGCGTCAAGGCGATGGTGGCGGGCGCGGCGCCGCCGGCCTCGATGATCGAGGGCATGGAGCGCATGGGCTTCGACCTGACCCATGTCTATGGCCTGACCGAAACCTACGGCCCGGCCGCGGTCTGCGCCCGGCATGCCGACTGGGACCAGCTGGACATTGGCGAGCGCGCGCGGCTCAATGCGCGCCAGGGCGTGCGCTATCACCTGCAGGGCGATGTGCGCGTGCTCCATCCCGAAACGCTGCAGCCCGTGCCCCAGGACGGCGAGACGATGGGCGAGATCATGTTTAAGGGCAACATCGCGATGAAGGGCTACCTCAAGAACGCGCAGGCCACCGCCGAGGCGTTTGCCGGGGGCTGGTTCCACAGCGGCGACCTGGGCGTGCAGTACCCCGACGGCTATATCAAGATCAAGGACCGCAGCAAGGACATCATCATCTCGGGCGGAGAGAACATCTCCTCGATCGAGGTCGAGGATGTGCTCTACCGCCACCCCGACGTGCTGGCCGCGGCCGTGGTCGCCAAGCCCGATGCGAAGTGGGGCGAAACGCCCTGTGCGTTCATCGAGCTCAAGGCCGGCGCCACCACCACGCCCGAGGACATCGTCGCGCACTGCCGCAAGTACCTCGCGGGCTTCAAGATACCGCGCGCCGTGGTGTTCGGCGAGCTGCCAAAGACCAGCACCGGCAAGATCCAGAAATTCGAGCTGCGCAAGCAGGCGGGGGCGGCCGCGGCCATCGACGTCTAGGGACCCGCCGCTTGCGCAGCGGCTGTGTTAATGTCGGCGCGCTCAAAAAGACAAGAGTCCCGGGACCCGCGCCGTGGGTCCGGGAACCTGGAGACAGCGCCATGCAATCGACGACCGAGTTCCCGCAGTTCAAGCGCGATCAGCGCAAGATCGTGATGGTCACTGCCTACGACTGCCCGGGGGCGCGCTATGCCGCGGCGGCGGGCGCCGACACCATCCTGGTCGGCGATTCGCTGGGCATGGTGGTGCTGGGCTATGACTCGACGGTGCCGGTCACCGTCGAGGACATGGTGCATCACGCCAAGGCCGTGCGCCGCGGCGCGCCCGCCACCTGCATCGTGCTCGACATGCCCTTTGGCAGCTACCACGCGGGCCTGGAGAGCACGACGCGCTGCGCCGTCGACATGCTCCAGCGCAGCGGCGCCGATGCGCTCAAGGTGGAGGGCGCGGGCGAGGTGATCGCGGTGATCCAGCGCCTGACGCAGGTCGGCATTCCCGTGGTCGCGCACCTGGGGCTCACGCCGCAGTCGGCCGCGGTGCTCGGCGGCTACAAGGTGCAGGGGCGCGATGCCGAGGCCGCGCAGCAGATCCTGCGCGATGCGCTGGCGTGCCAGGCCGCGGGGGCCTGCGCGCTGGTGCTGGAATGCGTGCCGCAGCAGCTGGCCGCGCGCATCACGCAGCAGCTGGATATTCCCACGATCGGCATAGGCGCGGGGCCGGACACCGATGGCCAGGTGCTGGTGTTTCACGACCTGCTCGGTTATGGCAGCCACCGCGTGCCCAAATTCGTGCAGCAATTCGCCCAGGTCGGGCCGCAGGTGCAGCAGGGGCTGGCGGACTATGCCCAGGCGGTGCGCAGCGGCAGCTTTCCGGCGCCCGCGCACAGCTTCAATCTCAGCGATGCGGTGCTCGAGCGGCTGTACGGCGCCGCCGTGCCGGCGACCGCCTGAACTTACTTCCTGCCATGCAAAAACTCACTTCCATTGCCGAGCTGCGCGCGTGGCTTGCGCGCGAGCGCAGCCACGGCCACACCATGGGCCTGGTGCCGACCATGGGCGCGCTGCACAGCGGCCATATGGCGCTGGTCGAGAGCGCTCGCGCGCACTGCGACCGCGTGGTGCTGAGCATCTTCGTGAACCCGCGCCAGTTCGGGCCGGGCGAGGATTTCGACGCCTACCCGCGCGATCTCGCGGGCGACTGCGCGCTGGCCGAGGCGCATGGTGTCGATGCGGTCTTCGCGCCGCCCACCGAGGAGATGTACCCGCATGCTGCGGGCCCGCTGATCGTGGCCGGGCGCCAGGCGAACATTCTTTGCGGCGCCTCGCGCCCGGGGCATTTCGATGGCGTGCTGCAGGTGGTGTGCAAGCTGTTCAACCTGGTGCAGCCCGAGCGCGCGTTCTTCGGGCAAAAGGATGCGCAGCAGGTGGCGATCATCCAGACCTTCGTGCGTGACTACAACCTGCCGCTGGCCATCGAGGTCATACCGGTGGTGCGCGAGCCCGACGGGCTGGCCAAGTCCTCGCGCAATGTCTACCTTGGCGCCGAGGAGCGCGCCGCAGCGCCAGCCATCCACGCGGCGCTGCAGTTGTGCCGCGCGCAACTGCAGGCTGGCCAGACGCCCGCGGCGGCGCTGCAGGCCGCACGCGCGCACCTCGCGCAGCATTTGCCACAGGGCCGTATCGACTATTTCGAACTGCTGGCCTGGCCCGATCTGCTGCCACTGGCGCAGGGCACGCGGCAATGCATCGCGCTGGCCGCGGTGCACCTGGGCCGCACCCGGCTGATCGACAACATTACTTTCGAGAGTTAATCCATGTTCCGAATGCTCATGAACAGCAAGATCCACCGCGCCCAGGTGACGCAGGCCGATCTCAACTACGTTGGCTCGATCACCATCGACCAGGACCTGATGGATGCCGTGGGCATCGTCGCCAACGAGAAGGTGCACGTGGTCAACAACAACAACGGCGCACGCTTCGAGACCTATGTGATTGCGGGCGCGCGCGCCAGCGGCGTGGTCTGCGTCAACGGCGCGGCGGCGCGCCTGGTGCAAAAGGGCGACATCGTGATCATCATTGCCTACGCATATGTCAGCGCCGAGGAAATGGCAGGCCATGTACCGCGCGTGGCAATCATGGGCGCGGACAACCGCATCCGCCAGATGCTGCATGAAGAGCCGGCGCTGACCATGCTGTGAAGGCGTGCGCGATCGTCTGCCATCTTCGCGCGGATAACGGCGAGATCACGGATGATTTGCGTACCGTTGACAGGGCGAAGCGCGACGATGCGCGAACACGCTGCGAACGCACGCTATCTGACGCCCATGTCCGCGCATTTTTGCGCGAACATCCGGTAGGCGCAGAAGCCCAGCTTATTTGCATGAAGATGTAGGCAGAAGGCGCATATTTGGTGGCAAGATAAGCGCACTTTGCTTGCGGCGCCTGCTGTGCGGACGCCATCTTCCCTTGCCTGACTGCCCTATGCCTGCTCCCTCTGTCTCGACCGCTACCGGTCCGGACCTCTACCCCACCCCCACGATTGCGCTGTCGAACGTGCGGCTGGTACGTGGCCACACCACGGTGCTCGACGACCTGAGCCTGCGCTGGGAGCAGCCGCGCATCGGCCTGATCGGCCACAACGGCGCGGGCAAGACCAGCCTGTTTCGCCTGCTGTGCGGACTGGACGTGCCGGCCGCGGGCGAGGTGCTGTTTGACGGTCAGAACCTGCATGCCGCGGGGCGCGAGCGCACGCGCTGGGTCGGCATGATGTTCCAGAACCCCGATGACCAGATCATCTTTCCGACGGTGGAGGAAGAGCTGGCGCTGGGGCTGCAGGCCAAGGGCGCATCCAAGCGCGAGGCCAAGGCGCAGGCGCGGGAATTTCTGCTGCGCCGTGGCCTGGCGCACTGGGCCGAGCGCGCGATCAGCAGCCTGAGCCAGGGCCAGCGCCAGATGGTCTGCTGGCTGGCGTTGCTGCTGGCCGCGCCGCGCTGCGTGCTGCTCGACGAACCCTATGCGAGCCTGGACCTGCCGGGCCAGGCGCAGCTGGCCGACGACATTGCCGCGGCGCCGCAGCAGGTGATCGTCTCGACCCATGTGCTGGCCCATGTGCGCGACTATGAACGCGTGGTCTGGCTTGACCAGGGCCAGGTGCGCGGCGATGGCCCGGGCGAAGAGGTCTGCGCGGACTATGAAGCCGCGGTGGCCACCGAAGTCGCGGTGCGGCGCGCGGCCATGCGGAGCGCCTGACCATGGGCAGTCTCTACAGCGATCTGCCGACCTGGCTGCACCGCCTGGGCGCGGGCTTCAAGCTGGCTTTCATGGCGCTGGGCGGCACGCTGCTGTTCCTCACCAACGACCCCTGGGTGCTGGCCGGCTGCGGCCTGGCCTGCGCCGCGCTGTGGTTCAGCCTGGGCGCGGCCACGCGCGTCGCGCGCCGGTTGCTCTTCTCGGTGCTGCTGGGCGCGCTGCTGGTGGCGCTGTTCCATCTGTGGATGGAGCGGCCCGCGCTGGCCGCGGTGAGCGCGCTGCGCCTGGCCTGTGCCAGCGTGCTGGGCGTGGCGCTCACGGTGACCACGCGCCCGATGGATCTGCTCGAAGTGCTCGACCGCTGGCTCGCGCCGCTGGCGCGCATCGGCCTGCAGCCCGAGCGCATTTCCCTGCAGCTGGGATTGATGCTGCGATTTACCGAGCATTTTTTCGTGCAGTGGCAGAAGCTTGACGATGCCCATCGCCTGCGCACCGGCCGTGCCGGGGGCCTGCGGCTGGTGGCACCACTGACGGTGCAGATGCTGCAAGCCGCGCGGCGCGTGGGCGATGCGCTGTTTGCCCGCCTGGGCGGCTGAGCCCCGATTTTCGCGATACCGATTGAACCAACCCGAGTGCCAATGATGAAAACCGCCATTTCCCGCCACCAGTCCGAGTCCATGGCCCTGGTGGGCCTGTTTGCCGCGTTGCTCGCGGTCATGGGCCTGATCCCGAAAATCGACCTGCCGATCGGCGTGCCGATCACGCTGCAGACGCTGGGCGTGATGATGGCCGGCTGCCTGCTCGGGCCCTGGCGCGGGCTGCAGGCGATGCTGCTGTTCCTCGTCGCCGTGGCCGCGGGCCTGCCGCTGCTCGCCGGCGGGCGCGGTGGCCTGGGCGTGTTCATGTCGCCGACGGCCGGCTATCTGGTTGGCTTTGCCGCCGCCGCGTTTGTCACCGGTCTGCTGATGGCAATGCTGCCCAAGGCCACGCCCCTGCGCGCCGCGGGCAGCGCGCTGATCGCCTCGGTGGTCGGCGGCGTGCTGGTGCTGCACAGTTTCGGCATTGCCGGGCTGGTGCTGGTGGCCAAGCTTCCGCTGACCCAGGCGTTCTGGGCTGACCTGGTGTTCGTGCCCGGCGATCTGCTCAAGTGCGTGATCTGCGCGCTGGTCGTGCATACGGTGGCCAAGGCGCTGCCCGACTGGCGCCTGGGCGGGCGCAGCGCCTGAGCGATGGTTGCTGTGGCGTTGTCGCGGGCCATACCGGATCTGGGCACTGACCTGCCTGCGGCTTTTGAACTGGTGCATGGTCCTCTGGCGCACTGGAGCGAGGTGCAGCCCGAGGCCGTGGCGCTGTCCAACGGTGTTGATCAGCTGACTTTCGCGCAGCTGCAGGCGCGCGTGACGCAGCAGGCGCAGCGGCTGCGTGCGCAGTCGGCGCCGGCCACGGTGCTGCTCCAGGGTGGCAGCACGGGGCTGGAGCGCATTGTCGATTTTCTGGCGGTGATTGCCAGCGGGCGCTGCGCGGCGGTGGCCGACCCGGACTGGCCCGCGGCCGTGCAGGCGCGCATTGCCGCGCAGTTCGCGCAGCAGCCGCCGGGCGAGACGCCCGCGCCCGGGCCAGAGACGCCGTTCTATATCGGCTTCACTTCGGGCAGCAGCGGCCTGCCCAAGGGCTTTCGCCGCCATCACCGCTCATGGACCGAGAGCTTTCGCGTCTCGGTGCAGGACCTGGGGCCGGCGGCCGCGCAGCGCGTGTTCGCGCCCGGGCGCCTGTCGCATTCGCTGTTTCTGTTTGCTGCGCTTTTGGGACTGTGGAGCGGCGCGGGCGTCGAGATCCAGGAGCGCTTTTCCGCAGGCCGGGCGCTGGCACGCCTGCAGTCGGGCGCGTTCCCGCTGCTGGTTGCCGTGCCAAGCCAGTTGCAGTTGCTGCTGGAATGGGCGCAGCGCCGCCATGCGCCGGCTATCGACGGCGTGGCGCTGCTGATGATCAGCGGCGCGCGCTGGATGCGCGAGCGCACGCCGGCGCTGCAGGCGCTGTTTCCCGGGGCACGCATCGTCGAGTTCTATGGCGCCTCGGAAGCGAGCTATATCGCCTGGATGGAGGCCGACGCGCAGGCGCCGGCACAGGCCGTGGGGCGGCCGTTCAGCAACGTAGCGCTGCGCATCGGTGCGGACCCGCTGGCTGTCGATGCGGGCAGCAACAACGGTGTGCCCGGCCTGATCTGGGTGCGCAGCCCGATGCTGTTCATCGACTATGCCGGGCATTCCGACGGCTCGGCCGCGCTGCGCAGGGGCGAATGGCTCTCGGTGCGCGATATCGGCCATATCGACGACCAGGGCCGGCTGCATCTGCTGGGTCGCGAGAGCCGGATGATCGTGACCCAGGGCAAGAACCTGTTTCCCGAGGAAGTCGAAGCCCGGCTGCAGGCCCACCCCGCCTTGGGTCAGGTCTCGCTGCATGGCGTGGCCGACGGCCTGCGCGGGCATGCGGTGCATGCGGTGCTGCAGTCCATGGACGATGTCTGCCCGCTGCCCGATGCGTTCGCGCTGGGGCAGTGGTGCCGCGAGACGCTCGAAGCCTACAAGGCGCCGCGCCACTGGTGGCTGTGGCAGGGCCCGTGGCCGCTCACGGCCAGCGGCAAGACCGACCATGGGGCAATTGCACGCGCGCTGGCCGATGCACGCAAGGACCCGCTGCAACCATGGCCATGAATTCCGCCATTCCCGTCCTTGGCTGGGCACGCACGCCGATCGCCCCGGTGGGCGGTGCACTGGCGCAGCTGCAGCCGCATGAACTGGGGGCGCCGCTGGTGCGCTCGCTGCTGGCCCGGGCCCGTCTGCCGGCCCAAGCCATCGATGCCGTGGTGCTGGGCAATGCCCTGGGCGCGGGCGGCAATCCGGCGCGCATGCTGGCGCTGGCGGCGGGCTTGAACGAGACCTGCGCCGCGTTCAGCGTGGACACGCAGTGCTGCGCCGGGCTCGATGCGATCGCGCTGGCCTGCGGGCTGCTGGCCTCGGGGCAGGCGCGCATCGTGATTGCGGGTGGCGCCGAGGCCTGGAGCCGCGCGCCGATCCGCCAGCACCGGCCGCTGTTGCCCGCACAGCCGCCGGTGGCCTATGAACGGCCCGCCTTTGCGCCCTGGCCCGGGCGCGACCCCGACATGCTGCAGGCCGCGGCCGACCATGCCGAGCGCATTGGCTGCACACGCGTGGCGCAGGATGCCCATGCCGTGCAAAGCCATGCCGGCGCCGTGGCCGCGCGCGCCGCGCAGGAGGGCGAGATCGTCGCACTGCAAGGCCTGGACCACGATGCCTACCCGCGCCTGCTGCGCCTGGAGCGCGTGGCGCGCATGCCGGTGGCGGCCTGTGCGCCGGCGCCGGGCGCGCTTGACTGCGCGATCAGCACGGTGGCGATATCCCCGCGTGCCGATGGCGCGGCGCTGCTGCTGCTGGCCACGCCCGAAGCCTGCCGCGAATATGGCCTGCAGCCCGCGGCGCTGTGGCGCGGCGGTGTGAGCCTGGGCGGCGCGCCCGAAACGCCGATGCTCTGCGCCGCCAGCGCGGCGCGCGCGCTGCTCGACCGGCTCGCGCTGGCTGTGTCCGATATCGATGGCTGGGAGCTGCACGATGCGTTTGCCGTGCAGGCCCTGGATTTTCGCGCCCGGCTCGGGCTTGCACCTGGGCAGCTCAATGCCCAGGGCGGCGGGCTGGCGCGCGGCCACCCGATTGGCGCCTCGGGCGCGGTAGCCGCGGTGCGCGTGCTGGCGCAGCTGCAGCGTGGGCAGCGCGGCCTGGCCTGCATTGCAGGCGCGGGCGGCCTGGGCGCGGCGGCTGTGTTTGAAAGCCTGGCCCTTGAATAGCGCAACGCTTCCCATGAATTCCTTTGCTTCCTATGCCGCCCTCGCGCGCAGCCGGCGTTCTGTGCGCGGCTTTCTGCCGACCCCCGTGCCGCAGGCGCTGCTCGAGCAACTGCTCGTGACCGCGCGCCAGGCGCCCAGCGGCGCCAATCTGCAGCCCGGGCGCTTCTGGGCACTGCAGGGCGCGGCGCGCGTGCGCGTGAGCGCCGCGCTGTGCGAGGCAGTGCGCACCGGACAGCCCGAGCGCGAGGAGTACGACTACTTTCCCCAGCCCATGCCGATGCAACTGCGCAAGCGCCAGGTGGCGTCGGCGCAGGCGCTGTACCGCAGCCTGGGCATCGCGCGCGGCGATGCGTCCGCGCGCCAGCAGCAATTCGAGCGCAACTACCGTTTTTTCGATGCGCCCGTGGCGCTGCTGGTCACGCTCGACCGCGCATTCGGCCACGGCGGCTTCATGGATCTGGGCATGTGTCTGCATGGCCTCTTGATGGCCGCGCATGCCGAGGGCCTGGGCGCCTGCGCGATTGGCGCACTCGCGTCGTATCCCGAAATCGTGCGCCGCGAGCTGGGCCTGCCCGATAGCGAGATCGTGGTCTGCGGCGTGGCGCTGGGCTGGCCCGATCCCGAGGCCCCGGACAACCAGGCGCAGACCGAGCGCGAGCCGCTGGCGCAGTATTTCCAGGTGCTTTCCTGAGAAAAACCGCTGCGCATGGATTTTCGGCGGGTTATGTCGGCGACAGGGAACTTAATGCGGACATCATGAAAGTAAATGCTGCTTCTGGATTATGAGTTTGCGACGAAAGCAGCTGGACTGTTCAGGAAAAGCGCCGCCGCGCATATGACAAAAGCGTAATGCGGGCGCAATCTTCAGGCGGGGCTGGTGGTCACAGAATTGACTTCATCGCCTGGCAGCGGATCTTCAGACCGCAGCTTTTCCTGAACATGACTTGAGAGACACCATGCATCC
>JBEVDH010000238.1:0-18779 GCA_040514115.1 Comamonas sp. | reverse complement strand
CTGGTCGACCAGGTGCGCGAATCGTGCTCGGCGGCGGTGCTCGACGGCCTGGACGTGGTCTATGTGATGCGCGTGCACACGCATAAGATCATGCGCACCCATCTGGGCGTGGGCTCGCGCCTGCCCGCCTGCTGGACCTCGATGGGCCGCGTGCTGCTGGCCGGCCTGCCCGACGATCAGCTGGAAAAGCGCCTGCAGGGCCTGGAGATGGAGCGCTTCACCCAGCACACGGTGTCTGACGTGCCGACGCTGACCGCACGCATCCGCGAGGCACGCCGCCAGGGGTGGTGCCTGGTGAACCAGGAGCTCGAAGAAGGCTTGATCTCGCTGGCCGCGCCGCTCACCAACCGCGCGGGCCAGACCGTCGCGGCGCTCAACATCAGTGGTCAGGCCAACCGGACCAGCGCCGAGGTCATGCAGGCACGGATGCTGCCGGCGCTGCTGCAGGCCGCGCGCGCGATCTCGCAGCGCCTGGGCGCGGCGCTCGACTGAGCAGCCCCATCCCTATTTGTAACAATACCTGCGCAACTGCAATATTTGCAAGGTGTTGCAAGGTGTTGCAAGAGGGCATGTCCCGAGGGGTGTCTTGCGCGCCTGTGCTTATAAAGAAGCAACTCCACATCACTGGCAGGCGTTGCGCCCACCCTATGCACACTTCCACTTCCTGGTCTGCCCAGCCCTTGCAGCCGCTGCGCGGCACGCGCATCCTGAGTCTGGCGTTGAACCTGCCCGGCCCCGCCGCGCTGCTGCGCTGCGCCGCCATGGGCGCCCAATGCATCAAGCTCGAACCGCTGCCGCCAGCGGGAAGAAACAGCGGCGACCCCATGCAGGCCTATTGCGTCCCGGCCTATGAGCAGCTGCATGCCGGGGTGCGACGGCTCCAGGCCGACCTCAAGACGCCCGATGGGCAAGGCCAGCTGCATGCCGAGCTCGCGCAGACGGATGTGCTGCTGACCTCGTTTCGGCCCGGCGCGCTGCGCAAGCTGGGGTTGGACTGGGAAGCGCTGCAGGCACGTTACCCGCAGCTGTCGATGGTGCGCATCTTCGGCATGACCGGTGACGGCGCCGACACGCCCGGCCATGACATCACCTACCAGGCCGAAGCCGGGCTGCTGCCCACGGGTCAGATGCCCGCCTCGCTGCTGGCCGACATGACCGGTGCGTTGATGGCCAGCGAAGCCGTGCTCCAGACCCAGATGCACCGGATGCGCTGCGGCGCGGGCGCGCTGCTGGACATCGGCCTGTTCGAGGCCGCTCAATGGCTGGCCAAACCCTTGCACTGGGGCCTGTCGGCGCCCGAGGGCCTGGTCGGCGGCGCGCATGCTGGCTACCGCACCTACCGCTGTCGGGATGGAATGGTGGCAGTGGCTGCGCTCGAGCCGCATTTCGCGGCACGCCTGTGCGCGGCAGCGGGCCTGGCGGCATCTGGAGACATCGCCGTCATGCAGGACAACGCCACGCACGATGCCATCGCGCGCTTCGTGCAGGAGCACTCGACGGCGCAGTTGCAGGAGATTGCGCGGCAGCAGGACATTCCGCTGCACGCGATACCGGGCGCCGCACCCTGAAGCCGCGCGCCGGGTTCAGCGCGGGCGCTTGCCCGCTGCAGGCCGGGAACTGGCCGCCACTGGACGGGCATTGCCCGGACGGCCCGCGGGCTTGGCGCCCGTGCCTTGGCGCGGCGGCAGCCCGGTGTGCTGCGTCAGCAACTGGCCCTTGACCGGCGGGGTGGCATTGCGCCCGGCGGTGGCCAGGGCCTGGGGCCTTGGCACGGCCTTGTCGGGCGCGGTGCTGTTCTTGCGGCGCGCGCTCTGATAGGTGCCATCCGTCATCGGCTGGAACGTGGGGATCAGGTGCTGCTTGCCGTTGCCGATCAGGTCGGCGCGGCCCATGGCCTTGAGCGCGTCGCGCAGCAGCGGCCAGTTGTTCGGGTCGTGGTAGCGCAGGAAGGCCTTGTGCAGCCGGCGGCGCTTTTCGCCGCGCACGATGTCGACCGACTCGTCGTCGCTGAGCACCGTGCGGCGCACGCGCTTGAGCGTGTTGCGGCCCGAGTGGTACATCGCCGTGGCCGTGGCCATCGGGCTGGGGTAGAAGGTCTGCACCTGGTCGGCGCGAAAACCATTCTTCTTGAGCCAGATGGCCAGATTCATCATGTCGTCATCGCTGGTGCCCGGGTGGGCGGCGATAAAGTAGGGAATCAGGAACTGCTTCTTGCCGGCCTCTTCGCTGAACTGTTCAAACAACTTCTTGAACTTGTCGTAGCTGCCGATGCCCGGCTTCATCATCTTGGTGAGCGGCCCCTGCTCGGTGTGCTCGGGCGCGATCTTCAGAGACCCGCCCACATGGTGCTGCACCAGCTCCTTGACATACTCGGGCGACTGCACCGCGAGGTCGTAGCGCAGGCCCGAGCCGATCAGGATCTTCTTGATGCCCTTGAGCGCGCGCCCGCGGCGGTAGATCTTGATCAGCGGATCGTGGTTGGTGGTCAGGTTCTGGCAGATGCCCGGAGAGACGCAGCTGGGCTTGCGGCAGGCGGCCTCGATCTCGGGCGTGCGGCAGCCCAGGCGGTACATGTTGGCCGTGGGGCCGCCCAGATCGGAAATCGTGCCCGTGAAACCAGCCACCTTGTCGCGGATGTCCTCGATCTCCTGGATGATCGAGTCTTCCGAGCGGCTCTGGATGATGCGGCCCTCGTGCTCGGTGATCGAGCAGAAGGTGCAGCCACCAAAGCAGCCGCGCATGATGTTGACCGAAAAACGGATCATCTCCCAGGCGGGAATCTTGGTCGTGCCGTCATGGCTGCCGTTTTCATCGGCATAGCTCGGATGGGGCGAGCGCGCGTACGGCAGATCGAACACGTAGTCCATCTCGGCCGTGGTCAGCGGAATCGGCGGCGGGTTGATCCACACGTCGCGCGCCGTGGTGCCTTCGCCATGCGCCTGCACCAGTGCGCGGGCATTGCCCGGGTTGGTTTCCAGGTGTAGCACGCGGTTGGCGTGGGCGTAGAGAATGGGGTCGCTCCTGACCTGCTCGTAGCTCGGCAGGCGGATCACCGAATGGTCGCGCGGCGGCGCCTTGAGCTTGCTGCGCAGCGCCGGGTTGGCAACGAACTGGATCGGCTGGACCGAGTCGCCCTCTTCCACGCCGGCCACCAGCGGGGAGTCGTATTGGCGCCGGGCCGGAACGTTCTTGCCCGTGCCGCAGCTCGGGCCGGCGATTTCCGGTATCGCGGACGCCGCGCCGGCCGATGCCGCGGCGGCCGATGCCGCAGCGGTTTCGCCATCTTCCTTGCTGCAGGTGCTGCCCTGGGCCGCGGCCTGCTCGCTGGTGGTCTGATAGGGATTGATGTGGACCTCGACGCGGCCCGGTTCGTCCACGGTGGTCGAATCGATCTCGAACCAGCCTTCTTCCGAGGCGCGGCGCACAAAGGCGGTGCCGCGCACATCGGTGATGCTTTCCACGCTCTCGCGCGCGGCCAGGCGGTGCGCGACCTCGACCAGCGCGCGCTCGGCGTTGCCGTAGAGCAGCAGGTCGCACTTGGAGTCCACCACCACCGAGCGACGCACCTTGTCGCTCCAGTAGTCGTAGTGCGCGATGCGGCGCAGGCTGCCTTCGATGCCGCCGAGCACCAGCGGCACGTCCTTGAAGGCTTCGCGGCAGCGCTGGCTATAGACGATGGCCGCACGGTCGGGGCGCTTGCCGGCGACATCGCCCGGCGTGTAGGCGTCATCCGAGCGGATCTTGCGATCCGCCGTGTAGCGGTTGATCATCGAGTCCATGTTGCCCGAGGTGACGCCCCAGAACAGGTTCGGCTTGCCCAGAGCCTTGAACGCGTCCGCGCTTTGCCAGTCGGGTTGGGCGATGATGCCCACGCGAAAGCCCTGCGCTTCCAGCACGCGGCCAATGACCGCCATGCCGAAGCTCGGATGGTCCACATAGGCATCGCCCGTGACCAGCACCACATCGCAGCTGTCCCAGCCCAGTTGCTCCATCTCCTTGCGCGTGGTCGGCAGGAATTTGGCCGTGCCGAAACGCTTGGCCCAGTACGGACGGTAGCTGGTCAGCGGCTTGGCGGCGCGGGCAAAGAAGGAAACGTCAACAGGGGCGTTCATGGCGATGGGCAATCGTGGGGACAGGAACCCGCCAGTGTACTTTTGCACCGGAAGCATTGCTTGGGCAGGGTCTTGGTTGCCGCAGCCGCTGCGTGCGGCCCGTGGCAGACGCGCGATGGAGCGCTGGCACCGGCCCGGTCTCGCCTGCGCTGCAGTTCACCCGTGCAATGACGGGCCGTTTTTCAGGCCCCTGAAACAGCACCGCCGGCTGGCTGCCGGCGGGGGCTGATTTCACCATTCACCGACGTTGCGGATGCGCTGGTCGAGATCGGGATCAGGAATGAAGGGAATCTGCATGTCCTGCATGGCAAACGCTGCACTGCGCTCGAGCTGCTCGGGCAGGGGCGGTGGAGAGAAGTGGTGGCGCCCAAAGGTGTGCGCTGCCAGGTCTTGGGTGGGGGGTATGGTGCTGGACATGGACGATCACTCCTATGGAGTCGATCCTAGGTCTTCGCGCCGCTCCTGCAAGTAGGACAAGCTCCAGCCATGCTGTCGCCAATCGGCCCCCTGCTGCGTTAAGCTTGCCGCCCCATGCCCCAGACCCTTGCCGCTCCCGCACACAGCGAATTGCTCATCAAGAAAAGCCGTTTCATCGGCTGCGTGCAGCCCGTGACCGATCGCGCCAGCGCCCAGCAGGTGGTCGACAGCCTGCGGCGCGCGCACCCCGGCGCGGCCCATGTCTGCTGGGCGCTGCTGGCCGGCGGCCAGTCGGCGGCCGTGGACGATGGCGAGCCCAGCGGCACCGCGGGTCGGCCGATGTTCGATGTATTGCGCCACCAGGAGCTCGAAGGCGTGCTGGCCACCGTGGTGCGCTACTTTGGCGGGGTCAAGCTCGGCGCGGGCGGCCTGGTGCGTGCCTACACCGACTGCGTGGCCCAGGCATTGCTCGATGCGCCCAAGATCCAGCTGCAGCGCATGCGGCTGCTGCGCTGCAGCGTGCCCTATGCGATGGAAGGTCTGCTGCGCCGCGAGATTGCCGCAGCGCAGGCCGAATTGCTGGAGGTCGCGCATGGCAGCCTGGTCACGCTGCAGTGGCGCGTGCCCGAGGCGGCAGGCGCTGCAATGGTCGCGCACCTCAACGAGATCGGCCAGGGACGGCTGGGCTGGCTGGATCCCGAGTAGGCCGGGTCTGGCGGGCGCGCTTCGCGGCCGCCTACAAGGCGCCCTCGGCAAGCCATGCAAAGTGATTGCATGCAAGCGCCACACTCCTACGATTACGACGTCCTCATCATTGGCGCAGGCTCTGCCGGCCTGAGCGCGCTGCGCGCCGTGCGCCGCCATACCGAGCGCTTCGCGCTGATCGACGCCGGCCCCTGGGGCACCACCTGCGCGCGCGTGGGCTGCATGCCCTCCAAGCTGCTGCTCGAAGCCGCCCATGCGTTTGACCGGCGCCATCAGTTCGAGGCGTTTGGCCTGCGCGGCGCGCAGCAGCTCCATGCCGACATTCCCGCAGTGCTGCAGCGCGTGCGCGACGAACGCGACCGCTTTGTGGCCGGGATACTCCAGTCCACCGAGGGGCTCGGGCCGCGCGCGATCACCGGCCGCGCGCGCATTGTCGATCCGCACACCGTGGAGGTCGACGGCGAGCGGCGCTTGACGGCGCGCAGCCTGGTCATTGCCACGGGCTCCAAGCCCCATGTCCCCGAGGAATGGCAGGCCCTGGGCCCACGCGTGCTGACGACGGACACCCTGTTCGAGCAAGCCGACCTGCCCCGGCGCATCGCGGTGCTGGGCCTGGGCCCGCTGGGCACGGAGATGGCGCAGGCGCTGTCGCATCTGGGCATCGAGGTCACGGCCTTTCATGCCAGCGAGCAGCTTGCGGGCCTGGCCGACCCCCAGGTCAATGCAGCGCTGCAGCAAAGCCTGCGCGCGAGCATGCAGTTGCGGCTAGGGCAGACACCGTCCCTGGGCGCGATCACTGACGAGGGCATTACGCTCCACGCGGGCGATTTTTCCACGCAGGTCGATGCAGTGTTTGCAGCCACGGGCCGGCGGCCCTCGATCGAGGGCCTGGGCCTGGAGCATCTCGGGCTGCCCCTGGACGAGCGTGGCCTGCCGGAACTCGACCCCCATACGCTGCAGCTGGGAGAGTTGTCGGTTTTCTGGGCCGGCGACATGAACCCCGACCGCGCACTGTTGCACGAGGCCGCCGACGAGGGCGAGATCGCCGGCAACAATGCGGTGGCCGCGCAGCCCCAGGCCTTTGCCCGGCGCACGCCGCTGGCCATCACCTTTACCGAACCTTCGGTGGCGACCATCGGCCTGCCCTATGACCCGAAGTGGACCGACGAAGTGGCCATCGGCAGCGTCGACTTCGCCCGCCAGGGCCGCGCGCGCATGGGCTTGCGCAACCAGGGCATGCTGCGGCTCTATGCGCGCGCCCAGGGCGGCGAGTTGCTGGGCGCCCAGCTGTGCGCGCCGGCGGGCGAGCATCTGGCCCACCTGCTGGCCTGGGCCATTGCGCGGCAGTGCAGCGTGGCCGACCTGCTCGAGATGCCTTTCTACCACCCCGTCATCGAAGAAGGCCTGCGCACGGCGCTGCGGGATCTGCAGACCCATGTGCACGTGCCGCGGGCGCCGGGCGGGCTGGCTTTTTGCGCGCAGCCAGGGCTGGGCGGGCTGGATTGAACGCTGGGAAAAGAGCGGTCAGCGTCCCATAGTTCCACCCATTGCCAACGCGTGGGTGTCGCTAAAGTCAAGGCTTCCCAATTGAATCGCCTTTTGCCATGGACATCGCCTATCACCGCGCCCTCGACAACGCCAGCCGCGCCTGGTCGCAGCAGCGCGTGGTCGATGCCCAGAGCCTGGCTGTGTTGCGGCGCGGGGAAGCGGCGGCCACGGAGAAAACCGCGGCCACTACGGCGGCGCAGCAGGCGTTGATGCAGCCTGAACTGGCACGGTTTGGGTTGTTGGGGACGCGGTTGAATTTGTTTGCTTGAGCAGGGCAGGTTGAGCCTTGCTGGCTTTTGCGGGTTGCCTGGACAACGCCTGTTGGCACTTTATAGGCTCAGACGGCGAAGGCTTCTCCTTTTTTAGGGCAGGACGTTCATCCTTCGATCCTTCGACAGAATCAGCGGCCCACGCCAAATTGAATGGGCTTTGAGCAAACCATCCAACCGCAAGGCGCCAACGGAGGTTGGATGGTTTGCGCGATGATCGCTCCCATGACCCATCCCCTGATCGAACAATTGACCCTTGCGCGCAAGGCCGCGCAGATGACCCAGGCCGAACTGGCCGAGCGTGCCGGGCTGTCGCGCATGACGGTGCAGCGCCTGGAAAGCGGCGGGCTGGACCCGCGCCTGTCGACCTTGAGCGAAATGGCGCGCGTGCTGGGCCTGCAATTCCACGCCAGCGCAGGCGGCAACGCCCAGGACGGCGAGGCATAGGCCGGCGCCTGCGGATAATGGACATTCCGCAATGCATGCAAGGAATGCTGCCATGTCCATGTCCGCGCTTCGACCACTGGGCCGCTCGGGTCTGCAGGTCTCAAGGGTGTGCCTGGGTGGCAATGTGTTTGGCTGGACCGTCGATGAGGCCGGCGCGTTCTCGCTGCTCGATGCCTGGCTCGACGCCGGCTTCAACTTCATCGATACCGCCGATGTCTATTCGCGCTGGGTGCCGGGGCATACGGGTGGAGAGTCCGAGCGCATCCTGGGCCGGTGGCTGGCGCGCAGCGGCCGGCGCGCGCAGGTGGTGCTGGCGACCAAGGTCGGCAAGGACATGGGCGACGGCCGGCGCGGCCTGCGCCCCGAATACATCCGGGCGGCCGTCGAGGCCTCGCTGCAGCGCCTGCAGACCGACCATATCGACCTCTACCAGTCGCATGACGACGATCCGCAGGTGCCGCTGGCCGACACGCTGGGCGCCTATGCCGATCTGATCGCCGCGGGCAAGGTGCGCGCCATCGGCGCGTCGAACCACAGCGCGGCGCGCTTCAAGGAGGCATTGGTGACCAGCGAGCGGCTGGGTCTGCCACGCTATGAATGCCTGCAGCCGCTGTACAACCTCTATGACCGCGCGGCGTTCGAGCGCGAGCTCGCGCCGCTGTGCCGGTCGCAGGAAATCGGCGTGATCAACTTCTACGCGCTGGCCGCGGGCTTTCTGACCGGCAAATACCGCAGCGAAGCCGACGCGCGCAAAAGCCCGCGCGGCCCGGGCGCGGTAAAGACCTATCTGAACCCGCGTGGCCTGGCGATCCTGCAGGCGCTTGACGCAGTGGCCGGGCGCCTGGGAGTGCAGCCCGGGCAGGTGGCGCTGGCCTGGCAGCTGCAGCGCCCGGCCGTGACGGCGCCGATTGCCAGCGCCAGCACGCGGGCCCAGCTCGAACAACTGGTCCAGGCTGCAAGGCTGCAGCTGTCCGAGCAGGACATGAAGCAGCTCAATGCCGCAAGCGCCGAGGAAGGCGCGCGCGACTAGCGCGCTTCAGGCCGCGCCGAGGCGCTGGCGCACGGCCTCGAACAGGCACACGCCGCTGGCCACCGACACGTTGAGGCTTTCGACGGCGCCCTGCATGGGAATGCTGACCAGCTCGTCGCAGGTCTTGCGCGTGAGCTGGCGCATGCCATCGCCTTCGGCGCCCAGCACCAGCGCGACCGGGCCCTTGAGGTCGACCTGGTAGACGTTCTTTTCGGCATCGCCACTGGTGCCGATGATCCAGATATTGCGCTCCTTGAGCTCATTGAGCGTGCGCGCGAGGTTCGTGACCATGAAATACGGCACGGTCTCGGCCGCGCCGCTCGCGACCTTGGCCACGGTGGCGTTGATGCCGGCCGCGTGGTCCTTGGGCGCGATGACCGCATGCGCGCCCGCGCCGTCGGCCACGCGCAGACAGGCGCCGAGGTTGTGCGGATCGGTCACGCCGTCGAGCACCAGCAGCAGCGGGTTCTTGACGCCGCTTTCCTCGAGGTTCTCGAGCAGCTCGTCCAGCGAAGTGACCTGCTTGGTCGCCTCGACGCGCGCCGCCACGCCCTGGTGGCCGTGGCCGCCGGCCAGCTTGGCCAGGCGCTCGCCGTCGGCTTCGATCAGCCGCACGCCGGCTTCGCGCGCCCGGTCGAGGAACTGGCGCATGCGGGCATCGCGGCGCGTGGCCTCGTAGTAGATTTCAACGATGGATTGCGGCGCGGTCTTCAGACGCACGCCAACGGCGTGGAAGCCGAAGAGAACTTTGGGGGACGACATAGTGGGCGATTATCGACGCTGCGGCATGCCCGGCGGATTCCCGGTGGCATCAAAGGCGCCGCCGCGGCGCAAATGCAGCGCGCGGTGGGTTTAATACGCAGCGCTTAAACTCCCGGCTCTCGCGCTCGGGGGCCCCGCGGCCTCGATCGCCGGGCGCCCTGCCCCCCTGCGCTCCTGCGCGCCTTTCGACCCTTGTTCCCATGACCCTCAAGCCCTTGCTGCACTGGTTGCAGCGCACCAGCCTTGTCAAGCAGATCGTCATTGCACTGTTTGCCGGCATTGCCTTTGCCTATATCTGGCCCGAAGCCACCGCCGGCGTCGGCATCCTGGGCAAGCTGTTCATCTCGGCGCTCAAGGCCGTGGCGCCGGTTCTGGTGCTGGTCCTGGTACTGGCCTCGATCAGCAACCACCGCCCCGGCGAGGCCACGCTGATCCGGCCCGTGCTGTGGCTGTATGCGATCGGCACGCTCACGGCGGCCATCGTCGGCGTGTTTGCCAGCATGCTGTTTCCCTCGACGCTGGTGCTGCAGACCGCGGCCGCCACCACCGCCGCGCCGCCCGGCAACGTGCAGGAAGTGCTGCTGGCGCTGCTGCTGAGCGCCGTCGACAACCCGGTTAACGCGCTTTTGACCGCAAACTACATCGGCATCCTGGTCTGGGCCGTGGCGCTGGGCCTGACGCTGCGCCATGCCAGCGCCGGCACGCGCCAGCTGCTGGGCGACCTGTCGAATTCGGTTTCCGCGATCATCCAGGGCGTGATCCGCTGCGCGCCGCTGGGCATCTTCGGGCTCGTGGCCGCGACCTTTGCCGATGCCGGCACGGCCGCGCTGCTGGCCTACGCGCACCTGCTCACCGTGCTGGTCGGCTGCATGCTGTTCGTGGCGCTCGTGGTCAACCCGCTGATCGTGTTCGCCAAGATCCGCCGCAACCCTTATCCGCTGGTGCTCCTTTGCCTGCGCGAGAGCGCCGTGACGGCGTTCTTCACGCGCAGCTCGGCGGCCAACATTCCGATCAACCTGGCGCTGGCCAAGCGCCTGAACCTCGACGAAGACACCTACAGCATCGCGATTCCGCTGGGCGCGACGATCAACATGGCGGGCGCGGCCATCACCATCAGCGTGCTGTCGCTGGCAGCGGCGCACACGCTGGGCATTGTGGTCGACATTCCCACGGCGATCCTGCTGTGCGTCGTGGCATCGGTCTGTGCCTGCGGCGCGGCGGGCGTGGCCGGCGGCTCGCTGCTGCTGATTCCGTTGGCCTGCAGCCTGTTCGGCATCTCCAGCGATGTGTCGATGCAGGTCGTGGCGATCGGTTTCATCATCGGCATCGTGCAGGATTCGGCCGAAACCGCGCTCAACTCCTCCACCGACCTGATCTTCACCGCCGCGGCCTGCCAAGCCGAGGAGCGCAAGAACGCAACGCTGGCCTGAGCCGCACCGCAACCTTGCGCCGGGGCGGCAATGGGCGCAAAGTCACCCGTCTGGGTTTTTCCGGCCGGGTGACGGGTGAATGCTGCGCCGGCAGATTGCCGGCGCCAACGGGTAATCCTTCATGAAGAATTTTGTTTCAATGGGCGCCTGCGCGCTGGCGGCCATGGCGCCGTGCGCGCTGGCCTTGGCGCAACCGACCCCGGTGCTCGACACCGTGGTGGTCACGGCCGCGCGCGAAGCCCAGCTGCTGCGCACCGTCACGGCCGACATGAGCGTGATCGAGCGCGCGGCCATCGAGCGCAGCGGCGCCACCGGCGTGGCCGATCTGCTGGCCCAGGTGCCGGGCGTGCAGATCACGCGCAACGGCGGGCCGGGCCAGACCACCTCGGTGTTCCTGCGCGGCATGGGCAACCAGCACACGGCGGTGCTGATCGATGGCGTGCGCTTCAACAGCCAGGAGCTGCAGGGCGGCGCCCCCTGGGCCGCGCTGCCGCTGGCGCAGATCGAGCGCATCGAGATCCTGCGCGGGCCGGCCGCGGCGATCTATGGCTCGGACGCCATGGGCGGCGTGGTGCAGATCTTCACGCGCCAGGGCGACGGCCCGCTGCGCGCCTATGCCGAAGCGGGCCTGGGAAATCAGGGCACGTCCAAGCTGGCAACGGGGCTGCAAGGCGGCGCCGATGGCTGGCGCTATGGCCTGCATGGGGCGACTGAACGCAGCGCTGGCTTCGATGTGAACCCCGGCAATCCCTATGCACCCAACCCCGACCGCGATGGCTACCGCCACAGCTCGCTGGGTCTGAACGCCGGTTTTCGCCAAGGCATCCACGACTTCGACGCGCGCCTGCAGCACAGCCGTCTGCGCGCCGAATACGACCAAAGCCCCGCGCCCTTCAACGATTTCGATGTGGTGAGGAACACCACGGGCACGCTGCGCTGGCAGGCCGCCTGGAGCGATAGCTACCAGAGCGTGCTGCAGCTGGGCCATGCGCGCAGCGACAACCAGCGCATCACCGCTTCGCCCGAAAGCGCCAAGGGCTCGAGCAGCAACTTCCTGCTGCAAAACCAGTGGAAGTTCGGCGCCAGCCGCCTCAACATCGACCTCGAACGCCGCGAAGACCGGCTGAACACCGACTACGCCTGGACGCAGAACACCGACAGCCGGCGCGTGCAGGACTCGGTCTCGGCCGGCTGGCGCTATACGCGCGGCGTGCACCAGTTGGACGCCAATGCGCGCCATGACCGCGTGCGTGACCAGCAAGGCAAGACGACGGGCGGGCTGGGCTATGGCCTGCAGCTCGGTGAGGCATGGCGCTGGGTGGTGTCGGCGGGCACGGCCTTTCGCACGCCGACGCTCTATGAACGCTTCACCGGCCAGGCCGCGGCCGACCTGCGCCCGGAAAGCAGCGCCAATGTCGAAACCGGCCTGCATTACCGCGCGGGTGCGCGCCAGCTCTCGGCCGTGGCTTTTCGCAACCGCATTCGCAACCAGATCACCTACGACTGGACCAGCTCTCCAGCCTGCAACTGCTACCGCAACTGGGAAAGCGTCGAGCTCAAGGGCCTGTCCTTGAGCGGCTCGACACGCATGCAGGGGATGAACCTGGGCGCGTCGCTGGACTTTCTCGCGCCCCGGAACCTCGAGAACGGCAAGCTGCTGCCCTATCGCTCCAAACGCATGCTCAAGCTCTCGGCCGATACCCAGGCGGCAGGCTGGACCCTGGGCACCGAAGCGCAGCTCTACAGCGCGCGCTTTGTCGATACCGAAAACTCGGCCAGCCTTGGCGGCTATGGCGTGGTCAATCTTTATGCGCAGCATGCGCTGGGCCGGGACTGGACCCTGCTCGCGCGCATCAACAACCTGGCCGACCGCGCCTATGCGCCCACCCAGGGCTATGCCAATGCCGGGCGCACGCTGTTCGTGAGCCTCAAATGGGCGCCCGAGCGCTGATGCTGCGCCGGGCCTTATGGGCCCTGGCGGCCGGGGCGCTGCTGGGCGGCGCGCCCGCGCTGGCCTATGGCGTGCGCGACATGCAGGGCCGCACGGTGGAGATCGCGCAGGTGCCGCGGCGCATCGTCTCGCTTTTGCCCTCCGTGACGGAATCGCTGTGCGCGCTCGGCGGCTGCGCGCGGCTGGTGGGTGTCGACAAGTACTCGAACCACCCGCCCGAGATCGCGGCGCTGCCGCGCCTGGGCACGGCACTGGCGCCGCAGCTCGAAGCCATCGTGCGCCTGCGCCCGGATGTGGTGCTGACGTCCCACTCGCCGCCGCTGATCGCCCAGCTCGCGCAGTTCGGCATTCCGGTGCTGGTGCTCGAGGCGCACGACCTGGCGGGCCTGCGCGCGCAATGGCGCGCGCTCGATGCGCTGCTGCTGCAAGAGCGCGCAGATGCCCTGTTCGCGCGCCTGCAAGCCCAACTGGCACGGTCAGCCGCAGGGGCGCGGGCCATGGCCGGGCAACGCGTCTACTTCGAAGTCGATGCCACGCCCTATGCAGCAAGCGCGAATTCCTTCATCGGCGAGCTGCTCGCGGCGCTGGGCGCGCGCAACATCGCGCCGCCCGAGCTCGGCCCGTTTCCGCGGCTCACGCCCGAATACATCGTGCGCCGCAACCCGCAGCTCATCATCCATACGCATGACACGCCGGCGCGCGCCTTTGCGCAGCGCCCGGGCTGGGGCGCGATCGACGCGGTGCGCAGCGGCCGGATCTGCAGCCTGAGCAGCGCCGAAACCGATCTGGTCTCGCGGCCCGGTCCGCGTCTGGGCGAAGCCGCAGCGGTGTTGGCGCGCTGCCTGAAGCTGCCGCCCCGGTAACGCGGGCACAAAAAAAGCGCCCCCTCGGGCGCTTGAACAAGCGAGGCGCGGCGGCGCTTACTTGTAGAAGGCCTCGACCTTGCCCTTGATCTTGATCAGCAGCGGGCGGCCCTTGCGATCGAGCGTCTTGCCCGCAGGTACGCGCACCCAGCCTTCGCTCACGCAATATTCCTCGACATCGAAACGCTCCACGCCATTGAAGCGGATGCCGATGTCGTGCTCGAACACGGCGGCCACGTGGTGCGGGCTGCGCGGGTCGATGGAGAGGTGGTCGGGAAGTGCGGGGGCTTGGGTGGTGTCGCTCATGAATACCTTTCTGTGCATTGAACAATGCGTGCAAACCGGCGATTTTCGTAGATTTTTGTGCCTTTGACCGCTTGGTGCCAGATTGCCCGCCAAAGGCGCTGCTGCGCCGGCAAGAGGCACCGCTGCGGGCCAGGTCTGCAGGATGCAGCGCGGCTATGCGATAAGCAACCAGGGGGCTCTGCATGCACCTCGGCACGCGCCCATTCCAACCACTGAAAGGGCAATTGTAACAATTGGAATTGTCAGCCAGTAAAGGTTACATACGCGAGAGCAAGCGGCTTTCGGCCGATGTGCAGGGACAACGTGGCGAAGGCCTTGGCAACAATTATTTCCCTAAAAATCTGATGTTTTCAAATTTCAGGACGTACGCATGAACGCCGTTTCCCAGTCCACCAGCTTGCCTACATTTTCACTTGACGCATTCAGACAGAAAGCAGCCGAAGCTGGAAATTCAGGAAGAGTCGTCGTAGATTCATCATCCGAAACTCCGAAGTTAAAAGTTGCGAACTATACGTTCAAGGACAAGGTTTTGAGCGCGCTGAGCAATATTCCTTTATTGAATAAACTTGGTTCCGTACGAGATCATCTAGATCAAATATCCGCACAAAGGGCAGAAGTAATCGGCCATTTCATCCAGGCGCTGGAAGCCAATTACGAAGAACACATAATTTCCACACTCACGGACAACAACAAGCATCTTGGATTCAACCCGGACCTCAGCCAAAAAACCCTCAACAAGTGTTTGGATGTGGCAAATCATTTGAAGGGAGCGGTTGCCAAGCGAACCGAATCAGCCCCTGCTGCACAGCACGATTCCATTCACGGCCACCATCCATCTCCTGCATCGACACCTGACGACGACTGGGCATTCGACGATATTGATACGACACCCGAAACGGTCGTTTTGTTGAAAGGGCCGAAAAAATCAGCGTATTTGGCGATGGTTGCCGAGCAGCGCAAACCCATGGAAGAATCGGCTCCTGCTGCGAAAGAGCTTGGGCCTGCCAGTGGGAGATAATTCCGCTGCCCTATCAGATTCCTTGGCAACGCGTGCGGCAGAACTCGAGATTTTGCAAGACGCATTGGATAATATTGACACCCAATCCATGTCTGCTGCGGAATCAAAATCCATCCAACACAAATTGGAAGATGCAATTGCAGCGAATGAGGATATAAAAGGATTCAAATCATTCATCGAATCCAACACGGTCGTCGATGCCAGCAACTCGCAACCCTTTTCCCAAAAACAAGATCTACGACAAAACGAATATAAAAGAGAAAGTCTGGACCAAGCTCTCAAACTCTTCAATAAAGACGGCACCCTCACCAAGGACGTCATCGCTGCACAAGATTACAAAGTGACTGGCGATATTCAGAAAGAAATGTACGGAGAGCTACAAGCAATGCTGGCAAAGAACCAAGCTGTTAGAAATCAATAACCATATTCAACGCCCCACACTGCTCCCATGAATCACCAAGACATTCTCAACGAAATCGGCAATTCGCTCGGAATCGAGTTGACATTCGACGAGCACCAGCAATGCTTTGTCCTGCTGGACGAGCACCTGATGATGTCCCTGCGCAGCGTGGACGACGCATGGATCCTGTACGGCATGCTGGGCCGGCTGGGAGAGGATGGACAGCCCAAGGACATTGCCAGTTCGCTGCTGACGCTGAACCTGCATTTGGCCGAGTCCGGCGGCGCAAGCATCGCGCGGGAAGCGTCATCTAATGTTCTCATGCTGGTGTTGCGCGTGGCTACGGCCGACATGGATGGAGCGCGCATGCAGGCCGCCTTGGGCGATTTTGTCGACGCTCTGGACAGCACTTTGACGGCAGTCAATGCGCTGTTAAAGCCACAGGCAGAGCAACCATCCCTGGCGGCTTTTTCCAAAGGCCCCAGCATTTTTGACCGCGCCTGATCAGGGCGCGCGCGCCGGTTGCAGGCGCGCAGCTTCCTCGCGCATCGCCTCCTTGAGCCAGCGCCACACGGCCTGGATGCGCGGCACCGATTGCGCTTCCTGCGGCATCGACATCCAGAAGGTGCGCGTGAAGCGCGCCAGCGGCTGGTGCACGCGCGCCAGGCGCGGGTCGCGGTCGGCAAGAAACGCGGGC
Organism: Comamonas sp.; assembly: GCA_040514115.1. Lineage (GTDB taxonomy): Bacteria > Pseudomonadota > Gammaproteobacteria > Burkholderiales > Burkholderiaceae_C > Comamonas. The sequence continues at coordinate 2,824 of JBEVDH010000238.1, read as the reverse complement.
AGCACGCCCAGGCCCGCGCCCGCGCGCACGGCTTCGTATTGCGCGGTGATGCTGGTGCTGCGAAAGGCATAGCGCTGCGGCTGAAACAGGCCATCGATCAGCTGCAGCTCCTTGGTGAACAGCAGGTCGTCGACATAGTGCACGAAGGCATGGTGGCGCAGGTCCGCGGTCTCGCGCACCAGCGGGCGGCGCGCGAGGTATTCGCGCTCGCCGTAGAGATAGAGGTCGTAGTCCGCGAGCCGGCTCACGATCACCGCGCCGCGCTTGGGGCGCTCCAGCGAGATGACGATATCGGCCTCGCGCCGCGACAGGTGCAAGAGGCGCGGCAGCGCCAGCAGATCCACCGACAGCTGCGCATGCAGGCAGGTCAATGCGGCCAGCTTGCCCGCCAGCAGCGCCGTGCCCAGCCCCTCGGTCGTGCCCACGCGCACCAGGCCGCTCGGGCCCGCGGCCGAGCTCGCGCCCTGGTCGGCGCTGCGCTCGATGCCGCGCGCCGCCTCGGCCATGGCCTGCACCGCGGGCAGCAGCGCGCGCCCGGCCTCGCTCGGCCGCAGCCCGCCGGGCTCGCGCGTGAACAGCGCCTGTCCCAGGCTTTTTTCCAGCGCCTGGATGCGCCGCGCGACGGTGCTGTGCTCGACCTGCAGCACGCGGGCGGCGGCCGACAGACTGCCGTGCTGGCCCACGGCGGCGAAATAGCGCAGATGTTCCCAGTCCATGAAAACCCTAAAGAATTTGCGGCAAGCCAAGGCTGGCGCGGCTTGCGCGGGCTGTGCATTTTTGCAAAGCGCAAATGCACAAACTGCTGTTGCACCGCCAAATATGCACAGCTAGCATAGTGCATTGCTGCCAGTTGCCCACATTCAAAACGGAGACATTGCCATGAACGCCCCTGCTTCCCATCTGGTTCTTGCCCCCAGCGTCAAGCTGCTGATCGACGGTCAGATGGTCGAGTCGCGCACCACCCAGTGGCGCAATGTCGTCAACCCGGCCACCCAGGAAGTGCTTGCCCGCGTGCCCTTTGCCACGCCCGAGGAAATCAACCTGGCTGTGAGCAGCGCCAAGAAGGCGTTTGCCACCTGGAAGAAAACGCCGATCGGCGCGCGCGCGCGCATCTTCCTCAAGCTCCAGCAGCTGATCCGCGAGAACATGGCCGAGCTCGCGGCGCTGCTCACCGCCGAGCAGGGCAAGACGCTGGCCGACGCCGAGGGCGATGTATTTCGCGGCCTCGAGGTGGTCGAGCATGCCGCCGGCATCGGCAACCTGCAGCTCGGCGAGCTCGCCAACAATGTCGCCAATGGCGTCGACACCTATTCGATACTGCAGCCGCTGGGCGTGTGCGCGGGCATCACGCCGTTCAACTTTCCGGCCATGATTCCCCTGTGGATGTTCCCGATGGCCATTGCCACCGGCAACACCTTCGTGCTCAAGCCCTCGGAGCAGGACCCGATGGTCACCATGCGCCTGTGCGAGCTGGCGATGGAAGCCGGATTGCCGGCGGGCGTGCTCAACGTCGTCCATGGCGGGGAAGACGCGGTCAATGCGATCTGCGACCACCCCGATATCAAGGCCATCAGCTTTGTCGGCTCGACCCAGGTCGGCACCCATGTCTACCACCGCGCGAGCCTGCACGGCAAGCGCGTGCAATGCATGATGGGCGCGAAGAACCACGCCATCGTGCTGCCCGATGCGAACAAGGAGCAGACGCTCAACGCCCTGGCCGGCGCGGCGTTTGGCGCCGCGGGCCAGCGCTGCATGGCGGTGTCGACGGCGGTGCTGGTCGGCGCGGCGCAGGCCTGGATTCCGGAGCTCGTCGCCAAGGCACGCACGCTCAAGGTGAGCGCGGGGGTCGAGTCCGGCACCGATGTCGGGCCGGTGGTGTCCTGCGCGGCGCTGTCGCGTGTCGAGGGGCTGATTGCGCGCGGCGAGGCTGAAGGTGCCACGCTTGAACTCGACGGCCGCAAGCCCACCGTGGAAGGTTACGCCAACGGCAATTTCGTCGGCCCGACGATCTTCAGCGGCGTGCAGCCGGGCATGGCGATCTACGACCAGGAAATCTTCGGCCCGGTGCTGTGCCTGCTCGCGGCCGACACGCTGGACGACGCGATTGCGCTGGTCAATGCCAATCCGAACGGCAACGGCACGGCGATCTTCACCCAGTCGGGCGCGGCGGCGCGCAAGTTCCAGGAGGAGATCGATGTCGGCCAGGTCGGCATCAATGTGCCGATTCCCGTGCCGGTGCCGATGTTCTCGTTCACCGGCAGCCGGGCGTCGAAGCTCGGCGACCTGGGGCCCTACGGCAAGCAGGTGGTGCTGTTCTATACCCAGACCAAGACCGTGACCGCGCGCTGGTTCGATGACAGCACGACATCGACGCGCGTGAATACGACCATCAATCTGCATTGAAGTGCGCACGGGCGCTGGGATGATGTCGGCATGAATGCCTTGCCTTCCCCTTCCCTTCTTGGCGCCGCCGTGCTGGCGCTGGCGCTGCTGCCCGGCATCAGCGCGGCGCAGGCCGGCGCCGCCTGCGACCGTGCGCTTGGCGATGCGCCCGCGCGCAATGCCTGCGCCGTGCTCGACTTCCAGGCGGCTGACACCGCCAACACCATCCTCTATGGCGACGTGATGCGCGCCCTGTCGTCGCATGAGCGGCCGGCGCTTCGCCGCGACCAGTCGGCCTGGGGCCGCGCGCGCATCCAGGGCTGCAAAGCCGCCCATGCGCGCGACGAGTCGCTTGCCGACTGGCCCGCGCGCTACCACCATTGCCTGCTCCAGGCCACACAAGCGCGGCGCAGCGCCTTGATGCACTGGCTGCAGCACGGCG
>JBEVDH010000135.1:0-6150 GCA_040514115.1 Comamonas sp. | reverse complement strand
GCGGTGCCGATGGCACGCTGGCTGGCCGAGCTTGCGCCCGAGGCCAGGACCAGCGGCACCACGCCCAGGCCGAAGGCCAGCGAGGTCATGACGATCGGGCGGAAACGCAGGTGGGCCGCTTCGATCGCCGCCTCCACCACGCTCCTGCCCTGGGCCTGCAGGTCCTTGGCGAACTCGATGATCAGAATCGCGTTCTTCGCCGTCAAGCCGATGATGGTGATCAGTCCGACCTGGAAGTAGACGTCGTTGGAGAAGCCCAGCAGCAGCGAGCCCAGCACCACTCCAAACACGCCCAGGGGCACGACCAGAATCACCGCCAGCGGAATCGTCCAGCTCTCGTACAGCGCGGCCAGGCACAGGAACACGGCCAGGATGGCAAAGCTGTAAAGGATCATCGATTGCGAGCCGGCCAGCTTTTCTTCATACGACTGGCCAGTCCATTCGTAGCCGAAGCCTTCGGGCAGCTGAGCGACCATGCGTTCGACTTCCGTCATGGCATCCCCGGTGCTGTAGCCAGGTGCAGGGATACCCGTGATCTTCATCGCGGGATAGCCGTTGTAGCGCACCGTTTGCTGCGCGCCCAAGACCCAGCGCGTGCTGGCGAAGGTCGCGAATGGCACGGGCTGGCCCTGGGCGTTGGGCACTGTGAGCTGCATCAGGTCCTCGGCTTGCATCCGCGCGGGCGCATCGGCCTGCACGATCACGCGCTGCAGACGGCCCTTGTTCGGGAAGTCATTGACATAGCTCGAACCCAGCGAGGTGGACAGCGTGGCGTTGATCGCGCTGAAATTCACGCCCAGCGCGCTGGCCTTGTCGCGGTCGATATCGATCTGCAGCTGCGGCGCGTCTTCCAGGCCTTCAGGGCGCACCTGGGTCAGCACCTTGCTTTGCGACGCCATGCCCAGCAACTGATTGCGGGCATTCACCAGCGCGGCATGGCCATTGCCGCTGCGGTCCTGCAGGCGCAGCGTGAAGCCCGTCGCGTTGCCGAGTTCAGGGATGGGCGGCGGGCTCAGCGCAAACACGAAGGCATCGCGCACGCCGGACATCGCGCCCATGATGCGGCCGGCCAGCGCGTCCGCGGAGTGCGCATCGCCGTCGCGTTCGCTCCAGTCCTTGAGCGAGATGAATGCCAGGCCGGCATTCTGTCCCTGACCCGAGAAGCTGAAACCCAGCACGCTGACGATGCTCGAGACTTCGGGCTGCTGCAGCGTGAACTTTTCCACTTCTTCCATCACTGCCTGGGTGCGTTGCAGCGTCGCGCCGGGGGGCAGCTGCACGTTGGCAATGACCGTGCCCTGGTCTTCACCGGGCAGGAAGGACGTGGGCAGGTTCTTGAAGACCAGCACCGCGGCGCCAAGAATGGCGGCGTAGATGATCAGGTAGCGTGCGGCTTTCTTGAGCATGCGCGCAACCATGCTTTCGTAGCCCTTGGCGGTCTGGCTGAAGCGGCGGTTGAACCAGGTGAAGAACTTGTTCTTCTTCGCGTCGTGGTCCACGGGCTTGAGCAGCGTGGCGCACAGCGCCGGCGTCAGCGACAGCGCCATGAACGCCGAGAAGGCGATCGAGGCGATCATGACGGTGGCGAACTGGCGGTAGATGTTGCCCGTGGAGCCGGCGAAGAACGCCAGCGGCACGAACACCGAGATCAGCACCACCGTGACGCCGATGATGGCGCCCGAGATCTGCCCCATGGCCTTGCGCGTCGCGGCGCGCGGCGGCAGCTTCTCCTCCTCCATGATGCGCTCGACGTTCTCGACCACCACGATGGCATCATCCACCACGATGCCGATCACCAGCACCATGCCGAACATGGTCAGCACGTTGATCGAAAAGCCCAGCGCCAGCAGCGTGGCAAAGGTGCCCAGCAGCGCGATCGGCACGACGATGGTCGGAATGATGGTGTAGCGCCAGTTCTGCAGGAACAGGAACATCACCAGGAACACCAGCGCCACGGCTTCGACCAGGGTCATCGCCACCTGCTTGATGGAGATGCTCACGAAGTTCGAGCTGTCGTAGGGAATGGACCATTCCACCCCTTCAGGGAAGAACTGCTCCAGTTCCTTGAGCTTGGCACGCACATCCTTGGCGGCGGCCAGCGCATTGCCCGAAGGCGCCAGCTGGACGCCGATACCGACGGCGGGCTGGCCGTTCAGGCGGGCCGAAGTCGACAGGCTTTGCGAGCCGAGTTCAATGCGTGCCACATCCTTGAGGCGCACGCTCGAGCCGTCGGCCTGGGCGCGCAGCACGATGTTGCCGAACTGTTCGGGCGTGGACAGCTGGCCGCGCACCGTCACGGTGGCCGAGATCGACTGGCCCGTGATGTTGGGCAGCTCGCCAATCGCACCGGAAGCGACCTGGGCGTTCTGCGACTGGATCGCGGCCGTGACTTGGGCCGAGGACAGGTTGAAGCCCTGCAGCTTGGCGGGGTCGATCCAGATGCGCATTGCCTGCTCGGAGCCGAACAGCTGCACCTGACCGATGCCGGTGACGCGCTGGAGTTCGGGCACGAGGTTGCGCGTCGCGTAATCGCCCAGCGCCGTCGTATCCCATTCGGGGTTCTTCGACGCCAGCATGGCGAACAGCAGGAAGTTGGCCGACGATTTGTCGACCTTCACGCCCTGCTGGGTCACGGCGGCCGGCAGGCGCGGCGTGGCGCGCGACAGGCGGTTCTGCACATCGACCTGGGCCAGCTCGGGGTTGGTGCCCTGCGCAAAGCTCACGGTGATCGAGCCCGTGCCATTGGCCTGGGCGGTCGACTCCATATAGAGCAGTCCGGGCGAACCGTTCATCTCGCGCTCGATCACGGACAGCACGCTGTCCTCGAGCACCTGGGCGGAAGCACCGGGATAGGCGGTGCTGATGACGATGGCCGGAGGGGCCACGGGCGGATACTGCGCAATCGGCAGCTGCGTGAGCGAGACCGAGCCCATCACGATGATGAACAGCGCGATCACCCACGCAAAGATGGGGCGTTCAATAAAAAACTTGGCCATGACGGATGCCTTTTACTTGTCAGCGGCGGCGGCCGGTGCTGCGGCAGCCGGTGCTGCGGCGCCCGTAGCTGCTGCTCCAGGAGCCGCGGCGGGTGCCGCTGGCGCTGCGGCGCCTGCAGCGGGTGCCGCTGGCGCTGCGGCGCCTGCAGCGGGTGCCACCGCAGGCGCTGCCGGGGCGCTGCCAGGTGCCTGCCATGGAACGGGCGTGACGGGCGTGCCGGGCGGCAGCATCTGCAGTTTCTGGAAGCCATCGACCATGACCTTCTCGCCGGCCTTCAGGCCTTCGAGCACGACCCATTGCTGGTTCTGCGCGGCGCCGACCTTGATCGTGCGCTTCGTGATCTTGCCGTCGTCGCCGACCACCGACACGGTGTCGCCGTTTTCCGAGCGCGTCACGGCCTGCTGGGGCAGGGTGATGGCGTTGGCGGCCTGTGCCTGCTCGACCTGCACGCGCACGTACAGGCCCGGCAGCAGCATGCCCTTGGGGTTGGGCACTTCGGCGCGCAGCGTCACCTGGCCGGTGGCGCTGTCCACCGACAGGTCGGTGAACAGCAGCTTGCCCGCGCGTTCGTAGACGCTGCCGTCCTCAAGGATCACCTTGACGCTGGCGGCCTCGTTGCCCGAGGCTTTCTTCAGCTTGCCTTCGGCCATGGCCTTGCGCAGCCTGAAGGCCTCGCTCGACGACTGGGTGAAGTTGATATAGACCGGATCGATCTGCTGGATCACGGCCAGCGGCGTGGCTTCGCCCTGGCCGACCAGTGCACCTTCGGTCACCAGCGACTGGCCGATGCGCCCGGAGATCGGCGCGGTGACCTTGGCATAGCCGAGACTGATTTCGGCCGTGCGCACGTTGGCCTTGCCTGCGGCGACATCGGCCAGCGCCTGCTTGTATGCGGCTTCGGCGTTCACGAAGTCCTGCTTGCTGATGGCATTGGCTGCAACCAGCGGCTTGTAGCGTTCGAGCTGGGCGGCGGCCTGCGCGAGATTGGCGTCCGAGCGCGACAGGGCCGCACGCGCGCTTTGCGCCGTGGCTTCATAGGAAGCGGCATCGATGCGGTACAGCGGCTGGCCGGCCTTGACATCGCTGCCTTCCCGATACAGGCGCTCGAGCAGGATGCCGGCGCTGCGCGCACGCACCTGGGCGGTACGGGAGGCTTCGACCCGGCCGGGCAGCTCGGTCACCAGTCCGACATCGCCGGGCGTGGCTATCACGACACCCACCTTCACCTGGGGTGCCTGCTGGGCAGCTGCCGCGGCGGGCTGGCCCTTGTCGGGCTTGTCGCCACATGCGACCAGCGCCAGTGCGGCCGAGATGGCCAGTGCCAGAGGTGCGTGGCGGTATGGGCGACGGGAAGGTTGGGCGTCGGGCGCATTGCGCGTGCTGTGCATGGTTTTTTCCTAGGATGAATCAGCGTCGGAGCATCGAGGGCGTGCCAGTAACAGTTGAAACCGAACGCACGCGCAATGCCCTTGAAATGAGCTTGGCGATTGTACATACATTCATGAATGTATAATAAGACCCCTGGATGAATTGAGGGCATTGTGACCCTGGTGCGCGACCAGCGCATTACAAGAACTGGAGACATGGTTATGGCCCGTAGAACCAAGGAAGATGCGGTGGCAACGCGTAATGCCTTGCTCGATGCCGCTGAGCAGGTTTTTCTGGCGCAGGGCGTTTCGCAGTCGTCGCTGGCTGCGATCGCGCAGCAGGCCGGTGCCACGCGCGGCGCGGTCTATTGGCACTTCAAGGACAAGCTCGATCTGTTCAACGCGATGATCGATCGCGTGACCATGCCATTGGATCAGGTGGTATTCGAGGGCGTGGGGCAGCTCGCGGGCGCCGCGCCGCTGTCGCGCATGTGCCGCGTGATGTATCTACTGTTCCACGGACTCGTGACCGACGAGCGCATTCGCCGCGTGTTCACCATCATGATGCACCGCATGGAGTTCGTCGGCGAGCTTGCGGCGCTGCAGGTGCGGCACACCTCTTCAATGAACGAGTTCACGCGCCGGCTGGCGTTGGATTTTGCGGGGGCGGCCGAGCACCAGGGCGTGACGCTGCTGAGTCCACCGCAATTGCTCGCGACAGGGCTGCGTTCGCTGCTTGACGGCTTGATGCATTCCTGGCTCATGGGCGTCGAGGGCTTTGATCTCGAGAAGGACGGTTTCGCGACGATACAGGTCTACCTGGTTGGCGCGGGCCTGCCGCGCGAAGCGGTGCGATTGGCCTTCGAGGAGGCCATGTCGGAGCCTGGCTCGCTACCGGGGCAGGTGCGTATGCCATGCCGCTATGTCGATATGGGCTGATCGGTTTGTGTGAATGGGCGCAAAGTCGTGCGACAATGCCGGCTTGCTTTGGACCTCGGTCCGGGGCGGCTGTAGCTCAGTGGATAGAGTATTGGCCTCCGAAGCCAAGGGTCGTGGGTTCGATCCCCGCCAGCCGCACCAGCGCTGCATGAAAGTGCAGAACAGGGCGAAAAAATAGCAGATTTGTTTTTGACGTCAAAAATGCTGCTACAATCGAATTCTTCGGAGGGGTGCCCGAGTGGCTAAAGGGGGCAGACTGTAAATCTGTTGGCTTACGCCTACACTGGTTCGAATCCAGTCCCCTCCACCAGTTTTGGTTGAAGAGTTTGAGGATGCTTTTACCGGCGTCCACGCGCAGAAATGTGCGGGAGTAGTTCAATGGTAGAACCCTAGCCTTCCAAGCTAATGACGCGGGTTCGATTCCCGTCTCCCGCTCCAGACTGTGCGTCAAGTGTATTTTGTTTGAATTGCTGCAAGGCAATTTGAATGCCCATGTGGCTCAGTGGTAGAGCACTCCCTTGGTAAGGGAGAGGTCGCGGGTCCGATTCCCGCCATGGGCACCAGCTTTCTGGTGCTTCCGCTAGATGGTTGCGCCGAGTCCTGTAGTTAAAGATTTTTTTCGGAGTCGGAAAAATGGCAAAAGGAAAATTCGAGCGCACCAAGCCCCACGTCAACGTGGGCACCATTGGTCACGTCGATCACGGCAAGACGACTCTGACGGCTGCCATCGCAACCGTTCTGTCGGCCAAGTTCGGCGGCGAAGCCAAGAAGTACGACGAAATCGACAAGGCGCCTGAAGAAAAGGCCCGCGGTATTACCATCAATACCTCGCACGTCGAATACGAAA
>JBEVDH010000134.1:0-8102 GCA_040514115.1 Comamonas sp. | reverse complement strand
CGTGTTTGCAGTCGTCAACGCGGGCGGGCAAGCCAGTTAACTCACGATAAGCAGTCGACGGCACAGCATTGCGCGGCTCTCTTGGCCCGAACATGACTGCTGCAAAGCCCGTCTCTCCTGCCCTTTTTTACCGCCAATGATTTAATTTCGATTTATTAACGCATCATATCCCTCATTGTGGTGCGTTTGCATTAATCCAGGAATCTGCGCGTCGCCCGTCCCGCCCAGCACCGCTGGAGCAGCACTTCCCAGCGCTGGCGCGGGCTGGCGCACGCCAGCATGGGGCACACGGCGGCGGCAAGGCGGCGCGGCCAGGCACCCGCAGGCGGCGCAATGTCACTGATCCAATGCGCGGCAAACCCTGTCGTTCACGGCAGGGTCAAGAGCGTGGACGGCGAAGCCGTCCTGGCTCTTGGATCAAGTGGCCCCGCAGCTTTTGAAGAACCAACCCGTCCAGCCGAGGCCATATCGCGAGGAAGCGAATAGGATTTGACCTTCTCGTTGCATGAATCCAGCGATGCGATCAAAGGCAAGATGACAGCCTGATTTCCAGGCAGCGAGTGCCTTTGCAGGCGAAGGTAATGGCGCTGTGACGCCGACAGTACAAAGAGGACACCATCTTGAGAATTGCATTTATCGGCGCCGGTCGTCTGGTCCAGACCTTGGCGCCAGCGTTCGGTCAAGCGGGCTTCGATGTTGTGGCGATTGCGGCGCGAAACCCTGCGCGCGCCATGGCGCGTGTACCTGCCATCGCGGGCTGTGAAGTGTTTGCCAGTGCGCAGCAAGCTGCGGACATGGCTGATTTGGTGTTCATCGCCGTGAGCGATTCCGCCATTGCTGAAGTAACCGGCCAGATCGCGTGGCGGGCGGGGCAGTCGGTCGTGCATTGCAGCGGGGCCACGGAGGTGTCGGTGCTGCACGCCGCGGTGGAGCAAGGCGCGCAGATTGGCGGGTTCCATCCGCTGCAACTGTTCGCCGATCCTGCCACCGCGTTGCGCTGCATGGCAGGCAGCAGTGTGGCGATCGAAGCCGAAGTCCCATTGGAAGCCACTCTTCGAACGTTGGCGCTGGCAGTCGGCTACCGCGCTATCCACCTTCCTCCAGGTGCGCGCGGGCGCTATCACTGCGCAACCAACTATGGGGCCAGCTTTATCCTGTCTTTGTTACGTGAGGCTTGTGATCTGTGGAACAGCTTCGGCGTCAGCGATGAGCAAGCCCTTGCTGCGCTGCTGCCCCTGGCGCGTGGCACGCTGGAAGCGGCGCAGGCCAATGGGATGGCGGGTGCAATGTCCGGGCCGATCTCGCGGGGCGACGCAGATGTGGTGGCGCTGCACATGCGCGAGATCATGGCGGTAGACACCTGCCATCTGGGGCTGTACCGTGAAGTGTCGCTGCGACTGTTGCGCCTGGCGCGAGAACAAGGCCGCTTGGATGACGCATCCCTGGCGCGTTTGGAAACGACGATCCACGCCGGAGGCTGATCTTCATTGTTCGGAGCGGACCACGCACAGATCTGGCAAGCCTCCTAGGCAGTGCGTACGGGTGATGGGACAGGCGGTCCCTGACCGTTGGCGCTGCAGCCATGACGGCAATGAAATCCGCAGGGTCACGTTACCGGCAGCAAGGGGCGACCCGGACGCTCAAGCCTGTCCGGCGTGGTCGACGCGTGCATGACACAGTGCCGCAAAACTGGGCCGCAACGTGACCGTGCTGGGCGCGCTGTCGTGCGGGGGCCTTGATGCGGCGATGGCTATTGATCTCCGGGTCCGCCGGCCCTTGGCGCCGCAGCCCTTGGAGTGGGCGCGCCAGTATCCTGGCCGCCCCCGTTGCACCATTTCCCTGCGATGCCGGTGCCGCCGCCATGCTGGCACGGCAGCCGCCTCGGCCGGGCGGCTGCTATCGACCGCTGGGGTCAGCAGGGGCGATTTCCTTGTCTCATGGCTGTTGCGATCTGGCCCAAGACCTCCGGCAGCTCTGCCACGCTACGCACCACATAGTGTGCCCCGGCTTTTTTCAGCTTGGCTTCGGCCGCGGCGATACGGGCCTGGATTTGCGCTTGTGGTGCTTGCGCATATTCCTCGACGCTATAGCCCACTTCATTGCCCGACAGGCTCAGACCCACGGTCCACATGCCGGCATTCAAGCCTTCTTCGATGCCGGGCACGGTGTCGTCCACCTTCACGCAGGCGCGGACGTCGCTGATGCCCAGTGCCAGAACATTGGCCAGCGCCATGTACGGGCCGGGGCGGCCGCCCGCAGGGAGTTCATCTCCGGCCACCACATGGTCGGGGGCAATGCCGGCGGCGCGCGCCTGGGGCAACAGCTGGTCGAGCACTTCGCGCGGGTAGCCAGAGCAAGAGCCCACTTTGAGACCCTGCGTGCGCAGCCAGGTCAGCAGCTCGGGAGCGCCCGCGATGGGCGCGGAAAACGCGCCCACCTTGGCGATCTGCATGGGCATGAAGCGGGCGTAGAGGGCGTCTGCGTCGGCTTTCGTCGATGCGCGACCAAAAACGCTTTGCCACTGCTGGGCGATGCGCGTGTCCTGCAGCAGTTCCTGGATGTGATCCCATTTCGACAGGCCCATGGGCCCGCGCGCTTGCGCCAGGGTGAGGGTGATGCCAAAGGTGGCAAAGGCTTCGACAAAGATTTGCGTTGGTGCCAACGAGCCGAAGTCCACCAGCGTGCCGGCCCAGTCAAAAATGACGGCCTGCAGCGGTGAAAGGGTGTCGGCGGCGGGCGCAGCAGCGCTGTCGATGTGGGAAGGGAGAGCGGGTGAGAGAACGGCGTTCATGGCAAACATCCTGTGAATGAGGGGGCGGGTGGAGTTGGTCAGGCCAGAGCCCGGATGAAATTGCGTCCCCGGGGGCCGCTGGCCGCCTTGTGCACCAAGGTCTGCCAGTCGTCGGGGTCCACGCCGTAGTGCGCGGAATCGGTGGGCACACCGAGGGCCTGCAAAAAGCGCTCCAGCTGCTTGACGGCCGCCGCCGGTGTGGCCGCAGCAAAGATCGACAGCAGCGCGGCGTCGACCGCTGCATCGACGCCCCATGCCATCTCCAGCACCAGCGGTAGGCTGAACGAGCAGGCAATGCCGTGCGGCACGCCGTGGCGCAACGTGATGTCATACGACAGCGAGTGCGCCAGCGCGGTTTTGGTGTTGGAAAACGCCAGGCCGGCAAGCAATGCGGCCTCGGCCATGGCGGCGCGCAGTGCAGGGCTGGCGAGGTCTTGCATCAACGCCGGCAGCGTGGCCAGGGTGCGGCGTGCCGACTGCACGGCCAGCGCCGTGGACACCGGGTTGCGGTGGACGTTCCAGATCGACTCGAGCGCATGCGACAGCGCATCCAACCCCGACGCCAAGGTCGCGCCAGCCGGCAGGCTGCCCATCAGGTCGGCATCGATGAGGGCCGCCTCGGGCCAGGTGAAGGGCTGGTGCAGCGAGTGCTTGCGCCCACCCGCCTGGTCCCAGATCGTGGCCCATGGAGTGACCTCGCTGCCGGTGCCGGCGGTGGTGGGAATGGCGATCAGCGCCTTGTGGGGGCCGGCAGGCATCGCACCGCCCAGCTCCAGGGCGGACAACAATTGGGCAAAACGTCCCGTCGGCGTGGCGCAGATCAATGCCTTGGCGGAATCGATGGCGCTGCCGCCGCCCAGGGCAATGATGCACTCCACGTCCGCATGTTCACGCTGCACCCGGTCATACAGCGGGGCCAGCCACTGCACATCGGGATTGGGCTGAATGCAGTCCACTACGCCGCGCAGCCGGTCGCCCAGCAGTTGGCGCACGCGCTGCACCAGCCCCAAACCTTCGGCCTCCGGGAAAGTGACGAGCAGGCAGCTGCGGCCCGCCAGAATTTGGGGCAGCTGCGACAAACAGCCGCTGCCCGCGGTGATGCGCACCGGGTTGTGATAAGTAACCACGAAAAAAACCTTGTTCAAAAATAAGGCGAGCATCGGCCGGTGCCGGCAGAACCTGCACGGCTGTCGGTGCCCAGGGTCGCAGGGGACATGCGTATGCACCCCCTGCGAGCGCGTTAATGGCGGCTGCCTTGCTGGATGCGTGAACGCAGCCAGTTCGAGATCAGATCAGCGACGATGACCATGGCGGTGATCAGCACGATGCAGGTGGCGGTCTGCTGATAGCGAAACAGCTTCAGACTGCTCACCAGCTCAAAGCCCAGGCCCCCCGCGCCCACCATGCCCAGCACGGTGGCGGAGCGAAGATTGACTTCAAAGCGGTACAGCAGCACCGCAATCCACGCCGTGATGGCCTGGGGAATCACGCCAAACGCGATGACCTGCAGTTGTGTGGCACCCGCGCTGCGCAGGGCCTGCAACGGGCCGTCGTCAATCTCTTCGATGCTTTCGGCAAAGAATTTGCCCAACATTCCCATGCCGTGCAATGCGAGCGCCAGCACCCCGGGGAACGGGCCCAGGCCCACCGCCGAGACAAACACCAGCGCCAGGATCAGCTCATTGATGCTGCGCACCACGTTGAGGAACTGGCGTGTGACGCGCCGCAGTCCATGCCAGCTGTGCAGGTTGCCGGCGGCGATAAAAGACAAAGGCAGCGCCAGGATCACGGACAGCAGGGTGCCCCAGATGGCGATCTGGATGGTTTCCAGGGCCGGCGCCCACAGGCGGTCCAGGATGCTCCAGTCCGGAGGCACGGAGCGCGTGAGGAAGTCGCCAATCTGCGGCATTCCATTGGCCAGTTCCCCCCAGCTCATTTGCGCGCCACCCGCGCTCCATTGCAGTACCCAGGCGATGGCCAGGGCGGCGGCGGCGTAGCCCAGCCAGCCCAGGGCGCCCTCGGGGCGGGGCGCGGTCCATTGCCAGCTGTCGCGGGCGATAGGGGGTGTGATCATCTGAGTCATCACCGTCCTCCCGCGGGCGCGCTGGCCCGAAACCAGGAGCCCGACGACCACGCTGGCGCCACAGCGGGTTCGGCGATCGGCGTCTGGGCGCAGTGCAGCGTTGCTTGCGGCGCTGCGTGGTAGATCTCCTGCAGCGCCATGTCATCGAGATCGGCGGGTGCACCGTCAAACACCACCCGGCCTTGCGCCAGTCCGACCACGCGATCACCAAACTCCTTGGCGTATTCCACCTGGTGGAGGTTGCAGACCACGGCAATACCCAATTCGCGCGTGGCCTCGCGCAGGTACTGGAGTACCTGGCGGGCCGTCTTGGGGTCCAGGCTCGCCACCGGCTCGTCTGCCAAGATCACCTGGGGCTGCTGGGCCAGCGCACGGGCAATGCCCACGCGTTGCATTTGCCCGCCCGACAGGGAGTCGGTGCGTTCATCGGCCTTGTGGGCCAGGCCCACGCGCTCCAGGCACTGGTCGGCCAGACGGATATCGCTGGATCGAAACAGCTGCAGCAGCGAAGGCAAGGTGCCCAATTGTCCCAGGCGGCCGGTGAGCACGTTCTTGCGCACCGACAGCCGCGGCACCAGGTAGTGGTGCTGGAAGACCATGGCCACATGGCGGGCCAGCGCGCGGCGTGAATGGCGCTGCATCAGGTCGATGCCGCCGACGGCCAGCGTGCCACTGTCGGCCTGGGTCAGGCCGTTCATGCAGTGCAGCAGCGTGGATTTGCCCGCACCGGACAATCCCAGCATGACCACGAATTCTCCGGGGCGCACTTGCAGATCGATGCCATGGAGGACCTGGTTGCTGCCGTAGCTTTTGCGCAGTTGGCGGATGTCGATCATTTCATGCTTCCCAGGTCCAGCTTCAGGACCTTGGCCGTCTGGCGCACGACATCGTAGGCCTGGTCGTTGGTCGGGGCAAAGCCGTTGAGCACGCCCTGGTCGCCCCAAGGCAGGTTCTTGATATCGGCCAGGGCCGCGGCCACTTTTTGCTTGGTGGCCGTATCGAGGTTTTTGCGCCAGACCATGGGCGACTCGGGAATGGGGGCGGAGCGCCAGACCACGGAAAAGTCATCGGCCTTGACCAGACCCTTGCTGGCGGCAGAGTCAAAAATGCGGTCCGCCACCGCAGCGGCATCCACCTTGCCATGCGCCACCGCCAGGATGCTGGCGTCGTGCGAGCCAGAGAAGATCACGCGCGAGAAGGCCTTGTCAACATCCAGGCCCTCGGCGATCAAGCCGGCTTTGGGAAACAGGTGGCCTGAGGCCGAGCTGGGGTCGACAAAAGCAAATGTCCGGCCCTTGAGTTGGGCCACCGTTTGCGGCCCCTTGTCTTTGCGGGCGATGACCATGCTGTGGTAGGCGCTCTTGCCGGTCTTTTTGGTGACAGCCACGGCAAACGCCTCGACGCCCGCCACTTCGCTGGCCAACACATAGGAGAAGGGGCCGAGGTAGGCGATGTCGAGCTTGCCAGAGCGCAGGGCTTCGATCACCCCGTTGTAGTCGTTGGCCACGAAAGGCTTGATCTTCATGCCGGTCTTGGCCGCCAGCTGTTCCATGACCTGCTGGCTGGCATGAATCATCGCCTGGGCGTCTTCGGAAGGAATCAGGCCCACGCGCAACTCGGAAGTCTGGGCGGCGGCCGTGCCGGTCATGCCTGCGGCCACCAGGGCCCATAGAGCGGTACAAGTTTGCATCCGGACTTTGCGGGTCAGCTTCATAGCGGGAATCCTTTGCATTTGCAGCATTCGCTACAGCGGGATGCCGTGCGATGGAATGAATGCTAAAGACGACATATGACTGACATGTGAAGGTTTTAGAGTCTGTTGGGTCAGATTCCATAGCCCAAGCCTAGAGATGCATTGCCTACACCTTCCGTCCGGATGTCCTGTCCCATGAGCACGGCCCGTTACCGTGCTTTTATCGCTGTGGCCCAACATGGCAGCCTCAGCGCCGCGGCCCGTGCGCTGGGCGTGAGCCAGCCCACCATCTCGAGCCAGATTGCCACGCTGGAACGGCAAAGCCAGGTGGAGTTGCTGCACCGCCAGGGCTACCGCATGACGCTGAGCAGCGCCGGGCATCGGTTGCTCGCCTTGGCGCAAAAGCTCGTCGTACTGGAGGCGGAAGCGGATTTCTTTCTGCGCGATGCGGGCCAGCTGCACCAGGGCGCGCTGAAGATCGGCGCGGTGGGGCCGTTCCATGTGATCGAGATGGTGGCGGCTTACCGCGCGCGCCATCCCGGCATGCAACTGTCGATCCGCATGGGAAACTCCCAGCAGGTGCTGCACGATCTGGAGCAGTACACCACCGATGTGGCGGTGCTGGCCGGCCTGTACGAGCGCCCCGGGCTGGCCTGCCGTGAATATGCACGCCACGCCATTGTCTTGTTCGCCCATGTGGACCACCCCTTTGCCCAGCGACAAGCGGTCGGGTTGCAGGAGCTGCACGGACAAGCCTTGCTGCTGCGTGAGCAAGGCTCCACGACCCGCACGGCTTTGGAAAAAGTCCTGCAATCGGCCGGTGTGCAACCGCGGTTGGACCTGGAAATAGGCAGCCGTGAAGCGATTCGCGAGGCAGTGGCCAGAGGGCTGGGTCTGGGCGCGGTTTCTGAAGCGGAATTCATTCCCGACCCCCGTTTTCGCCAGGTACGCCTCGCAGGCGATCCGGCCAGTACCGCGACCTACGTGTATTGCATGCGGGAACGCGCCGAAAGCTTGCTGGTCAGCTCTTTTTTCAACGCCATCCAGGTGTGAAGCGTCAAGAGCTTATTTCTCGAGACGCCGATTCTGGGCATGGGCGCAATGCCGCCTATGTGTTGATGAGACTGTGCTGTTTGGCCAGTATCTGCAGGCCGAGCGCGCGCTGAGCTTTGCCGGTCGTGCCGACGGCCACCAGCGCCTGACGTACCGCGTGGATATGCATCGGCCGCTGTCGTTGGTCTGGGGCGCATCGGGACGCGCAATTTTGGCGTTTTTGCCCGATGCGCTCGCCGAGCAGATCATCGCGGCCGAGGGCCCGTCACCGGCACATGGCGGCGCGCCCGATGCGCAGCACATTTGGCGCGAGATCCTCCAGATTCGCGCGCAGGGCTGGGCGATGAGCGAGAACGAAAAACTCCCCGATGCGCGCGGCATTGCCGCGCCAGTGTTCGGGCCCCACGGGGTCGTTGACTCGATCTGCCTGACCATGCCCATGCTGCGCTCGACCCAGGCCAGCCTTGAAAGGCTGGGCCAGA
>JBEVDH010000073.1:0-26653 GCA_040514115.1 Comamonas sp. | reverse complement strand
AGTGGTTTGTTGACAACGATCGCCATGCGCTTCTATCTCTCGGGTGTAGTCGTTGAATAGTTGAGGGCAAAGGTCTGTTATTGCTTTGGTGCAACCCCCAACCGCAGCCGTGTATTTTACCCTGAATTGATTTCGCGCACCTGTTTTCGCTGGGATTACTCCAGCAGCAACGCCGCGACCACGTTTCTTCCCTCGGCCGCCAGAATGTTGTAGGTGCGGCACGCGGCCTGCGTGTCCATGGCTTCGAGGCCGATGCGCCGCGCCATCAGCGGCTGCAGCCAAGCCGGCGGCACGAAGCGGCTGCGTGTGCCGCTGCCAAACAATACCAGCTCGGCGGGAATTTCGGCCAGCGCCGCGAAATGCGCCGGCGTGAGGTCCTCGAAACGGCTGCAGTTCCAGTCCTGGCGCAGGCCTTGCGCGCTGATGATCAGGCTGTGGGTGAATTTTTCCTGGTCGATGGCAATCCAGCCGGGGCCATAGCCGCGAATAGTCTGTGCCTCGGAGCGGTCGGGTTGGAATTTCATGCTGCGCTCGGTTGCGGCAGTCCCTTGGAGCTGCCGGCGTGGAAGTGAACTGCGGCCATGCCCATGGGCGCAATGGTGCAGTGCGGAACTGTGGTCAAATTATAGGTTTCACCAGGGGGTCTTTGCCCTTTGGCGTGTTCTGCAGTAACCACTACCCAGCCGCATGAAGACCGTCCACAAATCCGCCAAACTTGCCAACGTCTGTTATGACATCCGCGGGCCCATCATGGACGCGGCCAAGCAGATGGAAGAAGACGGGCACAAGATCATCAAGCTCAACATCGGCAATCTCGCGGTGTTCGGCTTCGATGCGCCCGAGGAAATCCAGCAGGACATGATCCGCAACCTGCCGACCTCCGCCGGCTATTCGGACAGCAAGGGCATCTTTGCGGCGCGCAAGGCGGTGATGCACGAGACCCAGCACCAGGGCATCAAGGGCGTGACGCTCGACGACATCTACCTGGGCAACGGCGCATCCGAGCTGATCGTCATGGCCACCAATGCGCTGCTCGACAACGGCGACGAGCTGCTGGTGCCCGCGCCCGACTACCCGCTGTGGACCGCCGCGGCCAGCCTGTCGGGCGGCACGCCCGTGCACTACATCTGCGACGAAGCCAACGGCTGGATGCCCGACCTCGACGACATCCGCGCCAAGGTCACGCCGCGCACCAAGGGCATCGTCGTCATCAACCCGAACAACCCCACGGGCGCGCTGTATTCGACCGCGCTGCTCGAGGGCATCGTGGCGATTGCACGCGAGCATGGCCTGGTGATCTTTGCCGACGAGGTGTATGACAAGGTGCTCTACGACGACGCCGTGCATGTGCCGATGGCCAGCCTGTCGACCGACGTGCTGACGCTGACCTTCAACTCGCTGTCCAAGGCCTACCGCTCCTGCGGTTACCGCGCCGGCTGGCTCGTGGTGTCGGGCGACAAGAGGCCCGCGCGCGACTACATCGAAGGGCTCAACATGCTCTCGAACATGCGCCTGTGCGCCAACGTGCCCGGCCAGTGGGCGGTGCAGACCGCGCTGGGCGGCCACCAGAGCATCGACGAGCTGGTCGGCCCTGGCGGTCGTTTGCGCGTGCAGCGCGACCTGGCGCACGCGCTGATCTCGGCGATTCCGGGCGTGAGCTGCGTCAAGCCCCAGGCCGCGCTGTACATGTTCCCCAAGCTCGACCCGGCGGTCTATCCGATCAAGGACGACCAGCAGTTCTTCCTCGAGATGCTGCAGGAAACCAAGGTCATGCTGGTGCAGGGCACGGGCTTCAACTGGCCCGAACCCGACCATTTCCGCATTGTTTTCCTGCCGCACGAAGCCGACCTGCGCGAAGCGATTCGCCGCGTGGCCGTGTTCCTGGAAAAGGCGCGCGTGCGCTTCGGCACGAACTGATTCTTACGCTTTCCCATTGCTGCGCACCGCGCAGCCTTTTTTGACTGGCAATTTGCATATGAAACCGATCCAAGTAGGCCTTCTGGGCATTGGCACCGTGGGCAGCGGCACCTTCAACGTGCTGCAGCGCAATCAGGGCGAAATCCGCCGCCGCGCCGGCCGCGGGATTGAAATTACCATGGTTGCCGACTTGGATACGGAACGCGCCAGGAGCGTGGTCGGCGACAAGGTGCGCGTCGTGGGCGATGCGCGCGAAGTCATTGCCAACCCCGAGATCGACGTGGTGGTCGAGCTGATCGGCGGCTATGGCATTGCCAAGCAGCTGGTGCTCGAAGCCATTGCCGCGGGCAAGCATGTGGTCACGGCCAACAAGGCGCTGCTGGCGGTGCACGGCACCGAGATCTTCCAGGCCGCGGCCGACAAGGGCGTGATGGTGGCCTACGAGGCCGCGGTGGCCGGCGGCATCCCGATCATCAAGGCGCTGCGCGAGGGCCTGACGGCCAACTCCATCCAGTGGCTGGCCGGCATCATCAACGGCACGACCAACTTCATCCTGTCCGAGATGCGTGACAAGGGCCTGGACTTCGATGTCGTGCTCAAGGACGCGCAGCGCCTGGGTTACGCCGAAGCCGACCCCACTTTCGATATCGAAGGCGTGGACGCGGCGCACAAGCTCACGCTGATGAGCGCGATTGCCTTCGGCATTCCGGTGCAGTTCGACAAGGCCTATATCGAAGGCATCACCGGACTGGCCGCGGCCGACATCCGCTACGCCGAGCAGCTGGGCTACCGCATCAAGCTGCTGGGCATCACCAAGCGCACCGACAAGGGCGTGGAGCTGCGGGTGCACCCCTCGCTGGTGCCGGCCAAGCGCCTGATCGCCAACGTCGAGGGCGCGATGAATGCCGTCGTGGTGCATGGCGACGCCGTCGGCTCTACGCTGTACTACGGCAAGGGCGCGGGCTCCGAGCCCACGGCCAGCGCCGTGATTGCCGATCTGGTCGACATCGCGCGCCTGGCCGATGCCCAGGTCGCGCACCGCGTGCCGCCGCTGGCCTTCCAGTCGAATACGCTCGAAGGCGCGATGAGCAGCCTGCCGGTGCTGCCAATGAGCGAAATCGTGACCAGCTACTACCTGCGTCTGCGCGTGTCCGATGAAGCCGGCGTGCTGGCCAAGGTCACGGGCCTGCTGGCCAACGCCGGCATCAGCATCGATGCCGTGCTGCAGCGCGAAGCCGATGAAGTCGGCGGCGAGGGCTCGACCCAGACCGACCTCATCATCCTCACGCACGACACGCGCGAAGGCGACATGGACGCGGCACTGGTCGAGATCCAGGCGCTGCCCACCGTGCTGGCAAAAATCAACCGCATCCGCAAGGAAGAGCTGAACTGAAGGCCCCACCCATGCTGTACCTCTCCACCCGCGGATTCCCCGAGCGCAAGCGCTTTTGCGACATCCTGCTCGAGGGCCTGGCGCCCGACGGCGGCCTGTACCTGCCGCAAAGCTACCCGCAGATCGACGACGCGCACTTGAGCGAACTGCGCCGCGTGTACCACGAGGAGGGTTATGCCGAGCTCGCGTTCCGCATCCTGTCGCTGTACATCGACGACATCCCGGCCGAGGACCTGCGCGCGCTGTGCGCCAAGACCTATACGGCGGAAGTCTTCGGTACCGGCGAGATCGTGCCGCTGCGCCATATCGAAGACGGCCTGTGGCTCGAGGCCCTGTCCAACGGCCCGACGCTGGCCTTCAAGGACATGGCGATGCAGTTGCTGGGCAACCTGTTCGAGTACGAGCTGGCCCGGCGCGGCGAGACGCTCAACATCCTGGGCGCGACCAGCGGCGACACCGGCAGCGCGGCCGAGTACGCGATGCGTGGCAAGCAGGGCGTGCGCGTCTTCATGACCAGCCCGCACGGCCGCATGAGCGCCTTCCAGCAGGCGCAGATGTTCAGCCTGCAGGACGAGAACATCCACAACATCGCCATCGATGGCGTGTTCGACGACTGCCAGGACATCGTCAAGGCGGTCTCGGGCGACGCGGTGTTCAAGGCGCACTACAAGATCGGCACCGTCAATTCGATCAACTGGGCGCGGCTGCTGGCCCAGGTGGTGTATTACTTCGCCGGTTACCTGCAGGCCACGCAGAGCAATGACCAGAAGGTCAGCTTCGCCGTGCCCAGCGGCAACTTCGGCAATGTCTGCGCGGGCCATGTGGCGCGCCAGATGGGCCTGCCGATCGACCGGCTGGTGGTCGCGACCAATGAGAACGACGTGCTCGACGAGTTCTTTCGCACCGGTATCTACCGCGTGCGCGGCAGCGCCCACACCTACGAGACCTCGAGCCCCTCGATGGACATCAGCAAGGCCAGCAACTTCGAGCGCTTCGTGTTCGACCTGCTGGGGCGCGACGCCGAGCGCACGCGCCAGCTCTTTGCCGAAGGCGTGGCGCGCGACGGGTTCTTCGACCTAAGCGCCGATCCGCTGTTTGCCCAGGCCGCCTCGCACTACGGTTTCGTCAGCGGCAAGAGCACCCATGCCGACCGGCTGGCGACCATCCGCGATGTCGCCGAGCGCTTCGACATGGTGATCGACACGCACACCGCCGATGGCGTCAAGGTAGCGCGCGAGCATGCGGGTTCGGTGCCGATGATCGTGCTGGAAACCGCGCTGCCGATCAAGTTTGCCGAGACCATTCAAGAGGCGCTGGGCCGGTTGCCCGACCGCCCGGAGAAGTTCATCGGCATCGAGGCCCTGCCCAAGCGCGTGCAGCGCATGCCGGCCGATGTGGAGCAGATCAAGGCCTACATCGCCCAGCATTGCGATTAAATGGAAGCACCCCCTGAGCGGCTCACGCCGCTTCCCCCTCTCATCCTTCGGTGGAGGGGGACGGCACCCTCGGTGCGGGGCGGCCCTTCCTCGGTGCCCCTGGGCTGGACGACGCCAGTTTTATACGCTGTGGGTCAGGCGGACGCCGCGAGCTGCAGAGTGCGAATTTTGAGTCGCGCGCTGATACGGAGCCGGCCATGAAAGTGGTCGGCTTTGCGGGGTACTCGGGGGCGGGCAAGACCACGCTGGTCGAGCAGGTCATTGCGCGGCTGCGTACGCGCGGCCTGCGCGTGTCGGTGGTCAAGCATGCGCACCACCGCTTCGACATCGACCAGCCGGGCAAGGACAGCTGGCGCCACCGCCAGGCCGGTGCCTTCGAGGTGCTCGTGGTGTCGGACCAGCGGCTGGCGCTGATGCGCGAGTTCGAGCAGCCCGGCGCGCTGGACATCCATGCCATGCTGCTGGAGCTCGACGCGGGTGTGGACTGGGTGCTGGTCGAAGGTTTCAAGCACGGCGATCTGCCGAAAATCGAGGTCTGGCGCGCGCCCGCGGCGGGCGAAGAGGCCCGGCCGCTGCGCTGCCCCGAGGATTGCGGCGTGCTGGCATTGGCCACCGATGATCCGGCCCTGCTGCCCGCGGCAGTGCCCCCGCAGCTGCCGCTGCTGGATCTGAACCAGCCCCAGGCCGTGGCCGACTGGCTGCTGCTCCATGGCGAGCGCTTCGAATACCGGCGCCCACTGAAAGAAAGCTGATATGCGCGACTCCCTGACTTCCCTTGATTCCGCGTTGGCAGCCATGCTGGCCCAGGCGCGACCGCTCGCGGGCAGCGAGCAGGTCAGCACCTTCGATGCCGATGGCCGCGTGCTGCTGGCGCAGGCAGTGTCGCCGCTGCAGGTGCCGCCGCACGACAACAGCGCGATGGATGGCTACGCCGTGCGCAGCGGCGACATCGTTGCCGCGGGCACGCAGCTGCAGGTGTCGCAGCGTATTGCCGCGGGCCAGATGGGCGGGCCGCTGGCGCCTGCCAGCGCCGCGCGCATCTTCACCGGCGCGCCGCTGCCCGCGGGCGCCGATGCGGTGGTGATGCAGGAGGATTGCGAAGCACAGGCTGACGGCAGCGTGCGCGTGAACGCCGTGCCCAAGGCGGGCCAGTGGGTGCGCCGTGCGGGCGACGATATCGTGCGCGGCGCGGTGGTCCTTGAAGCCGGCACGCGGCTCACGCCGGCCGAGCTCGGGCTCGCGGCCAGCATCGGCCTGGCCCGACTCGATGTCGCGCGCCGCCCGCGCGTGGCGCTGTTCTCCACCGGCGACGAGCTGGTCATGCCCGGCAGCGTGCGCCCCGAAGACATGCCCCCCGGTGCAATCTACAACAGCAACCGCTTTTTCCTGCGCGCGATGCTGCAGCGCCTGGGCTGCGAGGTTACTGACCTGGGCATCGTGCCCGACCAGCGCGAAGCCACGCTCGCGGCGCTGCGCGAGGCGGCCAGCGCCCACGACCTGATCCTGACCAGCGGCGGCGTGTCGGTGGGCGAGGAAGACCATATCAAGCCCGCGGTCGAGCAGCTGGGCCAGCTCGATCTGTGGAAAATCGCCATCAAGCCCGGCAAGCCCTTTGCCTATGGGCGCCTGGGCGAGGCACATTTCATGGGGCTGCCGGGCAACCCGGTGTCGAGCTTCGTGACGTTCCTGCTGCTGGTGCGGCCGTTCCTGCTGCGCCTGCAGGGCGTGGCCGATGTGGCGCCGCGCGGCGTGGCCGCGCGCGCCGATTTCGATTGGCCGCGCGGTGATCGCCGGCGCGAATTCCTGCGCGTGCGCTACAACGCATCGGGCGGGCTGGAGCTGTTTCGCAACCAGACCTCGAACCTGCTGACCTCGGCGGCCTGGGGCGATGGCGTGGTCGACAATCCCCCCGACAACGCGATTGCGCGCGGCGACACGGTGCGCTTCCTGTCCTTTGCGGAGTTGCTGGCATGAGCGCCCCGATCCACATCACCGTGCGCTATTTCGCCTCGATCCGCGAGGCGCTGGGCACGGGCAGCGAAAGCTGCACCACCACGGCCGCCACGCTGGGCGCGCTGCGCGACGAGCTGATCGCGCGTGGGGGCGCATTCTCCCCGGCGCTGGCGCGCGGCAAGGCCGTGCGCATGGCGCACAACCAGCTGCTCAGCAACGAGGACGCGCCGCTGGCCGCGGGCGACGAGGTCGCGTTCTTTCCACCGGTGACCGGGGGCTGAGCATGGTGAAGGATATCTCCGTCAGCGAGCGCACCCGCGCCGCATTGGCCGGCGCCAAGGCGCGCGGCGTGGTGCTGGGCAGCGCCGGCACGCGCAACCTGCAGGCGACGCTGGAAAAGCGCACGGCCACGGCCGACGAGTTTGCCCGGCTGCAGCAGCCGGTGTTTGCGCAGATGCAGGCGTCAGGCCTGACGCATCGGGAGATGGCGGCGGAGCTCAACCGGCGCGGGATCGTGGCGGCGCGGGGCGGGGAGTGGACGCATGGGCAGGTGCAGCGGATGCTCAATCGGCTGGCTGGGGTGGCGGACTAAGAGCACCTAACAAAACCCTTGAGACGTCGTTGCGGTGCCTTGCCGTGCCAATTGCACTGTCTGCGTCACCGCGCCTAGTCTCAACCGCAAATCTTCGATTTGCTGGGTTCTGTTAGGCGCTCTAAGGCAGCGCCTGGAACTTGAGGGCAGGCCGTCCATCCTTCGACTGGCTCAGGACGAACGGAGTTGACCGTTCGCCCTGAGCTTGTCGAAGGGTAAACGGCCTGCCCTACAGAATCCCAGTCGATGTCACCCGTGCGCACCCTCACCATCCCCCAACGCCGGACACTTCCACTCCAGCAATTCCGCCAGCCGCTGCACCACCCACCCCGCTTCCGCGGCGTTGAGCAAGGAGTCGTCGACGCGCAGCGCCGCATGCATGCCCAGCAGCACTCCCGCCTCGGAAGGCGCTTCGCGGTGGTAGAGCAGCTGCGCCTGTTCCACCAGATGGCTGGCCAGGTCCTCGCAGAGTTCGTAGCGCGCGAGCACTTCGAGCGCGGGCGTGCGCAGGCGGCCGCTGCGGTCGGCGTAAAGTGCTGCAAAGCTCGGCGCCACGGTCAGTTGGTTGCCTTCGGACATGGGCTCAATCGGGCGTGAAGTTCTTCTCGAAGTGGATGGCGTCATCCACCTGCTCGAAGGTGGCGAGCTGCCCCATCTTCCGGTCCTTGAGGCGGCAGGCCGCAAAAAGGCTGTACCGGCCCTTGAAGCCAAAGCTTGGCAGGTCGATCAGATCGTAGGGGTAGGGCACGAAGACTTCGTACTCGAAGACCACGCGGTGCTCATTGCGCGGCGACGGGAAAAGCTTGTAGTGGCTGGTGGTGATTGCGAGTGAGGCCATGGGAGGGGGGTACAGTACGCGCCAATGCTAACGAAAAACGCCTTTGCGTTTTGACTATTGAGAGGGCGCCATGACGCAAAACAAGAACGAATGGGCCAACAAGGTGTTTGGCCTGATCCGCGCGGGCAATGCCAGCGCCGCTTCGGCACAGATCAAGGTAGCGCCCACGGTGGGTGACCTGCAGCGCCTGCAGGTTCTGGTCAAGGGGCTGCCGAACACGAAGGAAAACCGCCAGATCGCCACCGTGCTCGGTGAAGAACTGGCGCTATTGTCGGCCCCGCGGCTGCACCGCGCTCCATGAAGGGTATGCGGCATGTAGCGGTACAGGCCGCGGATTTCGACGCCGGCGCCGAGCTGGCCGCGCTGCGCGCCCGGGATGCGCGCGTCGGCGCAGTCTGCTGCTTTGTCGGCTGCGTGCGCGACCGCAATGAGGGCGATGCCGTGGCCTCGCTCGAGCTCGAGCACTATCCGGGCATGACCGAGTCGTCCATCGAGGCCATTGTCGACCAGGCGATCGAGCGCTTCGGCATCCATGGGGCGCGCGTGATCCACCGCGTCGGCCTGCTGCAGCCGCTCGAGCAGATCGTGCTGGTGGCGGTGAGCGCGGCGCACCGCGGCGCCTCGTTCGCGGCCTGCGAGTTCATCATGGACTACCTCAAGACCCAGGCGCCGTTCTGGAAGAAGGAGCAGACGCCCAACGGCGCGCGCTGGGTCGATGCGCGGGTGTCGGACGACGCGGCGCTGGCGCGCTGGCAAGCCGGCGGCAGCTGACTGCTTGGGGCGGCGCGGTTGCGCCATTGTCTGGCATGAGAATGCGCCGCTTTGGCTTGAAATGGACGACACTGCGCCCCACCTACGGTGCAGTTCGGAGGTTCCCACCATGCGTATCGACAAGTTCACCACCAAATTTCAGGAAGCCCTGGCCGACGCCCAATCGTTGGCGCTGGGCAACGACCATTCCAACATCGAACCCCTGCACCTGCTGCTGGCGCTGCTGCAGCAGGACGACGGCCCGCGCTCGCTGCTCCAGCGCGCCGGCGTCAATGTCGCCGCGCTGCAGGCGGCGGTGCAAAAGGCCGTTCAGGACCTGCCCAAGGTCCAGGTGCAGGACCAGGTGCAGGTCGGCTCGGAGCTCGGGCGCCTGCTGCAGGCCACCGAGAAGGAAGCCATCAAGCGCGGTGACCAGTTCATTGCCAGCGAACTGTTCCTGCTCGCGCTCAGCGACAGCAGCACGCGCGCCGGGCAACTGCTCAAGGAGAGCGGCCTGTCGCGCAAGAGCCTGGAGTCGGCCATCGAAGCCGTGCGCGGCGGGCATGGCGTGGACAGCGCCGAGGCCGAGGGCCAGCGCGAGGCGCTCAAGAAGTACACGCTCGACCTCACGGAGCGCGCGCGCAGCGGCAAGCTCGATCCGGTCATTGGCCGCGACGAGGAGATCCGCCGCGCGATCCAGGTGCTGCAGCGGCGCACCAAGAACAACCCGGTGCTGATCGGCGAGCCCGGCGTGGGCAAGACGGCGATCGTCGAGGGTCTGGCGCAGCGCATCCTGGCCGGCGAGGTGCCCGAGAGCCTGAAGAACAAGCGCGTGCTGTCGCTCGACATGGCGGGTTTGCTGGCGGGCGCGAAGTACCGCGGCGACTTCGAGGAGCGGCTCAAGTCAGTGCTCAAGGAGCTCAGCCAGGAGGAAGGCCGCGTCATCCTGTTCATCGACGAGATCCACACCATGGTCGGCGCGGGCAAGGCCGACGGCGCGATGGACGCAGGCAACATGCTCAAGCCGGCGCTGGCACGCGGCGAGCTGCACTGCATTGGCGCGACCACGCTCGATGAATACCGCAAATACATCGAGAAGGACGCGGCGCTCGAGCGGCGCTTCCAGAAGGTGCTGGTCAACGAGCCCAGCGTCGAGGATACGATCGCCATTTTGCGCGGTCTGCAGGTGAAATACGAAGCCCACCATGGCGTGGACATCACCGACCCGGCAATCGTCGCCGCGGCCGAACTGAGCCACCGCTACATCACCGACCGCTTCCTGCCCGACAAGGCCATCGACCTGATCGACGAGGCCGCGGCCAAGATCAAGATCGAGATCGACTCCAAGCCCGAGGTGCTCGACCGGCTCGACCGGCGCATGATCCAGCTGAAGATCGAGCGCGAGGCGATGAAGAAGGAAAAGGACGAAGCCTCGCAAAAGCGCCTGGCGCTGATCGAGGAAGACCTGGAAAAGCTCGAGCGCGAGTATGCCGACCTCGAGGAGATCTGGAAGAGCGAGAAGGCCAGTGCGCTTGGATCGGAGCAGATCCGCAAGGATGTCGACCAGATCAATATCCAGATCGAGGAATTCAAGCGCAAGGGCGATTTCAACAAGGTCGCCGAGCTGCAATACGGCAAGCTGCCGGCGCTCGAGAAGCAACTGCGCGAGGTGCAGGAGAACGAAGCGGGCTCCAGCGGCGGTGCGCCCGTGCACCGGCTGCTGCGCACGCAGGTCGGCGCCGAGGAAATTGCCGAGGTCGTGAGCCGGGCCACGGGCATTCCCGTGGCCAAGATGATGCAGGGCGAAAAGGACAAGCTGCTGCAGATGGAGTCCAAGCTGCACGAGCGCGTCGTCGGCCAGGAGGAAGCGATCGCGGCCGTGGCCAATGCGATCCGGCGCTCGCGCTCGGGCCTGTCCGATCCGAACCGCCCGACCGGCTCCTTCCTGTTCCTGGGCCCGACGGGCGTGGGCAAGACCGAGCTGTGCAAGGCGCTGGCCGGCTTTTTGTTCGACAGCGAGGACCATCTGGTGCGCGTCGACATGAGCGAGTTCATGGAAAAGCACTCGGTGGCGCGGCTGATCGGCGCACCGCCGGGCTATGTGGGCTACGAGGAGGGCGGTTACCTCACGGAAGCCGTGCGCCGCAAGCCCTACAGCGTGCTGCTGCTCGATGAGGTCGAGAAGGCCCATCCGGACGTGTTCAATGTGCTGCTGCAGGTGCTCGACGACGGACGTCTCACGGACGGCCAGGGCCGCACCGTGGATTTCAAGAACACGGTGATCGTCATGACCAGCAACATCGGCTCGCCGCTGATCCAGGCGATGGTCGGGGAAGACGCGAGCGACATCAAGGACGCGGTCTGGGGGGAACTAAAAAACCATTTCCGACCCGAATTCCTCAACCGCATCGATGAAACCGTCGTGTTCCATGCGCTGGATGCGCAGCACATCGCCTCGATCGCGTGGATCCAGCTGCGGCTGCTCGAGCAGCGCCTGGCGAAGATGGACCTCGCGCTCGAGGTGTCGAGCCAGGCCGTCGACGAGCTGGCCAAGGTCGGTTTCGACCCGGTGTTTGGCGCGCGTCCGCTCAAGCGGGCGATCCAGCAGCGCCTCGAGAATCCGCTGTCGCGGCTGCTGCTCGAAGGGCGTTTCCCGCCGCGCAGCACGATTGTGGTGACCGTCGACCCGGTGCTCGAGCCGGGCGTGTTCCAATTCGCATTGTCTGACCCGCAGTGATTGCTGCGGGCCGCGAGAAAGGAAGAGCTTTGAATGATTTCCTGACCTTGGTGGTGCGCTGGTCCCTGCGCATCTTCCTGCTGGTTGCCGCGACCGTGTTCTTTCTGGGCCTGCTGGCTGTCGCCAGCGTGCTGGCGCTGCTGTGGGGTGCGCGCGCCCTCTGGGCCCGGCTCACGGGCCGGCCGGTCGCACCCTGGGTCATGGGCGTGAATCCGGGCGCCGCCTGGAGTTCGGTCTACCGCTCGCGCACGGCCTGGCCCGCGTCGGGCGCCGCCGCCAAGGCCGAGGAAGAAGCCCCGCGCCACCGCGGCGGCATCCTGCGCAGCAATGCGGACGTGGTCGATGTCCAGCCCCGTGAAGTGCGTGAGCATTGAAATCTGCGGGTTTGGTTTTTTACAGCGTTAGGCGCTGCTTACATACCCGAAGCTGGCGTGCCCTAGCATGGGGGCACCGAGCAAGGGCCGCCCCGCAGTGAGGGTGCCGTCCCTACGCGGGTCGCCCTAGCCGGGCGCCCCCCTCCACCGAAGGTTGAGAGGGGAAGCGGGCTTGGCGCCTGCCGCGCAGCCGCTCAGGGGGTGTTAACTGTTTTGTGAGCTTGAATGATTCCTGCCGATCTCCATCGTTTGTTCGAAGCCCAGCACCAGGCCAGCCGGTCCCAGGTCGAGGTACCGCTGCTGGTGCGGCGCGAGCGCCTCTTGCGCGTGCGCAAGATGCTCGACGAACATGGGGCGGTGCTGGCGGCGGCGGTGCAGGCCGACTTCGGCATGCGCTCGCCGCGGCTGACCGAGATCGCGGATTTTTTCGTGCTGCGCAACTTGCTGGGCCAGTGTCTGCGCAAGCTCGCGCGCTGGATGCGGCCACAGCGCGTGCGCACGCCGCTGTATCTCTTTCCGGCGCGCGCGCGCATCGAGCGCCAGCCGCTGGGCGTGGTGGGCGTGATCTCGCCGTGGAACTATCCGGTGCAGCTGGCGCTGGCGCCAGCCATCACCGCGCTGGCCGCGGGCAACCGCGTGATGCTCAAGCCCAGCGAGCTCACGCCCCATACCTCGGCGCAGCTCGCGGCGCTGGTCGAACAATTTTTTGCGCCCGATGAATTCTGCGTGGTGCAGGGCGACGCCAGCGTGGCCACCCAGTTCTCGGGCCTGGCTTTCGACCATCTGGTGTTCACCGGCTCCACGGCCGTGGGCCGGCGCGTGGCGCAGGCCGCGGCCGTTCATCTGACACCCACGACGCTCGAGCTCGGCGGCAAGTCGCCATGCCTGATCGACGAGAACTGCGACCTGGCCGATGCCGCGTTGAAGATCGCGCATGGCAAGCTGCTCAACGCGGGCCAGACCTGCGTGGCGCCCGACTACCTGCTGCTGCCGCGCGGGCGCGAGCAGGCCTTTGCGCAGGCCTACCGCGAAGCCGTGGCGCGGCTTTATCCGACCATTGTCGGCAACCCCGATTACGCCTCGATATTGACCAAGCGCCATCTCGCGCGGCTGCGCCAGATGCTGCGCCAGGCGCAGTCGCTGGGCGCGCGCGTCGAGGTCATGGGGCCGGCGCAGGGCCAGCCCGGCGAGGCCGCGGCCAGCCTCTGGAGCGATGCGGCCGAGCGCCAGATGCCGCCGGCGCTGGTGTTTGGCGCGACCTCCGAGATGCAGTTGATGCAGGAAGAGATCTTTGGCCCGATCCTGCCCGTGATCTCCTACGAGCGCCTGGACGACGTGGTCGCGGCGCTCAATGCCGGACCTCGGCCCCTGGCCTTGTACTGGTTTGGCAGCGACGAAAATGTCCGGGACGTTATACTTCGGCGCACTGTCAGCGGCGGGGTGACGGTCAACGACACCCTGATGCATATAGTGCATGACAACCTGCCGTTTGGCGGGATCGGCGACAGCGGCTGGGGGGCGTACCACGGAGAGCAGGGCTTTTTGCGGTTCAGCCACCAGAAGTCGGTGTTGCTGCAGTCGCGCTGGTCCATGGGAGCGTTGT
This sequence comes from Comamonas sp., assembly GCA_040514115.1. GTDB lineage: Bacteria > Pseudomonadota > Gammaproteobacteria > Burkholderiales > Burkholderiaceae_C > Comamonas. Next base: position 13,060 of record JBEVDH010000073.1, on the reverse strand, counting down.
TCTATCCTCCCTACGGGCCGCGGCTTGACCGGTTGATGGGGCTGCTCCGGCGCTGGTCATAGATAGCGCCTGCACGGCCTGCGTCATCCGCAGCGGTTCAGGGCCAGCCAGGTATTTCCGTCTCCATCCATCCAACGTTGAGTGGCCGGGCCACTTCCAGGCCGGCGCCGGTGTCTGCCCGTTGCAGGGCGTTATCACATTGGCCTTGTCAGGGCAAGGCACTCCAGACAGCCGTACTTGCGTGAATGGCTACAGCTTCACGTCTCTGGGCAAAAAAACGTTTGCGGCGACAATCCCGCTCTTCCCCCCATTTTCACCTGTTTTCGTTTCGGTATTTCCATGTCCAGTTTCCAGGTTCGTCCCGCTACGCTTCGCGATGCCAAGGCCATTGCACAGATTCATACCGCTTCCGCTACGGAAGCCTACCGAGGGCTGGTGCCTGACGACCAATTGAAATCCATGTCGTCGGTTGAAAAACGCCAGGCCTACTGGCGCGAAGCCATTGAGTATTGCGAGCCCCAGGTTCAGGTTGCCATCGATGGCGACAAGATCGTGGGTTTCGTCGGCTTCGATCGCTCGCGCGATGAAAAGTCCCGTCCTACCACCGGCGAGATCTGGGCCATTTACGCGGCCCCCTCGCACTGGGGCCAGGGCGTGGGCATAACCCTCTGGGACGCGGCCCGCGACGGCCTCGCCGAAGAGGGCTGCACCAATGTCACCGCCTGGGTGCCGCTGCGCAATGAACGCGCGCTGCGCTTTCATGAGATGGCCGGTTTCAAGCGCGAAATGTCGACCGCCAAGACCGCCCTCATCGGCGGTATCAAAATTGAAGAAGTGCGCCTCAAGCGCCCATTGAACTGAAAGCCCCGATGCTGCATTGGCATGAAAAAAACAAGGAGCGCAGCGCTGTCTGGCGCTCTGAAAGTGGTCTCGCGGCACCCCGCAAGGTGGTGATCGCCGACGACACCCTGTCTGCCGATGCGGCGCACCGCCTGGCCTGCGAAGGAACTTCGCTGCTGTGGCGCGGCGACTTCCAGAACGCGCGGCTGCTGCTGCAGGCGCTGATGCGCCGCCAGGAGCGCGATCCGCGCAAGTCCTCGGCCAAGGCGCGGCATCAGAAGCGCCAGGCGGCGCAAAAGCAGGAAGTGCTGCCCGAAGAAACCTTCCCGCATGCGTTTCACCTGCACCGCCAGGCCCAGGCCCAGCGCGCGCGCGTGCTCTCGAGCATCCTGATCGAGCTGCAGCCCGACTATGTGATCAGCCTGCGCCGCGCACCCGATCTGCGTCTGCCGATCAGCGAAGGCTGGGGCGCGCCCGAGAAGCTCGACCAGACCATCGTCACCCCGCTGCGCGAGCTGCTGGGCCTGGTGGGCGCGCACGAATGGCGCAAGAAGGGTATCGAACTCGAGGCGCTGGGCATTCCGCCCAACAATCGCATCCACCCGCATTACGCGGTGTTTTCGCCGGTGCGCGCCGAGTATGTCGCCCTCGTGGGCCAGGCTCCGCTGCCGCCTGGCGCGCAGACGCTGGCGTATGACATCGGCGTCGGCACGGGCGTGCTCACGGCCGTGCTGTCGCGCCGCGGTGTCAAGCGCATCGTCGCCACCGACCTGTCGCCGCGCGCCATCGACTGCGCACGCGAGAACCTGGAGCGCCTGGGTTGCCTGAACAAGGTCGAGCTGCTGCAGACCGACCTGTTTCCCGCCGGCCGCGCGCCGCTGGTGGTCTGCAACCCGCCCTGGGTGCCGGCCAAGCCCAGCTCGGCGCTGGAACACGCGATCTACGATCAAGACAGCAGCATGCTGCGCGGTTTCCTGGCGGGCGTGGCCGACCATCTGACGCTCGACGGCGAAGCCTGGCTGATACTGTCGGATCTGGCCGAGCATCTGGCGCTGCGCAGCCGCGAGGAGCTGATGGGCTGGATCGACGCCGCGGGCCTGAAGGTCGTCGGCCGGCTCGACGCCAAGGCCAGCCATGGCAAGGTGTCGGACGATGCCGACGCGCTGCACGCGGCGCGCGCCGCCGAAGTCACGACGCTGTGGCGTCTTGCCGTGCGCTGAGCCCAGCTGCACCATCAGCTGCCCGCACGAGCCGGAGTCCCCATGGGGCTTCGGCTTTTTGCATGGGGGCAGGCGCTTGTTCAATGTTCATGGGATTCAAGGCTCCAGTCCGGCACCAGATGCATCAGTTGCTGGCTCAGCTGCGTGGCACGCTCGCCACCCGCATGCGTGGCCACGGCATTGAGCAGTTCATCGCAGACGCTGCGCAGTGCCTGGACATCGCGTGCCTCGCGCAGGGCCTGGCGCAGGTGGTCGGCCACGGCCTGCTGGCGGTTGGCAAACAGGCGCTCGACCATGTCGAAAAGATACATGCGCGTGCCGGCCAGCGTCATGGCGGCGGGAGCGGCCACGGCTGGGGCGGCTGGGGTGTGGCTGGCGGCCGAGGCGGCGGGCGCGGGCCGGGGCGCGGGGGCGTGCGTGGCGCCCGAGGCCAGATAGCCGTTTTGCAGCAGCTGCGCCACCAGGGTTTCGCCCTGACCGTGGTACATCTGCGCGAGCTGGGCGTAGGGCGTGCCCTCGGCCATCAGCAGCAGCGAGCGTTCGCGCAGGTTCAGGCTGCGCGAACCGGGCGCGAGTTCGTGATGGGCTTTGGACGTCTTGTAGAGCAGCATGGGCAGGGCCCATTGCACACCGGGCAAATGACATGTCTGTGACGCCCCTGGCGGCGCAGCGCGACAATGCGGGTCAAATCAAAGTGGATGCGGAATTTTCTATGACAAATCGGGTGGGTGGAAGGTGGCAATGTCTCGTGGCGCGCCGGGAGGGGCCATGAAGCTTTTGCTCGCGCCCATGGAGGGCCTGCTGGATTTCGTGCTGCGCGATGTGCTCACGCGCGTGGGCGGCGCCGACCGCTGCGTGAGCGAATTCATCCGCGTCACCGGGACCGTACTGCCCGACAAGGTGTTTTTTCGCACCATGCCCGAGCTGCGCAACGGCAGCCGCACGCTGGCCGGCGTGCCGGTGCGCGCGCAGCTGCTTGGCTCGGACCCGCAAAGCCTGGCCGAGAATGCGGCCAACCTGGCGCGGCTTGGGCCCGAGGGCATCGATCTCAATTTCGGCTGCCCGGCCAAGGTGGTCAACCGCCACGGCGGTGGCGCGGCGCTGCTGCAGGATCCGATGCACATCGCGCGCGTGGTCGAGGCGGTGCGCCGCGCAGTGCCGGCGCATCTGCCGGTTTCCGCCAAGATGCGCCTGGGCTTCAATGACACCAGCCTGATGCGCGAATGCGCGCAGGCCATGGCCCAGGGCGGCGCCTGCGAGATCGTGGTGCACGCGCGCACCAAGCTCGATGGCTACCGGCCGCCGGCTTACTGGGAGCTGATTCCGGCGATACGCGAAGCCGTCAAGGTGCCGGTCATTGCCAATGGCGAGATCTGGACCGTGGAAGACGCGTTGCGCTGCCGCGCGCAGTCGGGCTGCGCGGATCTGATGCTGGGCCGGGGCAGCGTCGCCGACCCGGGCCTGGCGTGGGCCATTCGCGCGGCGGTCGAAGGCGTCGACGCAGTCGCGCCGCCGGTCGAGGTCCCCTGGGCCGCACTGCTGCCGCAGATCGCCCGCTTCTGGGAAATGGTCTGCGAAGACCTCGAGCCGCGCCAGCGCGCGGGCCGCCTCAAGCAGTGGCTCAACCTGCTGCGCCGGCGCTATCCCGAGGCGGAACTGGCGTTTCAGGAGGTGCGCGTGCAGACGGATCAGGCGGAAATCACGCGCTGGGTGGAGGCGTTACCGACGCGGTGGGGGTAGGTTTTTGCTGGAGGGCGCCTGTATGGACGCGCGGCCTTCGCAACTGGCGTGGCCCAGGCCAGGGGCAGCGAGGAAGGGCCGCCCCTAGGCGGGCCCCCGCACCGAGGCTGCCGTCCCTGCGCGGGCCGCCCTAGCCGGGCGCCCCTGAGCGGGCCTCCCCCTCCACCGAAGGATGAGAGGGGGAAGCGACGAAGTCGCTCAGGGCGGCCCGCGCAGGGGGTGCTTCAGAGCAGATGATCCGGCGCCAACGGCCCCAGCAACCGCAACAACCACCGCATCGGCAAACTCACATCCGGCTCGTCGTGCGCATCCTCGAGCCCGCTGCCCTGGGGCGCGCGCCACAGCAGCTTCTTGCCGTCGACCAGTTCCACCTTCCAGGCGCTTTCGGTCAATGCGGGTTCGATGTTTTGCGTGGCCAGCCGTCCCACCGAGGGGCTGGCGATCAGCAGCGCGATTTCGGTGTTGTGCAATTGCGAACGCAGGTCGAGGTTCATCGAGCCGATCGCGACCAGGCTGCCGTCGATGACCAGCACCTTGGAATGCAGCATGGCGCGCGAGGCGCCCGGGCCGCTGCCCGTCGACAGGCTGTTGCGCAGGCCCGCGCTTTCGCTGCGCATTTCATAGAGCTGCACGCCCATGGCCAGCAGCTCCTTGCGGTGGCGCGCATAGCCGGCATGTGCCACTGGAGCGTCGTTCGAGGCCAGCGAATTGGTCAGCACCCGCACCCGCACGCCGCGCGCGATGGCCGCGGCAAAGGCCTTTTTCATGTCGTCGCCGGGAACGAAGTAGGGTGAGACCACCAGCAGATCGGTGCGCGCGCGGCCCATCAGCGTCAACAGGCCATCGACGACCGTCTCGGACTGCAGCTCCGACGCTGCGATGCCTGCACCCTGGCGCACCGCCATGGTGCCCGTGCCCGGACGCAGCCCGGGCGCAGCCAGGGGAATGGCCGCGGGGGCCTGTTCCTGCGCATTGGCGGCATTGGCAGGCGCTTCGCCAGCGGCTGCAGTGGACATACCGGGCGCCGCTGTATCGGGCGCCGCCGTGCCGGCCACCGCCGCGCCGGGCGTCGGGCCTTCACCTTCGAGCGCGATCTTGGTGGGTTCGTCGGCAAGCACCACGGCCGGGGCCCAGATCCAGGTGGTCTGGTTCAGGTCCATGGCTTTCTGGTCCCAGATGGTTCTGGATGGCTCGGCCGAGGACGTGGCCGGCGCAGGCGCGGGCGCAGGCACGGGCGCGGCCGAGGCTGCGCCTGGCTGCGCCGCCTGCCGGGCCTTGGTCTGTTCGTCGCTTTCCATGCGCTCGAGCGCTTCGCGGCTGATCAGCGAGGCCACAGGGTAGGAGCGCTGGTTGTTCCAGTAGCTGTCGAAGCTGCGCGAGAGCTCGCGCACGATGGGGCCGGCGGCCATCACGTCCAGGTCAATGAAATTGCCGCTTTCGTCCTGGTCGAAATAGGCGTCGCCGAGATTGCGCCCGCCGGCAATGCCGATCATGTTGTCGGCAAGAAACAGTTTGTTGTGCATGCGCTGCTGGGCGCGGTGGAAATCGGTCAGCGTGTTGAAGATGCGGCCGATGGACGAGTTGCGCGGCCCGACCAACGGATTGAACATGCGCATCTCGATGTTCGGCACATAGGCCAGGCGCAGGACCTGGGCGTTGTTGCCGACGCTGTGGAAGTCGTCCAGCAGGATGCGCACGCGCACACCGCGCCCGGCCGCCGTGACCAGCTCGCGCAGCAGGCGTCCGGAGCTGACATCGGCATGGATGGCGTAATACTGCAGGTCCAGGGTTTTTTGCGCACCTTCGATCAGCGCCAGCCGGCCGCCATAGGCTGCGGGTGCACCGGACAGCAGCATGAAGGCCGAGGGGTGGCGCGCCTTGTCGCTGGCCTGGCGCTGCTGCACCCATTGGCCCAGCGCGGTCTGCGCGGGCTGTTGCAAGGCATGGGAAACGGGACGATCCACGTCCTGGGGCAAGCTGCCGCAGGCGTTCAGGCCAAAGCTCAGCGCCAGGATACTTAACGTGGCGCGCCAGCGCAGGCGAGGCGCGCGGGGAGCAGGGGCCAACTGGTCTAGATGGGCAGCAGGCATAGGAATAGGGGCAGCAGAGGGTGGATGGAAGGCTGGTTGAATTCCAGCCCCGATAGCCTAGGTATAGCTGGTGCTGCCGAGCTTCCTTGTAAGACAAGACTGGCTTGCGAGTGCCGTCAGTGTCCCGTCCGCGCGACTTCAGGCGGAGGCCGAGGGGCGATCCATCATGCGACCCACATAGCGGGCAATCAGGTCGATTTCCAGGTTGACCTGCGAACCGGCCATGAGCACGCCCAGCGCGGTGTTCTCGACGGTGTGTGGAATCAGGTTGATGCTCAGCTCGCAGCCGTCGGCCAGGTCGATCACGCGGTTGACGGTCAGGCTCACGCCATTGACGGTGATCGAGCCCTTGTAGGCCACATAGCGCGCGAGATCGGCGGGCGCCAGGATGCGCAGCTCCCAGCTTTCGCCCAGCGGCGCGAAGTGCGTCACGCGGCCCAGGCCGTCCACGTGACCACTCACCAGATGCCCGCCCAGGCGGTCTTGGGCCTTGAGCGCCTTTTCGAGATTGATCGGGCCCGTCTGCGCGAGGCCGGAAGTCTTGTCCAGCGATTCGGCGGAGACGTCGACGGTGAAGCTGCCCGCGGCCTTGTCGAAGGTGGTGACCGTCATGCAGGCGCCGTTGAGCGCGATGCTGTCGCCCAGACCGACATCGTCGAGGTAGCCCGCGGGCGTTTCAATGACCAGGCGCTTGCCGTGGGCCGGAGTGTCGCCAAGCGACTGCACGGCGGCAATGCGCCCCATGCCGGTGATGATTCCAGTAAACATGTGTTCGATTGTGGCAGGTGGAAAAGGAACCGGCATCAGAATGCGCCGCGTTGTGCGAGGCGCGCGCGGATCCGGATATCCGGGCCGACCGGGGTGACATCATGAAAGGCCAGCTCCGGCCCGTCGGCCAGCGCCGCCAGCGGCCCGATATGGCAGATGCCGCGGCCCGAGCCCAGCAGCTTGGGCGCCAGGTACAGCAGGATTTCATCGACCAGCCCTTCACGCAGCAGCGAACCATTGAGCTGGTAGCCGGCCTCGACATGCAGCTCGTTGATGCCGCGCTGGCCCAGGTCGCGCAGCAGCGCCGCCAGGTCGACCTTGCCCTGGGCATTGGGCAGATGCACGACGATCGCACCCAGGGCCTGCAGCGCCCGGGTCTTCGCGGCGCTGTCGCTGGCCGTGTAGATATAGCAATTGCGCCCGGGCACGAAGAGCTTGGCATCCAGCGGCGTCTGCAGCCGGCTGTCGACGATGACCACATGCGGCTGGCGCGGCGTATCGATGCCGCGCACGTCCAGGCGCGGATTGTCCTGCAGCACGGTGCCGATGCCCGTGAGCAAGGCGCAGGCTTGGGCGCGCCAGGCATGGCCGTCGGCGCGTGCCTGGGGCGAAGTAATCCACTGGCTTTCGCCGTTGGCCAGCGCCGTGGTGCCGTCAAGCGAGGCCGCGGCTTTCATGCGCACCCAGGGGGTTTTGCGGATCATGCGGCTGAAAAAACCGATATTGAGCTCGCGCGACTGGCTGGCGCCGGGCCCGATCTCGACCGCGACGCCCGCGGCGCGCAGCCGCGCGAAGCCCTGGCCCGCGACCAGCGGATTCGGGTCTTCAAGTGCGGCCACGACCCGCCCGATGCCGGCCGCGACCAGCGCATCGCAGCAGGGGCCGGTGCGCCCTTGATGGGCGCAGGGCTCGAGGGTGACATAGGCGGTGGCGCCACGCACGTCGCAGCCTCGGGCCGCGGCATCGCGCAGCGCCATCACTTCGGCATGCGGACCGCCGGCCTGCTGGGTATGGCCCTGGCCGAGCACCGTGAGGCCGTCGGACGCGACGATGACACAGCCGACGCGCGGGTTGGGATTGCTCAGGAAAAGCGCCTGGGCGGCTTGCGCCAGCGCTTGCTGCATAAATTCGGAAGTGGCCGTCATGTGGCCGCCATCCTAGCGCAGAAGAAGCGGTGTCAGCGGTGTCAACGGTTCCAGCATTCGGCGGAGGTGGCGCCGCTGAGCAAGCCGGTGTTGTCCCTTACGCCGCTGTGGGTGAGGGTGAATGCACCGCATTTGTCGCCGGCCTGGGCGCCTTGCGGCGTGGCAGTCAGCGTGAAGGTCGCGGCGGCGCTGGCTACCGTGATGGCATAGCGGTTGGAGGGCACGCTGCGCAGTCCCGTGGGAAAGAAGGTAGCGCCGTTGGCGGCCGTGGTCGGATAGACGCCCGACACGGTGGCCGCGCGCTCCATCCATTGCGCGGCCTGCAACAGTCCGGCCTTGGCTTCGGAGCGCGCGCCGCGGCGGATGTATTCCTGGTAGCTCGGAATGGCCACGGCCGACAGGATGCCGACGATCGCCAGCGTGATCATCAGTTCGACCAACGTAAAGCCGCGTTGGGAAGTTTTTCGCATGGATCTGGCCTTTGTGCAGGGTTTGCGCGCGCTCAGCGCAGCTGGCGCCAGCTCGGGCGCAGCGGTTGTTCGGGCATCTTGGCAAACTGGTCGCGCACGTTGTCCGAGCCGATACGGTATTCCTGGTCGCGGCTGCTGACCTGGCTTTCCTTGACCGACGCCGTCATGCGTGACGTGCCTTGGTCGGCGGTGATGTTGTAGATCTGGTCGCCATTGGTGTCCATGAGCTGCACACTGGGTTTGCGGCCATCCATGATGTTCAGGAACGTCCGGAACCGCCTGGGCGCAAACGGCGGGGCCGAGCAACTTTCCTCCGACAGGCTGCTGCCCGAGCCGGGGACTTCGGTCAGCACTTCCAGGATGTTGCTGCCATCAAAGAACGAAAGGTCGCTGAGCAGCCGCTCGCCGGTTTCCGGCAGATGCAGATACCAGCCCTTGCGCGCGCTGCTGCCCGAATATGCCACCGCGTTCTGGCTGACCGTATAGAAGGTGCGCGCGCTGCTGTCGCCCTGGCCGGCAATGGCCGTATTGGACACGGTCTGTTGCTGCAGGTTGCTCAGGCCTGTGCCGATGGGTTGCGGCTGGCCGTTGGTGGTGTCGACCGCGACACTGCCGGAAACGGCCTGGTAGAGCGTGCTGTCCAGCAGCGAGTAGATGCTCTGCACCGAAACATCGGTGCGGTCGCCTTCGGTGATGTTGCGGCCGGTGCCGAACGCGACCATCAGGCCCACGCTGCCGCGGTCGTTGGCCTTGACGATGGGCGCGACCGTGATCGGCTGCGCGCTGCTGGCGTTGCCCGCGGTATAGATCGCGGTGTAGAGCGGGCGCCCGCTGAAGGCCACGTTCCACAGCGCCGCGTCGGACGCGCCGATGTCGAATTTCCACAGGTTGCCGCGCAGGTCGCCCGCATAGACGACGTCCGGCGTGCCGTTGCCGTCGATATCCACCAGGCGCGGCGCCGACAGGCCGTTGCTCACGATGTTGGTGCCGGTGCTGGCGGCCACCAGGGTCTTGAGCTCGCGCGCGCCATCGAGATACTGCAGCAGCAGTACCGGCCGCTCGTTGAGGCTGTTGTAGCCATTGCCCATGACCACCGCCCAGCGGCCATTGTTCAGGCGCACGATCTGGTTCGATTTCTGCGTGTTGTTGTCATCGGTGCCGGGGGTGGCAAAGATATGGCCGATATCGGCGGCCTCGCCGACAGTGATGTCCGTGGCAGCCGCCGTCTTGTCCATGACGACCAGGCTGGCTGCGCTGGCCGCCGTGAAATTGGTGGCCACCGCCGTGGCTCCGGTGGTCGCGGTGCTGCCGGGGCGCGTGATGTCAAGCACGAAATACCCCCGGCCGCCCGCGCCGAGCGTGCCGATCAGCAGCGTGCGCCAGTCGGGCGTTGCCGTGGTGCCCCAATTCACATCGCCGCTGAAGGGCGAGCCGTCGACGTAGAAGCGGTGCGTATAGGCGGGAAGCGTCAGGTCGCTCAGGTTGCCCATCACGCCCTTGGGCACATAGGCGATCTTCTCCGCGCCATCGAGCGCGGAAAAGCCATGCAGCATGCCGTCGTTGCCGCCCACATAGACCATCGGGATGCGCGCCGCATACTGGCCCGCAAACGCTCGGTAGTTGTCAAACGCATGGTTGCTGACGGGTGCGCCCACGTACCACAGCGCCGAGTTGACGATATCGCCCTGGCGCGAGCTGCGCGAGCGGAATGGCTTGGCCGAGGTGCCGCCTTCGAGCGTACGGTCGCCGCGCAGGAAGTTGACGCGGTTGGTGGCGAGCGCATCGCTGTCCAGGACATTGAGCTTGAACTGGGCTTTCTGTACCAGGCTCAGGTTGGCCCAGCGAAACTCCACGCCCGCCGAGGTGTCGTTGCGTTGCGTGAGGATCAGCCGCGTGTTGATGTCACTGAGGGCATCGAGCTTGTCGGCAGTGGTCAGGCCGGTGGCGCCCGTTCCGGCCTTGGCGCCCCAGGCCGCATTGGGCCCCGCGGCGGCCGTCCCCTGGGACAGGGTGTCGGAGCGCACGAAGCCGGTCCAGCCCATGGCGTTGTAGCCCGACGCGTACTGCGAGGTGCCGGAGCGCGTGACCGAAGACGAGGCATTGGTGAAGCTGGTGACCGGGGTGGAGTTGTCCTCGACGATGGTGCTGACGATTTCCTTGAAGGCGCGCGTCAGGTCATCGGCGGTGGCCGCGGGCGTGAACTTGCCGCGGCCGTTGAGCGCGGCATGCCACAGCTCGATGCGCCGGCCATTGTCCTTGGTTGTGGAGCTATAGCCCGTGCTGCCGTCGCAGGCGCTGTTGCCGCTGCCGCTGTTGCTGCTGCCGCACAGCGGCGAGGGCCAGCTGATGTCACCGGTGATCAGACGGTTGAGTTCGCCCGAGTAGTTGTCGCTGCCAAAGACCGGGCTGCCGTTCCAGGCCGATGCACCCGCGCCAAAGCCGATGGTGTAGGTGGTCATGTGCTGCCAGGTCGCAGGGTTGTTCCTGGGATTCCAGAACTGTGGCAGCGTGGTGCTCCTGAGGCTGCTGCCAGAGCCCGACGTGAAGGTTTCATCCCCGCTTTTCTTGATCAATGGCTTGATCTCGTTGGCGATGCCGGGCTGCAGGTCGGTGGCCCAATAATGAAAAGCCAGGTCGGACAAGGTGTTGAGGCCGTAGGTCGTGGTGGTCACGTCCTGACATGTGTACCAGTTGCATTCCCGACGTGTCGTGGTCGTGGTGTTGAAGCCCCAGTCGTCGCGGTAGACGCGCGAGGTCGCGGCCGCAGGGTTGTAGATGGTGCTGCTGTCACCCAGCGTGATGGTTGTGTTGTCGATGTTGCCGATGTTGCCGATGGCTCGGTAAGCCGCCAGGTCGCGGTCAGCGTCGACGTGCGCGGAGACGGTCGCGGTGCCGCTGTTCCAGGCGCCATCGGTCATGAAGATATGGTAGGAGCGCCGGCAGCTGATGATCGGCGCTTCCCTGGTGCCAGGGTCGGAGGCCCAGGGGCTGTTGATGCCCAGGTCGGTGCGCTTGAGGTAATCGCCCGCATTCCTGACCATGCGGTGCGAGGGGGTGCCGCCCGAATCGTTGAGGGTCTCCACCCAGTTGAGGAAATTGCTGCGGTGCGTGCCCTTGAGGCTCTTGAGGCTGTTCCTGCAGTCCGCCGTGTTCAGCGGAATCGTGCTGCAGGTGCTGTTCATCGATTGCCAGCTCAGGCGGATCAGGTCATCGGCGACGTTTTCCGCGGAAAAGGTCTGGCGCAGCGCGGTCTTGAGCGTGGTGATGCCCGCTGCGCCCATGCTGCCCGAGTCATCGACCGACACGATGACATTGGGCGCGGGCTCGCGGCTGGCGGTGCCGGCCGGGTACTGCACCAGGCTGTATTGCGCGGCCAGCGCGGGCGCGGTGGGCAGCGCTGCGCCGGCGGCCAGCAGCAGGGCTCTGAAAAATACGGCGGTCTTTGCCATGGAAGCTCCGTCAATCCTTGATTTTCTGCCGCGCCAATGTCGCCTGCAGCACCACCTGCGTGCTGGGCTTGAGCCCCTGGGCGACGGCGGTGATGCGGTAAACGACGGAGGGGTTCAGGTTGAGCTCGAGCTTGGCGGCGCCGCTCAGGTTGGTGATCAGGCCGCTGCTGCTGGTGGCATAGGGCAGGACCTCGACCCAGTACCACGCGCCCTGGCCCGCGGCCGTGTTCTGCAGGATGGGGTTGCTCAGCTCTTCCTTGAGCGCGCCGGTGAACTGGCCGTAGCGCGCGCCGACGGTACGCATCTGCGTGAGCAGCGCCGCGTCGTTCCAGAAGTCCTGCTTGCCCGTGCGCTTGGCGCAGATGCCCTGCAGGCAGGGCACATTGGGCCGGGCCTCGAGCGCGGCCAGCAGGCCCACGACATCCTTTTCCTCGTCGACAAACCAGACGCTGGACGTGCGCCGGCAGAAGTTGCCCTTGGTGGCGTCGTTGTTCGGCTGGCAGGCGCTGCCATCGGCGGCCTGCCCGAGGATGTCGAGTTCCGCATCCTGCAGCATGGCCTGCGCGGCCTCGAAGGTGCGCTGGTAGTCGGCATCGTTGCCGACGATCAGCTCGTTGAACAGCGCCGTGCGCGCGCCCCAGACGGCCATCAGCATCGTCAGCAGCACAATGACGATCACGATCAGCAGCGACATGCCGCGCTCGCGCCGGGCCCTCATGGCTGCACCCCGGTGGGCCGGCCCTGGCTGCGAATTTGATAGGTATTGCGTAGCACCATGCGCAGCCGCGTGCCGCGCGCGACGCTCTGGTTGGCGCAGTTGAGATATTGCGCAGTGCTCGCCGGGAGGTTCTCGGTGCCCTCCATTTCCAGGCAGACCTCGATCGCATGGACGTGCGGCCAGTCGGTCGCCGCGAGGGAGTCGGCGTTGCGGTAGCGCATGGTCGGGCTGCCGAAGCTGCCGGCCTGCTCGACAAAGCGCACGCGGAAATCGGCCACGTTCTCGATCACCGGCTGGGTGACGCCATCGCTGCCCTTGCATTCGAGCTCGCCGCTGGTTTCGCCGGCCTTCTTGTCCAGCGAGAAGCCGCTGCGAATGATGCTGGCGGCCTTGCCCTGGCCCAGGCAGTCGCGGAACTGCGATTGCGCCACCTCGCTGCCCAGCAGGTCCTCGGTGTAGTTCTGGTAGGCCAGCGTGAGCTGATCATCGGCCGCGGTGGGGGTGTCCCGGCCGCCCACGGTGGCCAGGTTCGGCAGCACTTCAAAGGCCACGGGATCGGCCAGATCCACGGGCTGGGCGCTGTCCTTGGCATACGCCAGGTTCAGGCGCAGCGAGCCGGC
>JBEVDH010000231.1:0-7711 GCA_040514115.1 Comamonas sp. | reverse complement strand
CCTGCGCCGATTCAAAGAACACGACATTCTCGCGCCGCGGCAGCCGCTTGGCCGTCCCGGGTTGGCAGTAAATGCCCGTCGTGCGTGCCGCATAGACAAAATGCGCATCGGCCCCGGCATCGCGCTCGAGCACCGCCTGCCAGCGCTGGGCGTCGGTGGCATAGGGGGAAGTGTTGGCGAGGGGGGCGGGCATGGAGAGTCCTTGGGGCGGCGATGGGAGGACGATAGCGCTGAATGGGGGCGGTGGCACTCTGAATCTTGCGAGGGAATGTGCCGCGTGCGGGATTCGCGATGATGCACGGGGGTGTGAGCACGCGTCGGGAGTTGAACGACAGGCCTTTCAGAAGATTCGGGCGTTTAGATTCAGGGTATTAGGGGAGGCCCCCATTTGTAGGGCAGGCCCTTCACCCTTCGACAGGCTCAGGGCGAACGGTTGTTCACGTTCGTCCTGAGCCTGTCGAAGGATGGACGGCCTGCCCTCCGGCCACTGCAAAGGAGCTTTGCCATGGCCCCCAGACCCCACCCGCCCGCGGTTCCACAGCACCACAGAACCCGCTTCGACAGGCTCAGCGCGAACGGTTGTTCCGTTCGTCCTGAGCCTGTCGAAGGATGGACGGCCAGCCCTCCGGCCACTGCAGCTGTATCCATGGATCGAAGGCGCAGCCCCGAGGCAGTCAGGGCACGAGATGGCGGCGCAAAAATGTCAGCACATTCTCGTTGAATTCCTCGGGCTTTTCGAAATACGCCGAGTGCCCGGCGCGATCGACGACATGCAACGCGCTGCCCGTGACCTGCTGCGCGAAGGCCTGCATGGCTTCGAGCGGCACCAGTGGGTCTTCGCTGCCGACGACAAACAGCGTCGGGCAGCCGATGGCGCGCAGCGCCTCGAGGGGCAGCAGATTGCGCGGCGCCATCAGCCCCGTCACGGCCGCGCCCCAGGCTTGCGCGTCATAGGCATGCGCGCTGGGGTTGAAGTGGTTGATCTGGGCGTAAAGCGCCGCGCGCTCGGGGTGCTGTTCGATGAACCAGCGGCCCAGCGAGCGCTGCTCCACGGTGAGCGCCTGCACGCGTGTCACGCGCCGCTCCATGGCTTCGATCAGGGCGGGGTGGTCGATGGTCAGCGCGGTGTCGCAGGCGACGAAGGCCGACAGCCGCTGGGCATGCTGCAGCGCCAGGCGCACGCCGATCATGCCGCCCAGCGACTGGCCGATGACGGCCACGCGCTCCACCTGTTCGGCATCGAGCACCGCAATCGCGTCGTCGACAAACAGCGAAAACTCGAATTCATCGAGCGGCGCCACCGACCGGCCAAAGCAGCGGATGTCCATCGTGATGCAGCTGAAATCGCGCGTGAACGCGGGCAGCTGCTGCCACCAGGTCGCGGCGTTGGAGCCCGCGCCGTGGAGCAGCAGCAGCGCCGGGCCTTGACCGTGGCGTTCGTAGTAGATCTTGCGTCCGTGGGAAACAACAAATGGCATGGGGTGCAGTGGTCGTGGGTGGAGGTCAGTTGGCCTTGATGTTCAGGCTCTTCGTCAGCTGGATCCAGCGCTGCGCATCGGTGCGCACCAGCTCGCCGAACTGTGCCGAAGTCATCGTCAGCGGTGTCATGCCGTCGCCTTCGAGCCGCGCGCGCAGCGCGGGCTTGGCCAAGCTGGCCTCGAGCGCTGCATGGAGCTTTTGCACCGTGGCGGGCGGCGTGCCCTTGGGGGCCGACAGTCCGACCCACGAGCTCACCGTCATCTGCGAGAAACCCAGCTCCTCGAAGGTCGGCACCTCGGGATAGGCGGGATTGCGCTGGGCCGTGGACACCGCCAGCAGCTTGAGCTTGCCGGCCTTGACATGCGGGATCGCGGTGTTGGGCGGCACCACGATCACCGACACCACGCCGCCGAGCACATCCTGCAGCGCCGGCGCGCCGCCCTTGTAGGGCACGTGCATCAGCTCGATGTGGGCGCTGCGCTGCAGCAGCTCGACCAGCAGATGGCCGGTGCTGCCCGCACCCGAGCTGGCATAGTTGATCTTGCCGGGCTCGGCCTTGGCTTTGGCAATCAGCTCGCGCATCGAGCCAAAGCCCGCATCGCTGCGCACCACCAGCCACTGCGCGGCCGCGCCGATCGCGCCGATATGGCTGAAGTCCTTGACGATATCGAAAGGCAGGTTGTCGTAGACGCCCGCGGCAATGGTGTTGACCATGCCGGTCATGGTCAGCGTGTAGCCGTCGGCCGCGGCCGCAGCGCCCGCCTGGGCACCGACGATATTGCCCGCGCCGGGCCGGTTCTCCACCACGACCGGCTGCTTGAGCACCTGCGACAGCTCCTGGGCCAGCGGGCGCATGGTGGCGTCGTAGGCCCCTCCGGGCGGCGTGGGCACGATCACGCGGATCGGGCGGCTGGGCCAGCTGTCGGGCTGGGCAAATGCGGGGGCGGCCAAGGCCAGGCCGGCAAGGGCCAGGCACGCGGCGCGGCGGCTCATACGATTCATGTCTTGTCTCCTGTGGGCTGTACGTGGGCGTACATTGGTATGACTGCATCATCCGTGCGGCAGCCGCCTGCGCCAAATTACTTTTGCGCCCGTCCCATTAGAATGACTAATGCCTCTCACCGTCACCACGCTGCTCAACCGGCTGCTTGCGCGCGGCAAGTTCCGCCATGTCCAGATCCTGCTCAAACTCGCCGAACTGGGCAGCGTGCAGCGCACGGCCGACGCGATTGGCGTCACCCAGTCCTCGGTGACGCAGACCCTGGCCTATCTCGAGGCGCTGCTCGAAACGCCGCTGTTCCATCGCCACGCGCGCGGCGTGCATCCCACGCCGGCCTGCCTGGACCTGCTGCCGCTGGCCCGCCAGATGCTCATGGGCATTCGCGATACCGCCCAGGCCGTCGAGGCGCGCCAGCGCCAGGGCGAAGGGCAGGTGCGGCTGGCGGCCTCGATCTCGGCAACCAATGGGCTGCTGATCGACACCCTCTCGGCGTTTCACCAGCAGTGGCCCGGCATCCAGATCCAGCTGCGCGAAGCCGAAAACGACGAGCAGCTGCAGGCGATTGCGCGCGGCGAGGTCGATCTCGTGGCCTGCCGGCGCCCGCCCGTGGTCCCCGAAGGCTGGGAGTTCCATGCGCTGCTCGAAGACCGCTTTGCCATTGTCTGCCGCGCGCAGCATCCGCTGGCACGGCGCGGCACGGCCGATCGCGGCGAACTGGAGCACGCGCTCTGGATGGCGCTGCCCTCGGGCTCGGCGGCGCGCGAGCGGCTCGACGGCATCTCGGCGCGCTGTCGCCAGCCCCTCAGAATGCACCCGCTGGTCACGCGCACCTCGACCATGCTCTGGTGGCTGCTGCTCAACCACGACCTGCTGACGGTGCTGCCACTGACGATGCTCATGCCCCTGATCCGCAGCGGTGAGATCGTCGAGCTGCAGGTGGCCGGCACCGCGCCGATGGAGCCACTGGGGCTGCTGCAACCGGCCGAGCGGCCCACGCCCGCGGCGCAGCAGCTCGGCGCTTTCATGCGCGCGCACTTCCAGCGTTGAAGCACAGGCCCTAGCGGGATATTAGGATGGCTGCCGAGCCGGCGTGCCTTCGCATGGCCGAACACCAAGGAACCCGATGCCCGTTGAACATGTAGTGCTCCCGACCCCGGATGGCAAATGCCCGACCGATGTGCTCACGCCCGCCGGCGCGGGCCCCTGGCCCGCGGTGATTTTTTATGGCGACGCTGGCGGCATGCGCCCGGCGATGCGCGATATGGCCCGGCAGCTGGCGGATGCGGGCTATCTTGTCGTGCTTCCTGATCTGTACTACCGCTTCGGCCCCTATGCCCCGCTGGTGCCGGCCGAAGTCTTTCGCGGCAATGTGGCCGCCATTCTGGCGCCGCTGATGGCTACCACGGGCACCGACAAGGCCGCGCGCGACACGCAGGCGCTGCTCGCCTATCTGGACACCCGCGGCGATGTGGCGGGCCGCAAGGTTGGCGCCGTGGGTTTTTGCATGGGCGCCGGCCTGGCGCTGGCGGCGGCGGCGGCGCATCCCGCCCGCCTTGGCGCGGTGGCCAGCTTCCATGGCGGGCACCTTGCCACCGATGCGCCCGACAGCCCGCACCGGCTGCTGCCCACGCTCGACGCCGAGGTCTATGTCGCCAGCGCCGCCAACGACGACAGCTATCCGCCGGCCATGGCAGCGCGCTTCGAGGCGGCGCTGGCCGAGGCCGGGGTGGCGTTTCGCAGCGAGGAATATCCCGCGCCGCATGGCTGGATGGTGCCCGATTTTCCGGCATATGACGCGGGCTGCGCCGAGCGCGGGTGGAACGCGCTGCTGGCGCTGTGGGCCCGCACGCTGAGGCCAGGCCGATGAGCGCCTGAACCCGGGCGAAGTCACCGCGCCACGGACTGCGCTGGCGCGAGATGCGGCGTGACCACCTCGGTGATCCAGTTCAGGCAGGCCGCGACGCGCGCCGGCAGTTGGCGGCGGTGCGGGTAGAGCAGCGACACCGGCATCGGCGGCGGCGTGAATCCGGGCATGACCGCCACCAGCCGGCCCTGGTCCAGCAGATGCTGCGCGCCGCGCAGCGGCGCCTGGATCAGGCCCAGGCCGGCCAGGCATGCGGCCTGATAGGCATCCGTGCCATTGACCACCACGCTGCTGCGCATCGGCTGCACCCGGGTCTGCGCGCCGTCCTGGTATTCCCAGCCCGCGCCCTGCAGGCTGAGCTTGCCGGCGTAGTGGATCAGCTGGTGATGCGCCAGATCGGCCAGACCCTGCGGCGTGCCATGCGCCGCCAGGTAGGCCGGGCTGGCGAGGTTGCCCATGGCCATCTCGCCCAGCGGCCGCGCGATCAGCTCGTTCGCGCCCAGCGGGCCGATGCGCAGCACGCAGTCAAAGCCTTCGAACACCGGATCCACGCGGTGGTCAGTGGTGCTGATACCCACTTCAAGCAAGGGATGGGCCGCGAGAAACTCGGGCAGGCGCGGGATGATGAGGTCGCGCGCCAGCATGTTCGGCAGATCGATGCGCAGCCGCCCGCGCAGGCCGCTGGCCGCGGGCTGGAACATGCCCTGGAGCTGCTCGGCGTCATGCAGCAGCTCCTCGCAGCGCGCGAGAAACTGCGCGCCGTCGCTGGTCAAACGCACCTGGCGCGTGGTGCGCTGCAGCAGCCGCGTGCCCAGCTGCACTTCGAGGCGCTGCACGGCGGCCGAGACCCGGCTCTTGGTCAGGCCCAGCTGCTCGGCGGCCTGGGTGAAGCTGGCCAGCGCGGCCACGCGCGCGAAGATGCGCAATGCATTGAGATCCATCGCGCCATTGTATGGATGGAGTGGACAGTGTGACTGCCAAACGGGACTTTATGCTGCCGCGCAGAACACCTAAAGTCGGCACCTCTTCACTCCCCCAGCGAGACCTCCATGACCTCATCCCCGACCCGCATTGCATTGATCACCGGCGCGAGCCGTGGCCTGGGCCGCAGCGCAGCGCTCCATCTGGCGGCGCAAGGCGTGCATCTGATCATCACGTACAAGGACAGTGCGGCCACGGCGCAGGAGGTGGTGGCGCAGATCGAGGCGCTGGGCAGCCGCGCCGTGGCGCTGCGCCTGGACGTCGGCGACAGCCAGAGCTTCGATGCCTTTGCCGAACAGGTGGCCGCCGTGCTGGCGCGGACCTGGCAGCGTCGGCAGTTCGACTGTCTGGTGAACAACGCCGGCGTCGGCTTCACGGCCTCCTTTGCCGAGACCACCGAGGAGCAGTTCGACCAGCTGGCCAATATCCACCTCAAGGGCACCTTCTTCCTGACGCAAAAGCTGCTGCCCCTGATCTGCGACGGCGGGCGCATCGTCAACACCTCGTCGGGCCTGGCGCGCTTCAGCATTCCAGGCCATGCGGCCTACGCGATGATGAAGGGCGGCATCGAAGTGCTCACGCGCTACCTGGCCAAGGAGCTCGGCGCGCGCGGCATGTGCGTCAACACGATTGCGCCGGGCGCGATGGAAACCGATTTTGGCGGCGGCACGGTGCGCGACAACGCGCAGGTGAACGCGCATCTGAGCGGCCTCACGGCGCTGGGCCGCGTGGGCCTGCCTGATGACATCGGCGGCGCGGTGGCGGCGCTGCTGTCGGAAGGCAACGGCTGGATCACGGGCCAGCGCATCGAGGTATCGGGCGGGATGCTGCTGTGATGCCGCAGCGGCAGCGCCTCAATCGGGCTGGATCCCCGCCTCCTTGACGACCTTGCCCCACTTGGCGAGATCGGACTTGATCAGCGCCGCGTATTCCTGCGGCGTGCCGCCCTGCACCTCGATGCCCGCGGCTTCGAGCTTGGCGCGTACATCGGGGAGCTTGAGCGCCGCGTTGATCTCGGCATTGAGCTTGGCGATGATCGCCTTGGGCGTGCCGGCCGGCGCCAGGAACCCGCCATTGGTGTTGGCGTCATAGTCCTTGAAGCCCTGCTCGGCGGCGGTGGGCACGTCGGGCAGCGACATGCTGCGCTTGCGGGTCGATACCGCCACCGCGCGCACATTGCCGGCCTTGACCTGGGCCTGGATGGCGCTGATGGTGTCGATGTAAAGCGCGGTGCGCCCGGCCAGCAGATCCGGGTGGGCGGCCGAGGAGCCCTTGTACGGCACCAGCAGCATCGGCGCGCCGCTGGCCATGCGGAACATTTCGGCGGCCATTTCCTGCGCGCTGCCGCGCCCGGACGTCGCCACCTTCGAATCGTTCGGGTGGGCCTTCATCCAGGTGACGAATTCGGGCAGCGTCTTGGCGGGAATCTGCGGGTAGATGGCAAACACCAGCGGTACCTCGTGGGTGTAGACGATGGGCTCGAAGCTTTTTTCCGGGTCCCAGCCCAGGTTCTTGAACAGGAACTTGTTGATGTTGTGGCTGCCGCCGACGATGCCGATGGTGTAGCCATCGGGCGCGGCCTTGGCCAGCGCGTCGGTGCCCAGGTTGTTGGAGGCGCCGGGGCGGTTGTCGACCACCACGGCCTGGCCCATCGAGGCGCCGAGCTTGTCGCCGACGACGCGCGCAAGGGTGTCGATCGCGCCGCCCGGGGGCGCGGGCACGATGATCTTGATGGGGCGGCTCGGGTAGCCGCCCTGGGCCGAGGCCAAGGTGGGCGCGAGCGCCATGGCAGCCGACAGGGCAAGGGTCTTGAACAGGGTTTTGCGTTGCATGGATGTCTCCTTTTATGGTCTTGTCTATCTTCCTCACGCGCCCACGGGCATGGCGCCCGCGGTGCGACACGCTTTCACCGGCTGTCAGCCACGCCCCGCATAGGGCATGGCGCTGGCCATGATGGTCATGTTCAGCACATTGGCCGCCAGCGGCAGCGCGGCCACATGGCGCACCGCGTCGGCCACATGGCGGACGTCTATCATCGGCTCGGGCGCCACCGCGCCATTGGCCTGCAGCACGCCGCGCGTCATGCGCTCGGACAGCTCGGTCAGCGCGTTGCCGATGTCGATCTGGCTGGCCACGATGTCCCAGGGCCGGCCGTCGAGCGCCAGCGCCTTGGTGAGCCCGGTCACCGCATGCTTGCTCATGGTGTAGGGCGCGGTGAAGGGCCGCGGCGTGTGCGCCGAGACAGAGCCGGTGTTGATGATGCGCCCGCCCTGGGGCAGCTGGCGGCGCATCAGCCCGAAGGCGGCGCGCGCGCACAGGAACATGCCGGTGACGTTGGCGCCGAGCAGGCTGAACCATTTGTCCAGCGGCAGCTCGTCGATCGGCAC
>JBEVDH010000228.1:0-16203 GCA_040514115.1 Comamonas sp. | reverse complement strand
GGCCGCTTGCCCAGGCGCACACGCCCCTGAGCGTCCTGCGCGACCAATAGCCACCACGACTGCGAACTGCGCTTGAGCTTGCGCGTGCGCACCGGATAGTCCTCGGGGTTGCCCGCGCGCGATGCGCGGCACTGGCTTTGCAGCGGGCACAGCAGGCAGGCCGGCTTGCGCGGCAGGCACAGGCTGGCGCCCAGGTCCATCATGCCCTGGGTGTAGCGCGGCATCGCATCCTGCAGATCGAGCTCGCGCGGATCGGGGCACAGGTCGGTGGCCAGATCCCACAGCGCACGCTCGTTGCGCGCCACGGCCAGATCGCCGTCGAACGCCAGCACGCGCGTGAGCACGCGCCGCACATTGGCATCGAGAATCGGCACGCGCTGCGAAAAGCAGAACGCCGCAATCGCGCCCGCGGTCGAGCGGCCGATGCCGGGCAGCGTGGCGAGCTGCTCGGCGGTCTCGGGAAAGCGCCCGCCGTGCAGCGCCATCACCGCCTGCGCGCATTTGTGCAGATTGCGCGCGCGGCTGTAGTAGCCCAGGCCGCTCCACAGCGCCAGCACCGCATCCTCGGGCGCGGCCGCGAGGCTGGCCACATCGGGAAACTGCGCCAGAAAGCGCGGGTAGTAGCCGAGCACCGTCGCCACCTGGGTCTGCTGCAGCATGATCTCGGAAAGCCAGACCCGGTAGGGGTCGCGGGTTTGTTGCCAGGGCAGGTGGTTGCGGCCATGCGAGGCCTGCCACTGCACTACGGCAGCGGCCATGGAGGAAGTCGTCAAGATCGAATCACCGGTAGGGAAGCTGCGCCGCGCACGGCGCCAGCGGTTGCGCGCAAAGTGACGCCTGGCAAAATTATCGCCGCCCCCCGCTTCAGGGGCGCTGGCAATGGCTGCAATAGAAGGTGCTGCGCTGCCCCTGGCGCAGCATGCGCAGCGGCGCCGCGCAGCGCGTGCAGGGCAGCCCTTCGCGGTCATAGACCTGGGTCTGCAGCTGGAAATGCCCGGGCATGCCGTCGGCATTGGAGAAATCCTTGAGCGTGGTGCCGCCCTGGGCCACCGCCACGGCCAGCACTTCGCGGATGGCTTCATGCAGCCGCTGCGCGCGCCGCGGCCCGATGCTGTTGGCCGGTGCGAGCGGCGAGATGCGCGCGCGAAACAGCACTTCCGACGCATAGATATTGCCCACCCCCACCACCAGCTTGCCGCCCAGCAGCAGCTGCTTGATGGCCGTGCGGCTGGCCTGCAGGCCGGCGTAGAACGCCTGCGGTACAAAGCCGTCTTCGAGCGGCTCCATGCCCAGGCCGCCGAGCAGCTTGCGCGCCACCGGGTCATCTTCCGCCGCGGCATGCACCACGGCACCGAAACGGCGCGGATCATGCAGCCGCAGCGTGCCCAGCGTCGTCACCAGATCGAAGTGGTCATGCACGCCGGGCGCAGGCAGGGTGTCGGTGGGGGCGAAGCGCAGGCTGCCCGACATGCCCAGATGCAGCAGCAGCAGGCCTTCGCTCAGATCCACCAGCAGGTACTTGCCGCGGCGGCGCACGCCCAGCACCTCGCGCCCCGCCAGCGCCTCGGGCGCCAGTCCCAGCGGCCAGCGCAGCGGCTTGCCCAGGCGCGCCGCGAGAATGCGCGCGCCCGCGATCGAGGGCGCAAACGAGCGGCGCGTGACTTCAACTTCGGGTAGCTCGGGCATGGCACTCCTGCGACAAATGGACGGTCTGCGCGCGTTCTGGCAGCGCAGCGTGCCCTGCAGATGAGGCGTTTTCGCGCCAATGCAAGCATGCCACCCGCAGGCTTGCAGGGCCACCCCGTTCGATTATTATGGTTCGATGGTTCAACCTCTACGCCCTCGGGCCCTGGCGCTGGCCGCCGCACTGGCGGCGCTGGCCGCCGTTCCCGCAACTGCCTGGAGCCAGGCCGAGCCGCTGCCCCCGGCAGGCGGCTCCCTGACACCGGCCGAGAACGACCCCGACGAGAGCGCGGCGTTCAACGCCGGGCTGTTCTACGAGGTGCTGGTCGGAGAAATGGCCACCGGCGCCGGCGACCCCAGCAGCGGCCAGCAGCTGATGCTCAACGCCGCGCGCCAGAGCCGCAACGCCCAGCTGTACCGGCGTGCCACCGAGATGGCCTTGCAGGCGCGCGCCGGCAACCAGGCGCTGCTCGCGGCCCAGGCCTGGCGCGAGGACTTTCCCCAATCGCGCAACGCCAACCGCTATGTGCTGCAGATCCTGGTGGCGCTCAACCGCATTTCCGACACCCTGCCCTACCTGCGCCAGGAAGTGGAAACCACGCCCGCGCCGAGCAAGCCCGTGACCTTCCTGTCGATCACGCAGCTCTACAGCCGCGTCACCGACAAGGCGCTGGCGGCGCAGATTGCCGAGCAGGCGCTGCAGGGCCAGTTTGCCGACCCCGCCGCGGGCCCTTCGGCCTACGCCGCGATCGGCCACCTGCAGCTGGCCGCGGGCAACCCCGCGGCCGCGCTGCAGGCCATCCAGAAGGCCGAAGCCCTTTCCCCGGGCAATGGCGCCGCCGCGCTGCTGGCGCTGGAGCTGCTCGAGAACGGCCAGCGCGAGGCCGAGCCGCTGGTCATGCGCTACGTGGAGCAGCAGCGCAGCGCCGACATGCGCATGGCCTATGCGCGCGTCCTGCTGGGCCAGGACCGGCTCGAGCCGGCCCAGGCGCAGTTGCTGGCCATCACGCGCGAAACCCCCGATTACGCCGACGCCTGGTTCACGCTGTCGCGCCTGCAGGCGCAGACCCAGCGCTGGCCGGAGGCCGAAGCCTCGCTGCAGCGTTTTGACGCGCTCGTGCCGCAGCTGCCCAACGCCGGCAGCCAGCGCAGCGCGCGCACCGAATCCGCCCTGTCGCATGCGCTGATCGCGCAGAAGCAGGGCCGCTTCGCGCCGGCGCTGGAGTGGCTCGACCGCATTGAAAACGGCGCGCAGTTGCTCAACGTCCAGGTACGCCGCGCCTCGATCCTGGCCCAGCAGGGCCAGCTCGAGCAGGCGCGCGCGGTCATCCAGGCGGTGCCCGCGGCCACCCCGCAGCAGCAGCGCCTGCGCCAGCAGGCCGAGGTGCAGCTGGTGCGCGAGGCCGATCAGCCGGCGCTGGCCTATGCGCTGCAGTCGCAGCTGCAGCAGCAGTTTCCCCAAGACAGCGAAATTGCCTACGACACCGCGATCCTGGCCGAGAAGGTCGGGCGTTTCGAGGAAATGGAAAGCCTGCTGCGCGCGGTCATTGCGCGCGATCCGGCCTTTCACCACGCCTACAACGCGCTCGGCTTTTCCTTTGCCGAACGCGGCGTGCGCCTGGACGAAGCACGCACGCTGATCACCAAGGCGCTTGAAGCGGCGCCCAACGACCCCTTCATCATGGACAGCCTGGCATGGACGGAATTTCGCAGCGGCAACGTGGCGCAGGCACAGACGATGCTTGAAAAGGCCTTTGCGCTGCGCCCCGACGCCGAAATCGCGGCGCATCTGGGTGAAGTGCTGTGGCGCACCGGCCAGCAGACCCAGGCACGCGAGATCTGGAAGAAGGGCCTGACGCTGAACGCCGACAACGACACGCTGCGTGAAACCCTGCAGCGCCTGGGCGTCAAGCCGTGAGGGCGCTGCCACGCCGGCGCGTGCTGCTGGCCGCGCCCCTGGCGCTGGCGCTGGCCGGCTGCGCCCAGCCACGCCGCAGCCCGGAGCAAGCAACTGCAACTGCAACTGCCGCCTGGAGCGGCCGGCTGGCGCTGCAGGTGCATGACGAACAGGCCCAAGAGCAGTCATTCAGCGCTTCGTTCGAGCTCCAGGGCAGGCAACGCGAGGGCCAACTGGTGCTTTTGAGCCCGTTTGGCGCGGTGCTGGCCGAGCTGCAGTGGAGCCCCGCGGGCGCGCAGCTGCGCCAGGGCGGGCAACTGCGCCAATCGCCGTCGCTCGATGCCTTGGTGCAGGACACGATGGGCACGGCGCTGCCGCTGGGCGCGCTGTTTGCCTGGCTTGCCGGCGAGCAGGCCGCGGCGCCGGGCTGGCAGGCCGATCTGTCGCAGCTGGCCGAAGGGCGCCTGCGCGCCCAGCGCACCGACCCGCTGCCGCGCGCCACGCTGCGCATCGTGCTCGACCGTTGATCCGGCGGGCGGTTTTTCCTTTCCTTCCCCCTCTCCATGCGTTCGCTTCACGATGTGCCGGCCCCGGCCAAGCTCAACTTGTTCCTGCACATCACCGGGCGCCGCCCGGACGGCTACCACCTGATCGAGTCGGTATTCATGCTGATCGACTGGCAGGACCGGCTGCATTTCGACCTGCGCCCCGACGGCCGGATCACGCGCGAGGACCTTGCCGGCATGCGCCTGCCCCAGGATGACCTGATCGTGCGCGCCGCGCGCGCGCTGCAGGCCGCGACTGGCTGCACCGCGGGAGCGCATATCGGGGTCGAGAAAAGCATTCCCGCGCAGGCCGGCATGGGCGGCGGCTCGTCCGACGCGGCCAGCACGCTGCTGGCGCTCAATTGCCTGTGGCGCCTGCACCTGCCGCGCCCGGCGCTTGAAGCCATCGGCCTGCAGCTGGGCGCCGATGTGCCTTTTTTCCTGCGCGGGCGCAATGCCTGGGTGCAGGGCATCGGCGACATCATCACGCCGCTCGAAGGCGCGCAGCAGCTGCCGCCGCAGCGCTTCATGGTGGTCAAGCCGGCGGCCGGGCTGGAGACAAAAGCGATTTTTTCATCACCGGATCTCAAGCGTGATTCCGACCGTGCTACAATCGCTGTCTTCGCTGCAAAGCACTATGACTACGGTCAAAACAACTTGCAGCCGGTCGCGCAAACCCTGTGCCCCGATGTAGCAAAAGCAATAGCATTGCTTGAAGCGCACGGATTACACGGTAGAATGACGGGCTCGGGAAGTGCAGTGTTTGCACCGATGGAGCAAACGATTGAGATGACAGGCGCACCCAGCGACTGGATATCCAGGGTTTGCCACAATCTGGAAATTCATCCGCTTGCCGGGTGGGCCAAGGATTAAAGGTTACCGGTTGGTTGCATCAGCAATTGACCTGTGTAGGGGAGTCGCCAAGTTGGTTAAGGCACTGGATTTTGATTCCAGCATGCGAAGGTTCGAGTCCTTCTTCCCCTGCCAAATGTCTTTTGCGTACCAGCAAACCCATAAACACTGGGAAGCTCATGCAGACCAATCATCCAGACTTCATGATTTTTACCGGCAATGCCAATCGTGGCATGGCCGAAGAGATTGCCAGCCACCTCGGCACCAAGCTTGGCGCCGCGGAAGTGGGCAGATTCTCCGATGGTGAAGTCACCGTCGAGATCAAGCAGAACGTGCGCACCCGCGACGTTTTCGTCATTCAGCCGACTTGCGCCCCCACCAACGAGAACCTGATGGAACTCCTGGTGATGGTCGACGCGCTCAAGCGCGCATCCGCTGAACGCATCTGCGCCGTGATCCCCTATTTCGGTTACGCCCGCCAGGACCGCCGCCCGCGCTCGTCGCGCGTGCCGATCACGGCCAAGGTCGTCGCCAACATGCTGCAGGCAGTGGGCGTGGGACGCGTGCTGACCATGGACTTGCACGCCGACCAGATCCAGGGCTTCTTCGACATTCCCGTGGACAACATCTACGCGTCGCCGGTGCTGCTGGGCGATCTGCGCCAGAAGAATTACGAAGACCTGATCGTGGTCTCGCCCGACGTCGGCGGCGTGGTGCGCGCACGCGCCCTGGCCAAGCAGCTGAACTGCGATCTGGCGATCATCGACAAGCGCCGCCCGAAGGCCAATGTCTCCGAAGTCATGCATGTGATCGGCGACATCGACGGCCGCAACTGCGTGATCATGGACGACATGATCGACACCGCCGGCACGCTGGTCAAGGCCGCCGAAGTGCTCAAGCAGCGCGGCGCCAAGAAGGTCTACGCCTATTGCACGCACCCGATCTTCTCGGGTCCGGCCATCGAGCGCATTGCCGGTGGCGAGGCCCTCGATGAAGTCGTGGTCACCAACACCATTCCCCTGAGCGCTGAAGCCCAGGCTTGCAACAAGATTCGCCAACTCTCCGTGGCCCCGCTGATCGCCGAAACGATCAAGCGCATCTCCACGGGTGATTCGGTACTCAGCTTGTTCTCGGAATAAGACCTCGCTTGCGAGATCTCCGGCCCCGCGGCCGGCGCAAACCTCCCTTGGGAGGTTTTGTGTGTTTCAGGGCATACCAAGGCGGTCCGGCATGTGCCGGCTGCCTTTTTTCAAACGGGTTCGACTGGTCGCGGTCGACCCACACAGGAGCTAACTATGAACTTCGTCGCTACAGAGCGCGCCAAGCAAGGTACGGGTGCGAGCCGCCGTCTGCGTAATTCGGGCAAGACCCCCGGTATCGTCTACGGTGGTGCAGTTGAATCGCTGGCCATTGAAATCGACCACAACGAACTGTGGCACTCCCTGAAGAAGGAAGCGTTCCACTCCAGCGTTCTGGAAATGGACATCGCCGGCCAGACCAGCAAGGTCGTGCTGCGTGACGTGCAATACCACCCGTTCAAGCAACTCGTGCTGCACGTGGACTTCCAGCGCGTGGACGAGAAGACCCGTCTGCACCTGAACGTGCCCCTGCACTTCGAAGGCGCCGACCAGTCGCCCGCAGTGGCCCAGGACAAGTGCATCGTGACCCCCCTGGTCACGACCCTGCCCGTGGTCTGCGTTCCTTCGGACCTGCCTGAATTCATCACCGTGGACCTGAGCAACCTGCAAAAGGGTTCTTCGGTCACGCTGAAGAACGTCAAGCTGCCCAAGGGTGTGGAAGCCCACATCCGCGGCACGCAAACCAACCCCCCCCTGATCTCGATCGTGCCCCCGGCCGATGAAATCGTGGCTACCGCAGAAGTCGCCGCACCCGCTGCTCCCGCCAAGAAGGGCAAGAAGTAATCTACTTCTTGAGCGCAGTGCCTGGCCTCTCGGGGCCCGGTGCTGCCCCAAAGCCAACGGCCCACCGCTCATCGAGCGCTGGGCCGTTCGCTTTGGGGCCTTGTCCATGGAGATAATTCACAGATGATCAAACTGTTTGTTGGCCTGGGCAACCCCGGCCCCGAGTACGAAGACACGCGCCACAACGCCGGCTTCTGGTGGATCGACGGCCTGGCGCGCGAGCTCAAGGTGACGCTGCAGCCCGAGCGCAGCTACTTCGGCCTGGCCGCGCGCGCCACTGTCGACGGCCACAACGTCTGGCTGCTGCAGCCGCAGACCTACATGAACCTCTCGGGCAAGTCGGTCGGGGCCCTCGCGCGCTTCTTCAAGATCCTGCCCGAGGAAGTGCTGGTGGTGCACGACGAGCTCGACATGCTGCCGGGCCAGGTCAAACTCAAGCGCGGCGGCGGCCATGCGGGCCACAACGGCCTGCGCGACATCCATGCGCAGCTCGGCACGCCCGACTACTGGCGCCTGCGCATCGGCATCGGCCACCCGGGTGACCGCGCCGAAGTCGCGAACTGGGTGCTCAAGAAGCCTGCGCCCGACCAGCGCACGCTGATCGAGGATTCCATCGTGCATTCGCTCAAGTCGTGGCGTTTGCTGCAGGCAGGGGAGATGGAGAAGGCGACGCTGCAGATCCACACGACGAAACCGCCGAGGCCTAAACCGGTGCGGCCGGTGGTGGAGGGGTGAGGCACGTGCCAGCCGGACTGTCGGAATGCGCAAGGGCTGTTGCCGCTGGATTTTTTGGACGACAGGCCGCTCATGCGTCGACAAGCTCAGCACGAACGGGTAACTACCGTTCGCCCTGAGCTTGTCGAAGGGTGAAGGGCCTGCCCGATAGAAATATCACCCGCCCGCCGCCTTCGCCGCCTCCAGCCGCGTGAACTTCTGCAGCAACGTCTCCCGGCTCTCCACATGCCCCGGATGCACCGGAATGCATGCCACCGGGCAGATCTGCACACATTGCGGCTCGTCGAAATGGCCCACGCATTCGGTGCATTTCGAAGGCGTGATCTCGTAGATCAGCTCGCCCATGTAGATGGCGTCATTCGGGCACTCGGGCTCGCAGACGTCGCAGTTGATGCACTCGTCGGTGATCATCAACGCCATGCCGGCACCCCGCACGCGCATGGCAGCGCCTGGCAAACCCACGAAAAAGACGGCACAGATTTCATATAAGGCCGATTATCCCGCCGCAGCCATAGTCCCGCTGTGCCAGCGGACATGGCGGCGCAGCTATTTGCCGCTATGCTCTGCACCACCCGCGCCAGCGCCTGGCCCCCGCCCCTGCCCATGAGTGTCTTTCTCCTCAAACGCTTCCTGACCCTGATCGCCACACTGGTTGCCACTTCGGCCGTGGTGTTCGTGGTGCTGGAGGTGTTGCCCGGCAATGCCGCGCAGGTGCTGATGGGGCCCGATGCCGCGCCCGAAGCCGTGCAGGCCCTGGCGCAGCAGCTGGGCCTCGACCAGCCGGCCTGGCAGCGCTACCTGCAGTGGGTGGGCGGCATGCTGGTGCTGGACCTGGGCAACAGCTATGCCTATGGCAGCCCGGTGCTCGATCTGGTGCGCGAACGCCTGGCGCTGACGGTGCCGCTGGCGGTGCTGGCGATGCTGATCACCACGCTGCTGGCACTGCTTGCCGGCGTCTATGCCGCCTCGCGCCACGGCCGCTGGGGTGACATGGGGGTCATGGGGCTGGCCCAGCTGGGCATTGCAATACCCAACTTCTGGTTCGCGATCCTGTTGATCCTGCTGTTCTCGGTGAAGCTGCAGTGGTTCTCGGCCGGTGGCTTTCCGGGCTGGACCGAAGACGTGGGCGGGGGCTTGTGGATGGGGCTCAAGGCCCTGCTGCTGCCTGCCATCTCGCTGGCCGTGGTGCAGGCCGCGATCCTGGCGCGCATCACGCGCTCGGCGGTGCTGGACGTCATGCGCGAGGACTTCGTGCGCACCGCGCGCGCCAAGGGGCTTTCGCAGCGCGCCGTGCTCTGGGGCCATGTGCTGCGCAATGCGATGGTGCCGGTCGTCACCGTGATGGGCCTGCAGTTCGCGAACCTGCTGGCGGGCACCATCGTGGTCGAGAATGTTTTTTACCTGCCCGGGCTGGGCCGGCTGATCTTCCAGTCGATCGCCAACCGCGACCTGATCGTGGTGCGCAACTGCGTGATGCTGCTGGCGGCCATGGTGGTGCTGGTCAACTTCATTGTCGACCTGCTGTATGCGGCGATCGACCCGCGCCTGAAAGCCAGCGACCTATGAACACCTCCGCGACCCTCGACCAGGGCGCCGCGCCCGGCGCCTGGCGGCGCGCGCTGCGCCAGCGCAGCCTGGTGCTGGGCGCGGCGCTGACGCTGGCGCTGCTGCTGGCCGCGGCGCTGTCCTTTGTATGGACCCCCGGGTCGCCCTATGAAATGGACCTGCCGTCCAAGCTCCAGCCGCCCGGAGCGGGTCATTGGCTGGGCACCGATGCCTTTGGCCGCGATGTGGCTTCGCTGCTGCTGGTGGGCGCGCGCAACTCGATCCTGGTCGGCCTGATCGCCGTGGGCATCGGCCTGCTGCTGGGCACGGCGCTGGGCCTGCTGGCCGCGGCGCGTCGCGGCTGGGTCGAGGAGGCGATCATGCGGCTGGCCGACTTCACCTTCGCGTTTCCGGCGATCCTCTCGGCCATCATGCTGACGGCGGTGTTTGGCGCGGGCATCGTCAACGCGATCATCGCCATCGGCATCTTCAACATTCCGACCTTTGCCCGCGTCACGCGCGCCTCGGCCAACGCCGTCTGGTCGCGCGAGTACATCCTCGCGGCGCGTGCCTGCGGCAGGAACCGCTGGTCCATCACCTGGGAGCATGTGCTGCCCAATATCCTGCCGATGCTGATCGTGCAGGCCACGATCCAGTTTGCCATTGCCATCCTGGCCGAGGCCGCGCTGTCGTATCTCGGGCTGGGCACGCAGCCGCCGCAGCCCTCCTGGGGCCGCATGCTCAGCGAAGCCCAGACCCTCATGTTCGAGGCGCCGCTGCTGGCCATCTGGCCGGGCCTGGCGATCGCGCTGGCGGTGCTGGGGCTGA
The DNA here is from genome assembly GCA_040514115.1 of Comamonas sp. Lineage (GTDB taxonomy): Bacteria > Pseudomonadota > Gammaproteobacteria > Burkholderiales > Burkholderiaceae_C > Comamonas. The sequence continues at coordinate 6,196 of JBEVDH010000228.1, read as the reverse complement.
ACCTGCTGGGCGACGGGCTGCGCGACTTGCTGGACCCGCGGCTCCACCGCGCGCGCTGAAGAACCATGGCACTGCTTGAAGTCTCCCAGCTGCAGCTCACGCTGGCCACGCCGCGCGGCCCGGTCGTGGCCGTGCGCGACATGGATTTTTCCCTCGAACGCGGCGGCGCGCTGGGTCTCATCGGCGAGTCGGGCAGTGGCAAGTCGCTGACGGCGATGGCACTGATGGGCCTGCTGCCGGACAACGCGCAGCTCACGGGCAGCATCCGCTTCGATGGCCAGGAGCTTATCGGCCTGCGCGAGTCCGAGCGCGGCGCGCTGCGCGGCAACCGCATGGCGATGGTGTTCCAGGAGCCGATGACGGCGCTCAACCCGCTGCACCGCATCGGCCGGCAGGTGGCCGAGCCGCTGCGCCGCCACCGCGGGCTCGACGCCGGCGCGGCGCGGCGCCAGGCCGTGGCGCTGCTCGAGCGCGTGGGCATTGCCGATGCCGCGCGCCGCGCCGACGCCTACCCGCACGAGTTCTCGGGCGGCCAGCGCCAGCGCATCACGATTGCCATGGCGCTGGCCTGCGAACCCGACCTCCTGATTGCCGACGAACCGACGACGGCGCTCGATGTGACGATCCAGCAGCAGATCCTCGATCTGATCAGCGACCTGGTCGATGAGCGCCGCATGGCGCTGCTGCTGATCTCGCACGACCTGGCCGTGGTGTCGCAGAACGTCGACCAGATGCTGGTCATGTATGGCGGCAGCGTGGTGGAAAGCGGCCCCACCGAGGCCATCTTCGGCCACCTGGGCCACCCCTACACGCGCGCGCTGCTGGCTGCCCGCCCCCGGCTGGGCGCGGCGCAGGCGCGCCTGCCAACCATTGCCGGCAGCGTGCCCGCGCTGGCCGACCTGCCGCCCGGCTGCCCGTACGCGGGGCGCTGCGCGCATACCATTGACCTGTGCACGCGCCAGCGCCCTGGCGCGACGCGCGTGGACGGGGCCATGGACCACTGGACCCGCTGCCTGCGCCCCGAGATCGTGCAGGCACCGTTTGCCGCCTCCGGACCGCCATGATGCCCTCCTCCCCCGCCCCGGCGCTGCTGGAAGTCACCGACCTCGCGCGCAGTTACCGCCTGCCGCGCGAGCAGCTGTGGCGCGCCGCGCCGCGCATCGAGGCGCTGCGCGGCGTGAGCCTGCGCATGGAGGCCGGGCGCAGCCTGGGCGTGGTCGGCGAATCCGGCTCGGGCAAATCCACGCTGGCGCGGCTGGTGATGGCGCTGGACCAGCCCGATGCCGGCCAGGTGAAAATCCTCGGCCAGGACGTGCACCGGCTCGCGCCGCCGGCGCTGCGCGCGGCGCGGCGCGATTTCCAAATGGTGTTCCAGGACCCTTACGGCTCGCTCGATCCGCGCCAGCGCGTGGCGCGCATCGTCGGCGAGCCGCTGCAGGCGCTGGGGCTGGGCAACCGGGCTTCGCTGCGTGAGCAGGCGGCACAGGCGCTGGCCGAAGTCGGGCTGCGCAGCGGCGACTTGGACAAGTACCCGCACGAGTTCTCGGGCGGGCAGCGCCAGCGCATTGCCATTGCGCGCGCGCTGATCACGCGCCCGCGCCTGATCGTCGCCGACGAGCCGGTGAGCGCGCTCGATGTGTCGGTGCAGGCCCAGGTGCTGAACCTGCTGCGCGACCTGCAGCAGCAGCACGGCCTGGGCTATCTTTTGATCAGCCATGACCTGGCCGTGGTGCAGCAGCTGTGCGACGAAGTGGTCGTGCTGTACCAGGGGCAGATCGTCGAGCGCGGCGCGCCCGCGCAGCTGTTCGCGGCGCCCCGGCACCCCTACACCCGCGCGCTGGTCGCAGCCGTGCCGCAGATTGCCCCGGGGCGCGCACGCGCGCGCCGCCGCGAACGCGCGGCAGCGGGCAGCGCAATAGTGTAAAAAGCGAGATCCCCAGCCTCAACCGGCTGGGCCCGCCCGCAGAACATTTCGCCCGGAGACACCCCCATGTTGAATCGCCGCCGCGTATTGGCCGCCAGCTCCCTGGCCAGCACGAGCTTGCTTGCGCCCTGGAGCGCCCTGGCCCAGGACAAGAAAAACTCCATCGTGATCGCGCTCACGCTCGAGCCGCCAGGGCTCGACCCCACGGCCAATGCGGCTTCGTCGATTGCCGAGATCGTGCAGTACAACCTGTTCGAGACGCTCACGAAAATCAACTCCGACGGCAGCGTCTCGCCGCTGCTGGCCGAGAGCTGGGAAGTCGGCACCGACCTCAAGACCTTCACCTTCAAGCTGCGCAAGGGCGTTCGGTTCCACAACGGCGAGCCCTTCAATGCCGAGACGGTGAAGTTCTCCTTCGAGCGCGCCGCCAGCGACAAAAGCACCAACAAGGACAAGCGCAACTTCACCGGCCTGCGCATCCAGATCGTCGACCCCTACACGGTCACCATCACCAACGAGGACGTCGACCCCGACTTCCTGTTCGTGCTGGGCCAGGCCACCTCGATCATCGTCGAGCCCAAGAGCGCGGCCACCAACGCCACGCAGCCCGTGGGCACCGGCCCCTATCAGATTGGCCGCTGGAGCAAGGGCGCGTCCGTCACCCTCACGGCCTGGAAGGACTTCCGCGCGGCGCGCGACATCCACATCCAGCGCGCCACCTTCCGCTTCATTCCCGATCCCGCGGCCCAGGTCGCGGCGCTGATGGCCGGCGACGTCGACTGCTTCCCGCGCGTGTCGCCGCGCAGCGTCGCGCAGTTCAAGGCCAACCCGCGCTTCGAGGTGCTGGTCAGCGGCTCGCGCGCCAAGACCATCATGGCGATCAACAACGCGCGCAAGCCCCTCAACGACGTGCGCGTACGCCGCGCCATTGCCGCCGCCATCGACCGCAAGGTGGTGATCGACGGCGCGGCCGAAGGCTACGGCGTGCCGATCGGCAGCTACTACGTACCCACGGCCTTTGGCTATGTCGACACGACGGGCATCAACCCTTACGACCTGGCCAAGGCCAAGGCGCTGCTGGCCGAGGCCGGCGTGAAATTGCCGTTGACACTGACCATGACACTGCCACCCGCGCCCTATGCGCGCCAGGGCGGCGAGGTCATAGCGGCGCAGCTCGCCAAGATCGGCATCCAGGTCAAGCTGCAGAACGTCGAATGGGCGCAGTGGCTCAGCGGCACCTATGGCAACAAGAACTACGACCTGACGATCATTTCGCATGTCGAGCCCTTTGACCTGGGAAATTTCGCCAAGCCCGACTACTACTGGGGCTACGAGTCGCAGCAGTTCAACGCGCTGTACGACCAGATCAAGCGCGCCCCCCGCCCCGCCGACCGCGCCCGGCTGCTCGGCGACGCCCAGCGCCTGATTGCCCAGGAATCGGTGCATGCATTTCTCTACCAGCCGCAGTGGGTCACGGTCGCCAAGAAGGGCCTGCGCGGGCTGTGGAAAGATATGCCGGTCTTCGTCAACGACCTGTCGGCACTGTCTTGGTCTTGAACGGTCTCAGCGCTGCAGTGAGGCGAGCCGCAGCGCGAGACCCACGAAGACCAGCGCCGTCAGCCGGTTGAGCCAGCGCTGGCCGCTGGCCGAGCGCTGCAGCAGCCGGCCAAATGCACCGGAAAAGCAGGCCACCGCGCCAAACACCAGCAGCGCCGCCAGCATGAACACGCAGCCCAGCGCCATGATCTGCGGCGCCAGGCTGCCGCGCGCCGGGTCGGCAAACTGCGGCAGGAAGGCGAGAAAGAAGATCAGCACCTTGGGGTTGGTGAGATTCATGACCACGCCCCGCGCCACCATGCGCCGCAGCGCGCGCGCATCGAGGGCTGCACTGGACTGGGCCGCACCCGGCTGCGGCGCAGCCGCATCCACCTGGGTCACGGGCGCGCGCCACGCCTGCCAGGCCAGCCACGCGAGATAGGCCGCGCCGCAGTACTTGAGCACCGTGAACGCCATCGGCGACGACGCAAACACTGCGGCCAGCCCCAGCGCCACGGCCGCCGTATGCACCACCAGCCCCAGGCACAGCCCCACGACCACCGCCAAGCCGGCGCGCGTTCCGTGCCGCGCCGACTGCACCAGCACAAACACATTGTCGGGGCCGGGGCTCAGGGCCAGCAGGAGGGAGAGGCTGAAGAAGGTGAGGAGGGTTTCGGGGGTGGGCATGGGGGAGTCTTCACACAACCCCGCACCCTTCGCTCCTGGCTAAGGAATCAGGGTGAACGGCAGCGGAAAGCGCAGAGGGAGCTTGAGGACAGGCCGTCCATCCTTCGACAGGCTCAGGACGAACGGGTGAATCCGTTCGTGGTGAGCCTGCCTGGGCGGCCCCGTCGAACCATGGACGGCCTGCGCTCAAGTCAAGGAGCAGCCGACCTCACCCTCGCCCCACAATGGAAGCAGTCGCCATCAACTCCTCCAGCAGCGCCAGCGACATCCGCCCCGACACCGCATAGGGATCGAGCTCGATGGTCTCGGAGTACTTGAGCACGATCGCATGGTTGATGCGCGACAGGTTGACCTGGCCCATGGTCCAGCCGCCAAAACGGCGTTCGTCGATTTCCTCGTAGTGCAGCAGCTCCACCTCCTGGTGGCGCGCATCGCGCTGGATGTGGCCGAACAGCGCGCTGACCTGCGAGCGCCCGCCCTCGATGGCCTGCAGGAACACGCCGCCGCCGTAGCACAGCACGCCGGTGATGCCCGATGCCGGATTGTGCTCGCGCGCCTGGCTCAGGATGGCTTCGATCGCGGCGGGGGAGGCATCCGCCGCACGGCTTGCATAGATCAGGCGCACCAGCATGGATCAGTTCCTTCCGGGAATCAGCGAGAGAAATTCACGGCGCAGGTTCGGGTCCTTGAGGAACACCCCGCGCATCACCGAGTTGAGCATCTTCGAGTCCATCTCGCGCACGCCGCGCCAGGACATGCAGAAGTGCGAAGCTTCCATCACGATGGCCAGGCCATCGGGCTGGGTCTTTTCCATGATCAGGTCGGCGAGCTGCACCACCGCTTCTTCCTGGATCTGCGGGCGGCCCATGACCCAGTCGACCAGACGCGCGTACTTCGACAGGCCGATCACGTTGGTGTGCTCGTTGGGCAGCACGCCGATCCAGATCTTGCCGATGACGGGGCAGAAGTGGTGGCTGCAGGCGCTGCGCACGGTGATCGGGCCGACGATCATCAATTCGTTGAGGTGCTCGGCATTCGGGAACTCGGTGATCGCCGGCGCCTGCGTATAGCGGCCCTTGAACACCTCGTTGACATACATCTTGGCCACGCGCCGCGCGGTGGTGCGGGTGTTGTGGTCCTTGGCGGTGTCGATCACCAGGCTGTCGAGCACGCCCTGCATCTTGCTTTCGACTTCATCGAGCAGCTTCTCGAGCTCGCCCGGCTCGATGAATTGCGCGATGTTGTCGTTGGCGTTGAAGCGCTTGCGCGCCGCCGCAAGCCGCTCGCGGATCTTCACGGAAACGGGCGTGCCTTCGTCGGGGCTGGCTGTGGTCATGTCGGCAGCGGATTCTCTGAGCATGCGGGCATCCTACCAGCGATTGCCCCGTAGCCGATGGCAAGGGACTTCTGCGCGTGGCGCAGCAAATCCGCCAGGCTTCAGAGCCGGAACTCGGCAATCAGCGGCAGGTGGTCGGACATGCGCCACCAGATCTTGCCCTTGGGCACATGCAGCCCGCAGGGCGTGAGCCCGCGCACATACACATGGTCGAGCTGGGCCAGCGGCAGGCGCGAGGGATAGGTCAGCACATCGATGCCCTCGTCGAACTCGTACAGCCCGAAACCGGCCAGCATGCGCTTGATCTGTCCGCCCCAGTCGTTGAAGTCGCCGGCCACCACCACCGGCGCGCCCGGCGGCACCTCGCGCTCGATGAAGCGCTGCAGCTGCGCGATCTGGCGCATGCGGCTGCCGCTGATCAGGCCCAGATGCACCACGATCGCATGCACGCGCCGTCCGTCCACGTCGATCTCCACATGCAGCAGACCGCGCTGCTCGAAGCGGTGATCGGAAATGTCTTCGTGGTTGTGGCCCACGACCGGCCAGCGCGTGAGCAGCGCATTGCCGTGTTCGCCATCGCGCGTATAGGCATTGGTGCGGTAGACCGCCTCATAGCCGTCAGGCGCGAGATATTCGGCCTGCGACACCTCGGGCCAGCGGTCGAAATACAGCGCCTCGCGCCGGTTCATCTTGCGCACTTCCTGCAGGCAGAC
>JBEVDH010000053.1:0-34081 GCA_040514115.1 Comamonas sp. | reverse complement strand
GGGGTTTTTTTGGGGGGAAATGTGGGTTTGGGTGGGTTGGGTTGGGTTGGGGCGGGGTTGGGTGGGGATGGCATGGGATGGGGAAGTGTCATATCGACCGCCCTGCCCTGAAACGCCCTTCGACAAGCTCAGGGCGAACGGTTGTGCATCCGTTCGTCCTGAGCCTGTCGAAGGATGACGGGCCCCCGCACGAAACACCCCTAATGCGGATAACCCGCGCGAACCAGCCGCATCCGGTCCGCATCCATGCGCCGCAGCAGCCCATCCACACCCGGTGCAGCAGATGCCTCGGCAGCCGCCGCAGGCACACCCTCGGTCCGGCATATCAGATCATCCTCCGACCACCCCGCCTGCCCCGGCAGCGAGCGCGCGCGCAGCCAGCCCTCCCGGTCGACAAACAGGCTGTGGCCAGGCGCCTGCCCGGGCGCGACGCCCAGCAGCAGCGCGATTGCGGGCAGCAGCGCGCGGTCTTCGGCCAGGCATTCGGGCGCGGCGCCCGCAGGGGGAGCCCCGAGCACCACCGTGACCCAGCGCGGGTCCTCGGGCGCCAGCGCCTGCGCCTTGGAAGACGGCAGCACCAGCTGCAGGCGCTGGCCGCGCAAGGTGTCGCTGCTGCGCCGCCCGCCATAGCGGCAGTCCAGCAGGCTCGCAGGCAGCCGCACCGGGCGCTCCCAGGCGCCCATGTCGCGCAGCATCTGGCCCGAGGCGCGCGCCTGCAGAAAGTCCAGCACCGACCAGATTTCCCGGTCGGAAAGCGCGGGGGAGGCGGGCATGGTTTCGGCCCCCGAGCGCGCATCGCGCATGCCATGGCGGATGCGCCAGAACAGTTCGCCTTCAAGCCGCTTCCACAGCAATCCACCGGCAAGATTGGGCGGCCACTGTGGCAGCTGGCTGGCCAGCGGCCCTTCGCCGCGCGCGTCGGCGCCGTGACACTGCGCGCAGTGCTGCGCAAATACCGCCTGTCCCTGGGCAATGCCCTGCGCCGAAAACGCCACGGGCGTGCGGTGCAGGCTGGTGGGCACGGCCGGCGCCCAGAGCAAGGCGCTGCCGGGCCAGGGGGCAAAAAACACCAGTGCCGCGGCGCCGGCCACGAGCCCCAGAGGCCAGCGCGCGCTGGCGGAACGCCGCAGCACGGTCAGCCCCAGTGCCACCAGCAGCAGCGCCACCGCACCCGCCACACACGCGAGCGTGATCACCACGCGCCGCGCATGCCCCGGCTCGATCAGCAGCCGCTCGGCCGCCAGGCGCTGCGCAAAGGGCCAGGCCGGCTGCTGCGCGACCTCGCCCGACAACCCCAGCGCATGCCAGCCATCGCGAAGCAGCAGCTGCACGGCGTACAGCGCTTCCAGTACGCCGTTCAGAAACTCGCTCGAAAGCACCATGAATTACCAGCTGTCCCCAAGCCCCAGCAGCGCCAGCGCGTGGCGCCGCAGCTCGGCCAGCCGCGGGTCACCGCGGTGGCGCGGGTAGGGCAGATCGTTGACCAGCACCTCGCGAATGCGCGCCGGGCGATCGGAAAACACCACGACGCGCTGCGCCATGAACAGCGCCTCCTCGACATCGTGTGTCACCAGCAGCGCCGAGAAACCCTTGCGCTGCCACAGCGCGACCAGCTCGGTCTGCATCGTCAGGCGCGTGAGCGAGTCGAGCTTGCCCAGCGGCTCGTCGAGCACCAGCAGCCGCGGGTCGTTGACCAGCGCGCGCGCCAGCGCCACGCGCTGCGCCATGCCGCCCGAGAGCTCGTGCGGCAGCGCGCGCGCAAAGGCTTCGAGCCCGACCAGCGCCAGCGCCTCGTCCACCCGGTGGCCCTGGCGCTTGAGCAGGCCGCGCGCCTGCAGGCCGAGCGCGACGTTGTCCCAGACCGAGCGCCAGGGGAACAGCGTCGGGTCCTGGAACACGACGATGCGCGAGGGGTCGGGATCGGTGATCGGCACGCCATCCTGCAGCAGTTGGCCTCTGCTTGCTGGCTCGAGCCCCGCGACCAGCCGCAGCAAGGTGCTCTTGCCGCAGCCGCTGGGCCCCAGCAGCGCGACGAACTCGCCGGGCGCGATGTCCAGATCGAGATCGTCGATCACCTGCAGCCGGGCTTCCTCCCCTGCGGCGGTGTTGCGCTGCGCGAACCAGTGGCTCACGCCCTGGACTTGGATGCGCGCGCCGGCGCCAGCCTGATTCTCCGAATTCGCCGCGGGCGGGAAATGATGCGCCTGGATTTCAGGCGCACGCGTCGCGGTGGCGGTATTTACCATTTGAGGGTCCCCTTCTGCCAGGACAGCACGCGGTCCCGCAACGCGAACAGCAGGCTGATCACGCCCGAGAACAGCAGCGCCATCAGGATCAGCGCAGCGTACATGTTCGGGTACGCGGCCCAGCCCTGCGCCCAGGTCAGATACCAGCCCAGGCCCGATTTCACGCCCAGCATTTCCGCCACGACCAGCGTCGAGAACGCCGCGCCCAGCCCCATGAACAGTCCGACAAAGACCTGCGGCAGCGCCGCGGGAATCGCCACGCGCAGCACCAGGAACCACTGCGAGGCGCCGAGCGTGCGCGCCACGTCATAGAAGTTCTTGTGTACGCCGGCCACGCCCGACCAGGTCAGGATGGCGACCGGAAAAGCCATGCCCAGCGCGATCAGGAACACCGCTGTCGACCAGCTCGAGGGAAAGAAATAGAAGCTCACCGGCAGCAGCGCGGTGGTCGGCACGGGCCCCAGCACGCGCAGCACCGGGTGGATCCAGTAGCTCGCGGTGCGCGACCAGCCGATCAGCACGCCGGTGACGAAACCCACCAGCGCGCCGATGCCGATGCCGATCCCCAGCAGGCGCAGCGAGTTGAGCGCGCTCTCGGCCAGGCGTTCGGCGTCCGTCGCATACACCTCGACCAGCGCCTGGGGCGGCGCGAAGAACGGTGTCGGCAGCCGGCCGAGCTTGGCCGTGAGCACCTCCCAGACCGCCAGTCCCAGCGCCAGCGCCACCAGCCACGGGCCCGCCGGCCGCACGCGCTGGCGCAGCCGGGCCAGCGGCCGCAGGCTTTCGGGCGTGAGCACGAGCGCCCAAAGCAGCGCCGACACCACGGCCGCGCCCGCGGCAAACTCCGTGGTGTAGGTCCACTCGGTAAAGCCCGCCGGCAGGTTCGGCCACAGGTGCGTGAGCGCCGCCAGCAGCGCCCAGGACAGCGCGGCCAGCGCGCCCTGCCACCAGCGCGGCGCGCGCGGCGTGGCAAGGGCCGCGGCCTGCACCGCGGGCTTGGGCGGCGCGAGCTCGGCCTCGATGCGGCCTTCATCCGGGCGACGGCGCTGCGGGTGGCCCGGCAGGATATGTTCGGCGAGAGTGCTCATGGCATGGCTCCAGGGGATCAGGACAGCACGTCGGCGTAGACATGGGCGGCAAAGCGCGCCGGGTCGGTGCTGGGCTTGAGCACCTTGACCAGCTTGAAGTCGCGCGCATAGAACTCAATCTCGTCGCGCAGCGGCTTGCCCACCGGGTGGCTGCGGTGCGTGAGCGTCGAGAGCACGGCGCGCAGGTCGCTTTCGGGTACCTTCGAGTAGGGGCTGAAGATGCGCGCCGTCTCGGCCGGGTTGTCGGAGATGAAATCCGAGGCCTCGACGATGGCGCGCGTGAGCGCCGCCGCCGCCGGGCGGTCATTGCGCACCAGCGCGCCGCTCACGCCGAGCACGCAGCAGGTCTTGGCCGCGTATTCGCCCGACAGGTTGGTCGCCAGATCGACCAGACCCTTGGTGCGCCGCTGCACCAGCAGCAGGTTCGGGTCGCCATCGGCAATCGCATGCGCCTCGCCCTTCTCCACCGCCAGGCCCAGCATGTCGCCGGGGAACTGGCGCCAGTTGACATCGCGCTCGGGATCGAGCCCGGCCTTGGTCAGCAGCACCGCGAAGAAGTTCTTGCCCGGCGAGTTCAGGTCCGACACCGCGATCGTCTTGCCCTTGAGGTCCTTGAGCTGCCGGATGCCCGCGGGCGAATAACCCACCAGGCGCGAGCAGCCGCCATGCGAGCTGCCGACCAGCTTGACGTCAAAGCCCGATTCCAGCGGTTTGATCCAGCGGTGGATCATGCCCAGCCCGGCATCGGCCTTGGAGGTGGCGATGATTTCCAGCAGCTGATCGGTCGCCCCGGCGAAATTGACCAGCTCGACCTTCAGCCCGTGCTTTTCGAAGATGCCGCGCTCGATGGCCACGGGCGCGGCCGACAGGCAGATCGCATTGGCGTTCCAGGCCAGCTTGATCGGGCGCAGCGGGCCGGCGGCCGCCGCGCGCTGCGCCGCCACCCCTGCCGTGCCGGCGAGCGCCGCGGCGGCGCCCGCGCGCAGCAGCTCGCGGCGCGACCATGTCTTGTTCCCCAACCCATCGCGGATCCGTTCGCTGTCCATGCTGTCCTTTCGTGCTGGTCCAGACGACCAGATGAGCTTCGATTGGAGTCAACAACGCGCGCCGCGGGAACGAACGAAAACGCCAATCCATATGCGGAAATCAGCGTTTACGCAAACCCCGCTCTCAGGCTTTAATTCATCCATGCCCCAAGAAACTCCCCCGCCCGCGCCGCGCCTGCAGCGCTTTGTGCAGCAGCTCGCGCAGACCATTGAACGCAGCGCCGATGAAGCCGCGCTGCTCGCCGGCGCCACGCCGCTGCTGCAGTCGCTGGTCGCGCATGACGACTGGCTGCCCGACGCCTATGCCCAGCCCCACCCCCAGCACTACCAGCAGTTCCTGCTGCATGCCGACCCGGCCGGACGCTTTTCCGTGGTCAGCTTTGTCTGGGGCCCGGGCCAGGGCACGCCGATCCACGACCACACGGTCTGGGGCCTGATCGGCATGCTGCGCGGCGCCGAGGAAGGCCAGCATTTCACACGCGACGCCGCAGGCCGCTGGCAGCCCCAGGGCGCGGCGCAGCGGCTGCTGCCGGGCCAGGTCGAAGCGGTATCGCCGACGCTGGGCGACGTGCACCGCGTGCGCAACGCCGCGCCCGACCAGGTTTCGATCAGCATCCATGTCTACGGCGCCGACATCGGCAAGGTGCAGCGCCATGTGTTCACCGAAGACGGTGGCACCAAGCCCTTTGTGTCCGGCTACGCCAATGCCGCGCACTGACCATTTTCTCCACCCTTTCGAAGGCCCCATGCGCAATTCCGTTCCCCAACTGACCCCCGAAGACATTCGCCAGGCCCTGATGGCGGGCGAGGAAATCGCGCTGCTCGACGTGCGCGAGGAAGCGCCCTATGCCGAAGGCCACCCGCTGTGGGCCGCCAACCTGCCCGCGGGCCGGATCGAGCTCGAGGCCTGGCAGCGCCTGCCGCGGCGCGACGTGCGCATCGCCGTCTATGACAACGGCGAAGGCCTGGCCGCGCTGGCCGCGCACCGCCTGCAGGCCCTGGGCTATACGCAGGTGCATGCGCTCGCGGGCGGCCTGGCGGGTTGGCGCAACGCGGGCTACGAGCTGTTCATCGATGTCAACGTGCCGAGCAAATCCTTTGGCGAATGGCTCGAGGCCGAGCGCCACACGCCGTCGCTGGCGGCCGAGGAAGTCAAGGCGCTGCTCGACAGCCAAGCCAATGTCGTGGTGCTCGATGCGCGCCGTTTCGACGAATACCAGACCATGAGCATTCCCGGCGGCGTGAGCGTGCCCGGCGCCGAGCTGGTGCTGCGCGCGCAGGCGCTCGCGCCCGATCCGGCAACGCATATCGTCGTCAATTGCGCGGGCCGCACGCGCAGCCTGATCGGCACGCAGTCGCTGATCAACGCCGGGCTGCCCAACCGCGTCACGGCGCTGCGCAACGGCACCATCGGCTGGCTGCTGGCCGGCCAGGAGCTCGACCACGGCGCCGACCGCCGCGCGCCCGAAGTCGATGACGCCGTGCGCAGCCAGGCCGCCGAGCGCGCCCGCGCCGTGGCCGACCGCGCCGGCGTGCGCCGCGCGACGCGCGCGCAGCTCGACGGCTTTGCCGAAGAAAGCGCCCGCACCACCTACCGTTTCGACGTGCGCAGCGCCGAGGAATATGCGGCCGGCCACCTGCCCGGTTTTCGCCACTACCCCGGCGGTCAGCTGGTGCAGGAAACCGACCACGCGGCGCCGGTGCGCGGCGCGCGCGTCGTGCTGGCCGATGACGACGGCGTGCGCGCCAACATGTCCGCCTCATGGCTCGCGCAGATGGGCTGGGAAGTCTGGGTGCTCGATGGCGCCGGTGCCGACGACTGGAGCGAAGTGGGCCAGCCCGCCAGCGTCTACCCCGAACCCGCGGGCGCGGTGCAGGACATCACGGTGCAGACGCTGGCGGGGTGGCTGCAAGCCTCGCAACCCAGCACCGCGCTGCTGGACTTCACCAGCAGCGCCAACTATGTGCAGCGCCATATCCCCGGCGCCTGGTTCGCGCTGCGCTCGCAGCTGAGCGAAGCCGTCGAAGCGATCCCCAAGGCCGAGCGCTACGTGGTGACCTGCGGCTCCAGCCTGCTCGCGCGCTACGCCGCCCAGGCGCTGGCCGAAGCCACCGGCGCCCCGGTCTACGCCCTGGCCGGCGGCACCCAAGCCTGGATCGCCGAAGGCCTGCCGCTGGAAAAGGGCGAAACCCGCCTGGCCTCCCCGCGCATCGACCGCTACCGCCGGCCCTATGAAGGCACGCAGGCGCCGCGCAGCGCGATGCAGGCGTATCTGGATTGGGAGTTTCAGCTGGTGGAGCAGTTGAAGCGCGATGGGACGCACGCTTTCCAGACGATTTGAAGATTCCCCGATGAAAAAACGCAGTGGCCGGAAGGACACTGCGTTTTTCTTCTTTAGGGGGGCCGTCCACCCTTCGACAAGCTCAGGGCGAACGGGGGCGGGAGGGTGGAGGCGACGCCCTAAAACCGGGCGCAGCGCGACGTATCAACCATTCGTCCTGAACTTGGCGCAGAGCGAACGGCTATCCCCGTTCGTCCCGAACTTGGCGCAGCGCGAACGGCCGTTCCCGTTCGTCCTGAGCCTGTCGAAGGATGAAGGGCCTGCCCTCAAGATCCATCCAGGCGCCACTTTCGGGCGCGCACCCCTCAAAGCTTCGCAATAGAAACCTCCGTAGATTTCACCAAAGCAACGACTTCAGACCCCACCACCAACTGAAGATCATCCACCGACCTTGTGGTGATCACCGACGTCACGATCCCCCATGGCGTCTGCACATCGACCTCCGACACCACATCCCCGCGAATGATCTCGCGTACCTTGCCCTTGAACTGGTTGCGTACATTGATGGCTTGAATCGTCATGACTGGCTCCTGAAAAATAGAGAAAAGGGAAAGGCTCAAACGCTGCAGCGCACCTGGGAAAAGTGCACCGGTGCAAACGCCGTGGAAAGATGCAGCACCTCGCTCGCCAGCACCTGCACCGCCTCGTCGACGCGCAGCGCCAGCTCCGGCGCCAGCGTGCTCGCGCCCTCGGGCAGCACGAACACCTGCGCATCGGTCGCGTAGATGCCCGGAAGAATCTGTTTGGCGCCCAGGGCTTGGAGCACCGGGCGCAGCGCGTAGTCGAGCGCCAGCATGTGGTGCGGGCTGCCGCCGGTGGCCAGCGGCAGCACGGTCTTGCCCTTGAGCCCGGCCTGGGGCAGCAGGTCGAGAAACACCTTGAGCACCCCGCTGTAGGCCGCCTTGTAGACCGGCGTGGCGATGATCACCACCTGCGCGTCGGCCACCTGCTGCGCGGCGCGCACGATCGAGGGGTCGGCGAAATCGGCGTGGATCAGCGCCTGCGCATTCAGGTCGCGAATCTGCAGCAGCTCCACTTGCGCGTGGTGTTTGGCAAGGCGCTTGCCCACGGACTCCAGCAGGGCCGCGGAGCGGGAGGTGTGCGAGGGGCTGCCGGCAATCAACAAGACGGACATGGTGTTCCTTCGGTTCGGATGTCAAACGGGAGCTGTCAGGCCCAGATGGGCGCGCAGCGTGCTGCCTTGGTATTCGCGGCGAAAGCGCCCGCGTTCCTGCAGGATCGGAACCACGCCGCGCGTGAATTCCTCGAAGCCGCCGGGGAAGTACGCCGGCATGATGTTGAAGCCGTCGGCCGCGCCCGCATCGACCCAGTGCAGCATGTGCTCGGCCACTTCCTCGGCCGTGCCCGCCACGACCTGGTGGCCGCGGCTGCTGGCGATGTGGTGGTAGAGCTGGCGCAGCGTCAGCTGCTGGTCGCGCGCGATCTTCAGCAGCAGCTTGCGCCGGCTGAAGCTCTTGTCGTCCTGCGGCAGATCGGGCACGGGCGCATCGAGGTCGTGGCCCGTGAGATCGAGATCGAGCTCGGCCGACAGCATGTAATGCGCCTTGCTCTGGTCGGTGAATTCCTGCAGCTGCGCGAGCTTGTCCCGCGCCTCGGCCGCGGTCTTGCCGATGATCGGCATCAGCCCCGGCATCACCTTGACCTTGGCCGGATCGCGCCCCGCGGCCGCGGCCTGCTGCTTGAGCGCCTGGTAGAACGCCTGCGCCGCCTGCAGGTCCTGCTGCGCCGTGAAGATCACCTCGGCATAGCGCGCGCCAAGCTGCTGGCCCGCGCCCGAGGAGCCGGCCTGGATCAGCACCGGCTCGCCCTGCGGGCTGCGCGTGACGTTCAGTGGCCCCTTGACCTGAAAGTACTGGCCCACATGCTCGAGCGCATGCATCTTGTCGGTGTCGATGTAGATGCCGCGCTCCTTGTCGCGCACATAGGGGTCGGCCTCCCACGAGCGCCACAGGCCCTGCACCACCTGAACGAACTCCTGCGCAATCGCATAGCGCTCGTTCGACTCCGGGTGCAGCGAGCGGCTGAAGTTGCCCGAGCCGTCCTGCACCGTGGTGACGATGTTCCAGGCCGCGCGCCCCTGGCTCAGCAGGTCCACCGAGGCCAGCGCGCGCGCCAGCGTGAAGGGGTCGCTGTAGGTGGTCGAAGCCGTGGCCGCGAGACCGATCTGCCGGGTCTGCACCGCGAGCATCGCCAGCACCACCATCGGGTCGGGGCGCGTGACCATCGACGGGTGCGAATCCCGGCTCGTGACCAGCCGGTCGCCAAAGAACACCATGTCGAACTTCGCGTCTTCGGCTTGCCTTGTGACACGGCTGATCAACTCGAAATTCTCGGTACCCGACTCGGCGCCGGGATAGCGCCAGCCCCCCGCGTGGTGGCCCGCAGCCAGCAAAAACAAACCCAGATGCATGAACTTCAACCTTTGAAACTTGCCATTGCGCGCGGCTTGCGCGCCGTGCCTACTTCGCCTGCGCGACCGGCTGCTGCGTCACGAAGATGTCCTTGGCCAGCCCGTGCATCCTGTGCACGATGGCCGTGGTGCCCGCGGCATCCGCGGGCGCGGCGCTGACCTGGACCTGCACCAGCGCCTGGCGCACTTCGGGCGTGGCCAGCGCCTCGAGCACCCAGCCCGTGAGCTTCTTTTGCACCGCGTCGGGAATGCCCGCGGGCGCAGTCCAGAAGAACGAGCCGCCAAACGCGTCGTCCCATTTCGTGAAACCCTGCTGGGACACCGACTGCACGCCCCTGAGCCCTTCGGGCGGCGTCGCCGTGCCGAAATAGGCCAGCGCCTTGAGCTTCTCGGCGCGCACGAACGTCGTGCTCAGCGGATCGATCACCAGATCGACATGGCCGCCAATCGCATCGTTGATGGCCGCCGCGCTGCCCTTGTAGGGCACATGCGTCATCTGGATGCCGGTGAGCTGCTGAAAGTACACGCCCGCCATGTGGCCGGGCGTGCCCACGCCCGAGGTGCCCAGCGAGATCGGGTGCTTCCTGGCATAGGCCACGAGCTCCTGCAAATTCCTGGCCGGGAAACCGGGGCGCACCGCAAAGGTCGTGATGCCGGCGCCGATATAGGCAATCGACTGGAAGGACTTGAAGGAATCGAACTGCACCGGCATCAGCTGCGGCGCAATCGCCAGGTTGCCAATGGAGGCATTGAGCAGCGTGTAGCCATCGGGCTTGGCGCGCGCCACGAACTGCGCGCCGATGGTGCCGCCCGCGCCCGGCTTGTATTCGATGATCACCGGCTGCCCGGCCCGGGCCGACACCTGCTCGGCCATCAGCCGCGCCACGTTGTCGTTGGTGCCGCCTGGCGGATAGGGCACGACCAGCGTGATCGGCTTGTTCGGCCAATGGCCCTCGGCGGCAACGGCAGCGCCCAGGCCCGCGGTGGCGGCCAGCAGCAGGCCGGCCGTGAGGCCCGCGCTGCGGCGGCGAGAGATGTTTGCAGATCCTGACATGGCGCGTTCCCAGAAAATTTGTTCTGCGCCGAGTCTAGGAATCCGTCCCCGATCCATCCACGAATGATTGGGACTATGCAAACGCGTTTTTCAACTAAGGGGGATGGCGTTGCGCGGAAAAGGAGAAGCTAGGGCGGGCCCTGCGTGAAGAAAAACGCCACATTCCGCGCCTGGATGGCCTTGACGAACATCGCGTAGGCGGCGTCGTAGGTCGCAAGATAGATCTCGCCATGCGCACGCGCCACCAACGCACGCATGGCGCTGCTGCGCGAGTCCTCGCACACATCCGCATTGGCGCAGATGTCCACCATGTAGTGCTCGCCTGCGCCGCACTCCGTTCCCGTGCCTTCGCAGACTGCAGCCGTCCAAGCCATGTGCATGGCATCCCGGGTAGGTCCGTCGGTGAACGTCAATCCACCCAGCTCCACCGTGCCACTGTCCTGGCCCAGGTACGACAAACCGACACGTTGCAGCAGCAAGGGATCGTTGGTTTCCAGCGCCTTGGCGAAAAGCGCCTTCTGACGCTCCTCGCTGCTGCCGGCGTCGCCCCACTCCCGGCTCAACTCCTCCAACCCTGGCGGATAACGCGCGTCGGTGTCGATCTGCTGCAGGGCTTGCGTTGACAACTCGCCATTGCTGAATGAACTGCAGCGCGCCTGCACCAGCTCGCTTGCCGCCATCTGCCTGTGCGATGCCGGCACATCCTCGCGCAAACCGAGTTGCCTGAGGACGCGGCAATAACGCAGGATCTCCTTGGCATAGAACCGCGCCTCGCGGGTGCCGGCGCGGGCCAGGGCTTCATGAACCACGCGGTAGTCGCGCGAATTGCGCATCATCTCGGCAGCGCCTGGTGGCTGCGGGGCCACCCGTTGCGCCGCCCCGGAAGGGATTGTGTCCACGACGCGCGCCGCAGGCGGCGCAGCGCTTTTTTCGGCAACGGGCTTCGCGCTGCCCGAAACCGGCTCCCCTGGGGATGGCTGCTGCGTGCCGATCCAAAATGCCAG
The DNA here is from genome assembly GCA_040514115.1 of Comamonas sp. Taxonomy (GTDB): domain Bacteria; phylum Pseudomonadota; class Gammaproteobacteria; order Burkholderiales; family Burkholderiaceae_C; genus Comamonas. Next base: position 22,870 of record JBEVDH010000053.1, on the reverse strand, counting down.
GGCCGCTGCCACGCCAGCCGCACCCCCCAGATATTTGAGACTGCCTTGCATTTCAAGACTCCTGCTTCAAGGGCCTGTGCCTTGCGGCCCCACCTGTCTCAGGAAGCCGCGCCCTGCCCCTGTTGCGCCCGCTCCAGCCAGCGCCCGAAATCATCCGGATGGAGCGGGCGCGAGAACAGGTACCCCTGCGCCACCGGATAGCCCTGGGCCAGCAGCAGCGACTTCTGCGCCGAGGTTTCCACGCCCTCGGCCACCACTGTGAGATGCAGGCTCTTGCCGATGCCCAGGATCGCGGCGCTGAGCGCCTGCGCGGCCTCGTCGTGTTCGAGGTCGGCAACGAAACTGCGGTCGAGCTTGAGCTCACTGACCGGCAGGCGGCGCAGATAGCTCAGGCTCGAATAACCGGTGCCGAAATCGTCCATCGCCAGGCGAATGCCCTTGGCATGCACCTCGGCAATGGTCTTCATTGTGCTGGGATTGGTATCCAACAGCACGCTTTCGGTGATCTCCAGCATCAGATCCTCGGGTTGAAGCGCATTGACCTCGAGCGTCGCGGCAATCATGCGCGGCAGATCCAGGTTGTGGAAGCTGGTAGGCGACAGGTTCACCGAGACCGACGGCACGGCATGCCCCTGCGCGCGCCAGGCCGACAGCTGGCTGCAGGCTTCGCGCAGCGCCCAGTGGCCCAGATCGGCCACCAGGCCGCATTCCTCGGCCAGGGGAATGAAGCGCGCGGGGGAGATTTCGCCGAGCTCCGGGTGGGTCCAGCGCGCCAGCGCCTCCACGCCGCACAGGCGCCCGGTTTTCATGTCCACCTGGGGCTGGTAGTGCAGATGCAGCTGGCGGGTCTGGATGGCGTGGCGCAGCGCGGTCTCCAGCGCCAGGCGCTCCTGCGCCAACTGGTTCATCTCGCTGCTGAAGAAGCTGAAGCACCCGCGGCCCTGGCTCTTGGCGTGGTACATCGCCATGTCGGCACGGTGCAGGAGGGTTTCCATGTCGCGGCCATCGGCCGGGAACATCGCGATGCCGATGCTCGCGGACGCCGCCAATGCCACGCCGGCCACCATGACCGGGGTGGCCAGCAGCGCCAGCAGCCGCTCGATCAGGTCGGTGGTCTGCGCCACGTCGCACTGCCCCAGCACCACGACGAATTCGTCGCCCGAGAGCCGCCCGGCAATATCCGAGGCCCGCAGGTCCTGGCGCAGCCGGGCCGCGATCTGGCGCAGCAGCTCGTCGCCGGCGGGATGGCCGAGCGAATCATTGACCTGTTTGAAACGGTCCAGGTCGATGAACAGCACCGCCAGGCTTTCATTGTGGCGCTCGGCCGTCGCGATGGCCTGGTCCGCCTTGGCCTGCAGCAGGCTGCGGTTGGGCAGGCCGGTCAGCCCGTCGTAGAACGCCAGCTGGCGGATGCGCTGGCGCGTGTGCTCGCGCTCGAGCGCCAGCGCGCACAGGTGCACGCAGGCGTCGATCATCAACTGGTGAAACAGCTCCGCGGCCTGCACGCGCGGGCTTTTGAAGTAGAACGCAAAGGTGCCGACCACGCGCCCGAGGCTGTTGCGGATCGGCGTGGACCAGCAGCCCACATAGCCCAGCGGCAGGATCAGGTGACGGAAATCGGCCCACAGCGGATCGGTGGCGATATCGTCCACGCGCACGGTTTCGTTGCGCCAGGCCGCCGTGCCGCACGAGCCCACCGACGGCCCGATGGCGACGCCTTCGAGCTGGCGCGAATAGTCCTCGGGCAGGCCCGGGCCCACCAGCGGCTGCAGCAGCCCCTGCTCGCTGACGCCCAGGATCGAAGCGCTGATCTCCGGGGAGATGTGCTCGACTTCCCGGCAGATCAGCTCCAGCACCTCGACCAGCGGACTTTCGCGCACCATGGCCTCGAGCACGCGGTGCTGCAGCACCTCGTGCATCTTCAAGCGCGTGATGTCCGTGAGCGTGGTCACGGTGCAGTCCGAATCCTCGGCTTTGGCCGCGGCAATCGGGTTGCTCACGACCTTGACCCAATAGCGCCGCCCGTCCTTGCTGAGCAAGATTTCCTCACGCTTGACCGAGCGCCCTTCGCGCAGCGCGACGCGGTAGGACTCGGTGAAATCTTCCGTGAGCTGGGGCGCCAGCAACGCCACGGGTTCGCGCCCGCGCACTTCATCGAGCTGCCAGCCAAACATGCGGCTGAAGCCATTGTTGACGTAAACGATGCCGGAGCGGCTGTCGCTGATCACCACCGCCGTGCTGCTGGCATCGGCCACCAGCGACAGCCGCTGCAGGTGCTGGGTCTGCGCCTGTTCGCGCTGCAGGCGCGCCGTGACGTCGGTGGCGATCTTGAGGATCTGGCGCACTTTGCCCTGGGCATCGAGCACCGGGATGTAGGTGGCTTCCAGCCAGCAGCTGCGGCCATCGCAGCGCACCCGCTCGGCCAGGCCGGTGTGCGCCTTGCCATCGCGCAGCTGGGGCCAGAAATCGCAGTACTCGGCGCTGCTGGCAAAAACCGGAGTGCAAAAGCTGCTGTGGTGCCGCCCCACGGCCTCTTGCCGCGTGAAACCGAACAGCGCGAGGAAGTTGTCGTTGGCATGGCTCAGGGAGCCGTCCAGCTCGAACTCCGCAATCGCCATGACGCGGTCCAACGCGCTGAGCTGCGCCAGCTGCCGGCCCACCGGCCCGGCGTCTTCATGACATTCCAACATCTGCACTTTCAAGGTTCGGAGAAAAACTTCTCAACGGCACGCACTTCCATCCGGTGATGACCATTCGCCACATTGTTTCACGATGTGTCTTACGCGATAGGCGTTCCGGGTGCAACCCGGGTCTGCAGCCTACTTGCAGGCGCAGTATAGATTGACATAAACTATCGTCCAATTAATTCAATTAATTAATCCAATAGCAAGAACCTGTACGTCGTGGCCCGCCGGCAAGGGCCAGCCGGCCCCGCAGCGGTCGGTGGCGGCCCCTGGTTTCATCGAACGGAGATACGAGATGCAAGGTGCATGGTGGTATTTGGTGGGCGACAGCCCGCGCGGTCCGGTTTCCATGGAGGTGCTTGAAGTCATGCTGTTTCACGGGCACATGACGCCGCAAAGCCTGATCTGGAGGGAAGGCCTGAGCTGCTGGATATCGGTGGCGGAGCTTGCGGCGCTGCGCGAGACCGGCACCGTGCAGACCGAGCCTGCGCCGCCTCTCGCGCGCCTCGCGCCGGCCGGGGCCTGGCGCCGGTTCTGGGCCCGCATGGTGGATCTCTGGATCATCGGCATGCCCACCGCGCTGCTGGGCTGGCTGCTGCTGGCGCAGGTGCAGATACAGGTGCCCGGATTTGCGCACTGGCTTCAACGCCCCTCTTCAACGCTGTTGCTGGCCCTGTGCGTGTTGCCCCTGACAATGGCGCTGGAAGCCGGCGTCTTCGCCTTCTTTGGCACCACGCCCGGCAAGTCACTGCTGGGCGTGGAGGTCATGACGCTGGACGGCCAGCCCCTGACGCCAACGCAGTACCTGCGCCGGCAACTGGGCGTTTTCTGGTTTGGTTTTGCCCTCGGGCTGCCGATCATTTCGCTGATTGCCATGGTGTCGCATGGCCTGAGCCTGCAGATGGGCGAGCCCACGCCCTATGACGTGAACCGGTTCACCGTACGGGCGCGGCGCCTCGGCCGCACCCGGGTGCTGGTGCTCACGGGCATCGGCTGCATCATGGCCGGCCTGGGCTTCGCAAAGGGCTACCTTGGCTACTGATCGGCACGCGCCACCGGCGGACCGCCCGCAGTCTGAACAGCGAAGTCGCCGCGCGCTGCGCAGCCGCTCGCCGGCGATGCCAGCCGATCTCTCGCCATACGGATCCGGGTACCCCGCCACGCAGCCATGGTTCTGGTTGTGGATCGTCGGCATTCCTATCGCCACGCGGCTCGCACAGTCGCTGCTGATGCATATATTGCCAGGACTCACGCTGTGGTTTCAACGCCCCTTTTCACCGCTGCTGTTTACCCTGGCGTTTGCGCTGGAAGCCGGCATTTTGGCCTGGTTCCTCGGCCCCGCCCGCAAGCTGTCGGAGATCACGAAAATGCAAGACGCATGGTGGTTCTGGATACGCGGCAGCCTGCAGGGTCCGGTTTCCCTGCAGATGCTGGAACTCACGCTGCGTCACGCAGTGACGACGCAGCAAACCCTGGTCTGGAAGGAAGGCCTGAGCCACTGGATGTCGATGGAGACACTTTCGGCCCTGCGCAAGACCGGTGCCGTGCAGGTAGAGGCTGAGCGGCCGCTCGATCTCGCGCCGGCCGGGGCCTGGCGCCGCCTTCTGGCGCGCATGCTCGATCTCTGGACCATTGGCCTGCCCATCGCACTGCTGGCCTGGTTGCTGCTGGTGCAGATGCCGGGATTTGCGCTCTGGTTTCAGCGCCCCTTCTCGCCGTGGCTGCTGACCCTGTGCCTGCTTCCCCTGGGATTGCTGGTCGAGGCCGGCATTTTTGCCAGGGCCGGCACCACGCCTGGCAAGGCGCTGCTGGGCGTGGTGGTCATGACACTCGACGGCCAGCGCCTGACGGGGCTGCAGTATCTGCAACGCCAGCTGGGCGTGTTCTGGTACGGCCACGCCATGGGGTTGCCGCTGCTGTTTCTCACTGCGCTGGCGTCGCATGGCCTGAGCCTGCAGCAGGGCGCGCCCACGCCCTATGACACGAACCGGTTCACCGTCCGCTCGCGCCGCACGCGTCAGGTTCCGTTGCTGGTATTCGGGTGCATCGGCTGCGTCATCGCAGCGCTGATCCTGGCACAGGTGTACCTGGGCTACTGAGGTCCCTGGGCTACTGAGCCGGGCCCGCCGCCGGCGGGCCGTCTGCACGCTCGCGCGCCTGAAAGCGCAGCCCCACACCGGGCTCGGTGATGATGTACCGCGGCGCGGCGGCGTCGTCACCGAGCTTGTGGCGCAGCTTGCCCACCAGGATGCGCAGGTAATGCGCATCGTCCTCGTGCGTCGGCCCCCACATCTCGCGCAGCAGCTGCGGCTGCGTGATCAGGCGCCCGGGCTGCTGCGCCAGCAGCGACAGCAGCGCGAATTCCTTGCGCGTGAGCGCCACCGGCGCGCCGTCCAGCCGCACCTCGCGCCGCGCCAGGTCGATGCGCAGCGCGCCGTCGTCATAGGCCGGCAGCACCTGCCCTTCGCGGCTGGCGTTGCGCAGGAATGCGCGGATGCGCGCCATCAGCTCCTCGATGCCAAACGGCTTGGTCACATAGTCGTTGGCGCCCGCATCGAGCAGCGCCACCTTCTGCGCCTCGCTCGAGCGCACGGTGAGCACGATCACCGGCACACGCGACCACTGGCGCAGCTCGCGCAGCACGTCCTGGCCGTCGCGGTCGGGCAAGCCCAGATCGAGAATCACCAGATCGGCGCCCTGGGAGGCAAGCAGCGCAAGCCCCTGCTCGCCGGTTTCGGCCAGCAGCGTCTTGTAGCCCTGCGAGCGCACGCTGATGTCGATGAACTTGCGGATCTGCGGTTCGTCGTCGATCACCAGCACGCGCGCGGCAGGCGCCGTCGAAAGGCTGTCGTGGTTCACGTTCATCCAATGCTCTCCAGTGCCGGTGGCTCGCCCCAGGGCAGCGTCAGGCGGATGGTGGTGCCGCGCCCCTCGGGCCCGGGCAGCGCCTGGACCTCGCCCATGTGCGCGCCGATGATGCCCTGCACGATGGTCAGCCCCAGGCCCGTGCCCTGGCGCCCACGGTCGCCGCGCTCGACGCTGTAGAACATGTCGAAGATGCGGCTGCGCTCGTCCTCGGGAATGCCCGGGCCGCGGTCGCAGACGTCGATCTGCAGCTGCCCGGCCTCCGAGCGGCGCACCACCACGCGCAGCGGCTCGCCCGGGGGCGAGAACTTGGCGCCATTTTCCAGCACATTGAACAGCGCCTGCTCGATCAGCGCCGGATGCACATGCGCCAGCGGCAGCCCCGCGGGAATGTCGACCTCGACGCGCGCCTGCGGCACGTAGCGCTGCAGCCGCCGGCAGGCCGAGCCCACGAGCTCGTCGACTCCGATCCAGTCGCGCGTGAGCGTCAGCCCCTGGTGGCCCAGGCGCGTCATGTCCAGCAGGTTCTGGATATAGCGGTCGAGCCGCTCGCCTTCGAGGCGGATGGTCTGCAGCAGGCTGACACGGTCTTCCTCGCTCATGTCCTTGCCGTAGCTCGCCAGGCTGTCGGCAGCGCCGATCATCGAGGACAACGGCGAGCGCAGATCGTGCGACACCGATGACAGCAGCGCCGAGCGCAGCCGCTCGGTTTCGCCCGTGACGCGCGCCACCTCGAGATCGGACACCAGGCGCGCGCGCAGCGCCGCCTGGCCGATGTCCTCGACCATGCGCTCGGCCAGGCGCCGCTGCTCGAAGCCCAGGCGCGACGTGCCCGCCGGCAGCTGCAGCGCGACCACGCCCAGCGTGTCCTGGTCCGAGCGCACCGGCAGGAACCACCAGGTCGAGTGCGACAGCGTATCGGTGAAACGTCCGCTGGCCTGGCCGTGGCGCTGGCTCCAGTCGGCCGCCGCGCGGTCCTTCTCGCCCAGCAGCGCGGCGACGGCCGGCGGCCCGGACTCGCCGTTGATGCGGATCCACACCACGGCCTGCAGCGTCGACTGCAGCGCCGAAGACCCGGCGGCAATGACCTGCCCCAGATCGGCCGCGGTGGCCAGCTGCTGGCCCAGGTGCTGCATGGCCGTGGCATGGGCGTTGGCCGCGCGCAGCGCCACCACCTGCTGGCGCAGCCGCGAGGCCAGCCGGCCCGCGATCAGCGCCGCGGCCAGGAACATGACCACCGTGGCAACGCCGCCATGCGAGCCGATCACCAGCGTCAGCAGCGGGTCGATGAAAAAGAAGTCGTAGACAAAGAAGCACAGCACCGCCGTGATGAAGGCGGTGACCATGCGCGCGCGCGACGCCACGAGCAGCACCGCGATCAGGAACACCATCGACAGGTCGCCCATGCCCAGGAAGCGCCGCGCCAGCGCCGCCGCGGCCACCGCGCCGCAGGTCGCCAGCAGCACCAGCACCGGCTCGCGGCGCGTGAAGCGCTCGCCGCTCAGATCCGGCAGCCGCAGCGACCGCTGGCGCGCCTGCGGCGTGCTGACGATGGTGAGCTCATAGCGCGCGCCGCGGCGCAGCAGCTGCTGCGTGAGCGTGCGGTTGAAGATGCGCGCGATCGGCCGCTCGCGCGTGCGGCCGATGACGATCGAGCGCGCGCCGCGCGCGCCCGCCGCGTCCAGCAGCACCTGCGCCACGTCGGTGCCGTGCAGTATCTCGGTGCTGCCGCCGAGGCTGCGCGCCAGCGCAAACGCCTTGTCGAGCTCGAGCTGGCGCTCCTGCGCCGAGCGCGTGGCCGCGCTGCCCCCGCCCTCGACGCAGACCACCGACCAGGGCGCGTCGCGGCGCTCGGCAATGCGGCTGCCGGCGCGCACCAGGTATTCGGACTGGCCGCGCCCGTCGATCGCGATCAGCACATGGCGCTGGATGGCGAGGCCACCGAGCCCGCGCGCGGCGCGGGTTTCGCGCAGGTCGGCATCGACATGGTCGGCCACGGTCTGCATCGCCAGCTCGCGCAGCGCCGTCAGGTTCGACGGCGAGAAGAATGCCTGCAGCGCCTGGCTGGCCTGCTCGGGCAGGTAGACCTTGCCCTGGTTCAGCCGCTCGATCAGCTCGCGCGGGGGCAGGTCCACCAGCCGGATGTCGCGCAGGCGCTCGAACACCGCATCGGGCACGGTTTCGCTCACGCGCACGCCGGTGATCTGGTGCACCACGTCGTTGAGGCTCTCGAGGTGCTGGATGTTGATCGTCGTGTAGACATCGATGCCCGCGTCCAGCAGCTCGTCGACATCCTGCCAGCGCCGTTCATGGCGGCTGCCCGGCGCGTTGCGGTGCGCGAGCTCGTCGACCAGCGCCACGGCCGGGCGGCGCGCGAGCAGCGCGTCGAGGTCCATTTCCTCGAGCCAGCGGCCCTGGTATTCGATCTTGCGGCGCGCCACCAGCGGCAGGCCCTCGACCAGCGCCTGCGTCTCGCTGCGACCGTGCGTCTCGACCACGCCGATGACCACGTCCTTGCCCTGGCGGTACAGCTCGCGCGCGCGCGTCAGCATCGCGTAGGTCTTGCCCACCCCGGGCGACGCGCCCAGGAACACCGTGAGCCGCCCCGCGGCCTCGCGCCGCAGCGTGCCGATCAGCGCATCCGCCTGCTGTGCATTTTCAAAGCCCATGGGTTTTCATCGCGGGTGTCTCCATCCCTCGAGCCTACAGATTATTCTTCGCGTGCAATGCGAGTTCCAGTGCCGATTTCACCACCGTCGGCGCCACGATCAGCACCCGGCGATCCTGCGCGTTGCCCACGGCCAACGCAAAGCCCAGCGCCGCCACGCCGGCCACGGCAATGCGCACCGGCTGGTGGTGGCCTGCCAGGAACCCGCGCACCGCGGCCCAGCCAATGGAATTGGACGGAAAACCCACGCGGCACATGCGCGGCTTCGCGCCCAGCAGCACCAGCTCCAGCCGCTCGGAGCCGGCCTCGACACCGACACACAAGCCCGCGTTCATGGCGCGTGCCCGGCCAGGCACGGCTGCGCCGGCCGCGCGCCGGGCGGCACCGGCTGCCTCCAGCGGACAAAAAGCGCCTGCGCCAAAAGCGCATCGTTGCATTCGTGCAGCGCCTGGCGAAAGCCCGCGTCGCCAAATAGCGCGGCCGCATCGGCCAGGATATCGAGGTGCAGCTGCGCGGCCGGGTCCGGCACCAGCAGCACCACCACATCGGTGATCGGGCGCCCGTCGGGGGTGTCGAAGGACAGTGCCGGCGCGAGCCGCAGATAGACCACGCGGATACGCTGCAGGCCGGGCACCCGCGCATGCGGCATGGCCACGCCGTGACCTACCGCCGTCGAGCCGGTGCGCTCGCGCCGCAGCAGCGCGCCCGCCACGGCATCGGCCGGCAGGCCGTGCACGCGCTGCACATGCCGGCCGATGGCCTCGAACAGCGCGGCCTTGCCCGCGACCTGCAGATCGAGCACCGTGTCCTGTATCTGCAGATAGTCGCCTACCCTGCTCATCGGCCGCTCCCCGGCGTTGCCGCGCCATCGAGCGCCAGGTTCAGCGCCAGCACATTGACGCGCGGCGCGCCCAGCACGCCCCACTGGCGCGGCTCGGTGTGCTGCGCCACCACGGCCTCGAGCGCGGCGCGCTCCATGCCGCGCGCCCGCGCCACGCGTTCGATCTGGATGGCGACCGCCTGCGGACTCAGGTGCGGGTCGCTGCCGCTGCCCGACTGCGTCACCAGATCCGAGGGCACCTCGTTCGGCGCCACGCCCTCGCGCTGCGCCGTGGCGGCGCGGCTGGCATCGAGCCGCTCGCGCAGCTCGGCGTGGGTGCGCGCCTGGTTGCTGCCGGCCAGCGCCATCGGGTTGTAGCCTGCGGCCGAGGGCCGCGACTGGAAGTAGCGCTCGCTGGCAAAGGGCTGCGCCACCAGCGCCGAGCCGACCACGCGGCCACCCCGCTCGATCAGGCTGCCGTTGGCGGCATGGGGAAACAGCGCCTGGCCCAGCCCCACGCCGGCCAGCGAATACAGGAAGCCGAACCCGGCCAGCGTGATGACGCTCAGCCCCACGGCGCCGCGCAGCACCCCGGGAAGGGAAGTGGCGGGCTGCTGCGCCGGCTCCTGGCGCACAGCGCGCGCGGGCGTGTTGCCCGAAAGACTTGGAATGCTCATGGCAGGGACCTCAAAGTGTGAACAGCGCCGACAGCACGATGTCGATCAGCTTGATGGCAATGAACGGCAGCACCAGGCCGCCCAGCCCGTAGACCAGCATGTTGTTGCGCAGCAGCTCGGTGGCGCCCGCGGGCTTGAAGCGCACGCCGCGCAGCGCCAGCGGAATCAGCATGGGAATGATCACGGCGTTGAAGATCAGCGCCGACAGCACCGCGCTCGACGGGCTCGACAGCTGCATGACGTTGAGCGCGGCCATCTGCGGGATCGCCACCGCAAACAGCGCCGGCAGGATCGCGAAGTACTTCGACACGTCGTTGGCCAGCGAGAAGGTGGTCAGCGCGCCGCGCGTGATCAGCTGCTGCTTGCCGATCTCCACCACCGCCAGCAGCTTGGTCGGGTCGGAGTCCAGATCGACCATGTTGCCCGCTTCCTTGGCCGCCTGCGTGCCCGAGTTCATCGCCAGACCGATGTCGGCCTGGGCCAGCGCCGGCGCGTCGTTGGTGCCGTCGCCGACCATTGCCACCAGCCGCCCCTCGGCCTGCTCGGCGCGGATGCGCGCGAGCTTGTCCTCGGGACGCGCCTCGGCAATGTAGTCGTCGACGCCGGCCTCGGCCGCGATGTGCGCCGCCGTGAGCTTGTTGTCGCCGGTGATCATCACCGTCTTGATACCCATCTCGCGCAGCCGAGCGAAGCGCTCCTTGATGCCGTGCTTGATCACGTCGGACAGCTCGATCACGCCCAGCACCTGGCGCCCGTCGCTCACCACCAGCGGCGTGGCGCCGGTGCGCGCCACCTGCTCGGCGCGCGCTTCGATCTCGGCCGGCACATGGCCGTCAAGCGACTGCACATGCGCGGTGATCGCGCTCAGCGCGCCCTTGCGGATCACGCGCTCGCCGATATCCACCCCCGACATGCGCGTCTGCGCCGAGAAAGGCACGAAGTTTGCACCCTGCGGGTCCGCGCCCTGCTCCCCTTTTTCGCGCGCCAGCCGCACCACCGACTTGCCCTCGGGCGTCGGGTCGGCGAGCGACGCCAGCAGCGCCGCCTGGCGCAACTGCGCGGCGTCGACACCGGGCATCGCATGAAAGGCCGTGGCCTGGCGGTCGCCATAGGTGATGGTGCCGGTCTTGTCGAGCAGCAGCACGTCCACGTCGCCCGCCACTTCCACGGCCTTGCCCGACTTGGCCAGTACGTTGGCCTTGAGCGCGCGGTTCATTCCGGCAATGCCGATGGCCGGCAGCAGCCCGCCAATGGTCGTGGGGATCAGGCACACCAGCAGCGCGATCAGCAGCACCACATTGACCTCGACACCGACAAAACCGCCAATGAAGGGCAGCGTCACGACGACGATGGCAAAAGTCAGCGTCATCACCATCAGCAGGATGCCCAGCGCGATCTCGTTGGGCGTCTTTTGCCGGTTCGAGCCCTCGACCAGCGCGATCATGCGGTCCAGGAAGCTGTGGCCCGGCTCGGCCGTGACGCGCACCACGATGCGGTCGGACAGCACCTTGGTGCCGCCGATCACACCCGAGCGGTCGGTGCCGGCCTCGCGCAGCACCGGGGCGGACTCACCGGTCACCGCGGCTTCGTTGATGGTCGCCAGGCCCTGCTCGATCTCGCCGTCGGCGGGCACCAGCTGCCCGGCCTCGACCACGACCAGGTCGCCCGGGCGCAGATCGGCCGCGGGCACGCTGGCCTCGCGGCCCAGGCTGTCGATGCGCCGCGCCATCAGGTCCTTGCGCGCGCGCCGCAGCGACGCCGCCTGGCCCCGCCCGCGCGACTCGGCCACGGCCTCGGCGAAGTTGCCGAAGAGCACGGTGAGAAACAGGATGGCTGTGACGGCCCAGCCAAAGCCCGGGGAGGACAGGCCGGCCAGCGTGGCCGCGCCGGTCGCGAGCGTGCCGGCCCAGACCACGGCCATCACCGGGTTCTTGATGATGTGCTGCGGCGCGAGCTTGACGAAGGCGTCAACCAGCGCCGGCTGCAGGCTCTGCGCGGCGCTCTCGGCCGGGCGTTCGACGCGTTGCTTGGTATCGGTGGTAATCATGGAATTTCCTTCAGCGCGCCAGCAGTTGCATCAATGCCAGATGGTCGGCAACGGGGCCGAGCACCAGCACCGGCATGAACTGCAGCAGCGTGAGAATGACGACAATGCCGGTCAGCGTGAGCGCGAAGGTGGGGGTCTCCACCTGCAGGCTGCCCGGGCTTTCGGGGGCGCGGCGCTTGCGCGCGAGCATCGCGGCGATGGCCAGTGGAATCAAGAGCGCAGGGTAGCGCCCGGCGGCGAGCACGAACGCCGTGGACAGGTTCCACCACGGGGTGGCATCGCCCAGCCCCTCGAAGCCCGAGCCGTTGTTGGCGAACGCCGAGACGTACTCGTAGAACACCTGGCTGATGCCGTGAAAGCCCGGGTTGGAGTTGCCCGCCAGGCCTGGAATCGCCAGCGCCGCGGCGGTAAAGCCCAGGATCACCAGCGGCTGCCACAGCACCAGCACCGCCAGCAGCTTGACTTCGGGCCCCTCGATCTTGCGGCCGAACAGCTCGGGCGTGCGCCCCGTCATCAGCCCGGCAATGAACACGCTCAGCAGCAGGTAGACGATGAACTGCTGCAGCCCGCAGCCGACGCCGCCCCAGATGGAGTTGATCAGCATGTTGGACATGGCCACCAGCCCGGTCAGCGGCGCGGCCGAGTCCAGCATCATGTTGACCGAGCCGTTGTTGACCTGCGTGGTCATGGCCGCCCACAGCGCCGAAGCCTCGGCGCCCAGGCGCACTTCCTTGCCTTCCATCAGCGCGATGTCCGCCGCCGTTGCCGAATGCCCTTCCGACCACAGCGCCAGCCCGGACGAGACCACCGACATGCACAGCATCGTGCCGAAGACCATCGCGCCAAAGCGCCTGCGCCCGGTGAACGGGCCGACCATGAAGATGATCGACACGGGAATCAGCGCGATCGCCAGCAGCTGCAGGAAGTTCGACAGCGGTGTGGGATTCTCCAGTGCCACCGTGCTGTTCGGGCCGTACCAGCCGCCGCCGTTGCTGCCCAGCTGCTTGATGGCGACCATCGGCGCCACCGGGCCCAGCGGAATCTTCTGCTCGCGCAGCGCGGCCGTGGCATCCACGGGGCTGGCGACCGGGCCGGCGGCCAGTGTCGCGGGCACGCCCTGCGAGGTCAGCAGCACCGACAGCACCAGGCACAGCGGCAGCACGAAGCGCAGCGCCCCGCGGATGACATCGGCCCAGTAGTTGCCCACGTCGATCTCGGCGCAGGCTGCGCCCGCGCCCGGCGCAGCGGCCGCCTGGCGCCCGCCAAACAACCCGCGCAGCGTGGCCGCGACCACGGCCAGGCCCATCACGGGCGCGACCATCTGCAGGCCGACAATGCCGGTCATCTGCGCGAGGTACGACAGCTGCGCCTGGCCGGAATAATGCTGCTGGTTGGTGTTCGTCAGGAACGACACCATGGTGTGCAGCGCGAGGTCCCAGGACATGTTGGGCACGCCGTCGGGGTTCAGCGGCAGCCAGGCCTGGGTCATGAACAGCGCCCAGACCAGCAGCGCCAGCACCAGGTTGCTCAAAAGGAAGGCGCCGGCATAGCCGCGCCAGCCCATGCCGGTCTCGGGGCGCGTGCCCAGCAGCCAGTAGATGGGGCGTTCGATCCAGCCAAACAGCGCGTCGGCGCGCATCGGCGCGCCGCGCATGACGGCCGCGAGGTAGTGGCCCAGGGGCCAGGCCAGGGCCACCACGAGCGCAAGAAACAGAGCAAATTCAATCATGGTGCGGGGCTCCGCGAAGGGGTGAGGAACATGTCATCGGTCCTTCAGAACGCGGCCTGCAGCGCGAACTCGGCGCGGCTGCCGGCCATGCCGGGGAACAGGCGCTTGGCGGCCGAGTCGGTCGCATGCAAGGTCAGACGGGCTTCGAACGGCGCCTTGAACGCCCAGACCACACCCACGGCGCCGTGCGTGTAGCTGTCGGCATAGCGACTGCTCAGCACATAGCGCGCCACGCTGGCTTCCATGCGCCACTGGTCATTGATGGGAGCACGCGCACCCAGCAGCACATAGGTGCCGCGGCTGCGGCTGGCCATCGCATTGTCCGAGTGGCCTACAGCCAGCCAGTAGTTGTCGCGCCAGGTCGCGCTGGCATTGAGCTCGTTCCAGTTCAGGCGACTGTCGGCCGAGGGGTACTGGTAGCGCAGCAGGTACAGGTCCAGCGCCCAGTCGTCCGCGACCTTGCCGCTCCAGCCCGCGGCCAGATCGAACTCCGAGCGCGCGCCGTTGTCGGGCTGGTACTTGACGCCCGAACCCCAGACCGAGCCATAGAAGCCCGAGGAATGGGTGTACTTGAAGCCGCCTTGCAGCGCCGGGTCTTCGCGGGTCTGCGACGAGCCGCGCCAGACATAGTCCGAAGTGAGCGCCACGTTGCCCGACCACTGCGCGAAGGCCTGGCCCGACAGCGTGCACAGCAAGACACCGGTCGAAAAAGCCGTAGCCCCACTAATGCTTTGAATAGCGAAACGCATAGAAATTGACGAATCTTGATGGCGAAATAGCCAACTCGAAGTATTCGCCACAGCGGCGTAAATTCTCTATGTCGAGAAAGGCGGCCAGCATAAAGTCTGCGTAAATTCCCCGGCCCACGCCCCTGGAGCCGGGCTGGCGGCGCATGAATTTACGGCGAATTTATGACATGCACACGTGCCCCGCGCTAAGGTAATGGCATGAATATATTGAAGGCTGCGCGATGCATTATCTTGTCCAGGATGTGATTTATATATCACTGGTCCTGATGGGATTCTTGGCAATATTCCAGGGCGCGCAGATTCTGATGCGCCGGCTCGATGGATACCGGAAAAAACCCAAGGCACTGGAAACCGTCGCATTGCACGACATGAAAAACCAGCCCTGACCCATGAAAAACGGCGGGCGGGGCTTGGCGCCCTGCCCGCCGCTGGTCGGCGCTGGTCGGCGCTTCGCGCCGCGTCCTTTAAATGCCCGTGACCGCCACGACCTTGCTGATCAGGTGCTCTTCAAGCGCCTCGTGGCCGCCTTCGGTGCCCAGGCCCGAATCCTTGATGCCGCCAAAGGGCAGCTCGGCGCTGGGCGCCGCGGGCTGGTTGATCCACAGCATGCCGGTTTCGACACGGTCGGACAGCGTCTGCACGTTCTTGAACGAACGCGTGAACGCATAGGCCGACAGGCCATAGCTCAGGCGGTTGGCTTCGGCAATGGCCTCGTCCAGCGCCTTGAAGGTACGCATGCCGGCAATCGGGCCAAAGGGCTCCTCGTTGAACAGCATCGAGTCCATCGACGGGTTCACCACCAGCGTCGGCGCAAAGAAATTGCCGACATCGCCGATGCGCTTGCCGCCCGTGACGACATCGCCGCCCTTGGCTTCGATGTCGGCCATGATCTTCTGCATGGACTGCAGGCGGCGCTCGTTGACCAGCGGGCCGATCTTGGTTTCGGACGCCAAACCGTCGCCGACCTTGAGGCCTTCGGACAGGGCCACATAGGCCTGCTGGAAGTCGCGGGCCAGCGACTCATGCACCAGGTAGCGCGTGGGCGCGATGCAGACCTGGCCGGCGTTGCGGTACTTGGCCGCACCGATGGCCTTCACGGCGATCTCGACGTCCGCGTCCTCGGCAACGATCACCGGCGCGTGGCCGCCCAGCTCCATCACCACCTTCTTCATGTGCGCGCCGGCCTTGGCGGCCAGCTGCTTGCCCACGGCGGTGGAGCCGGTGAAGGTCACGAAGCGGATGATGGGGTGCGCGATCAGGTAGTCCGAAATTTCGGCCGGGTCGCCATACACCAGGCCGACCACGCCTTCGGGCAGGCCCGCATCGACAAAGCACTGCAGGAAGGCCGCGGGCGAAGCCGGGGTTTCCTCGGGCGCCTTGACCAGGAAGGAGCAGCCGGTGGCCAGCGCCGGGCCGATCTTGCGCGAGATCTGGTTGAGCGGGAAGTTCCAGGGCGTGAAGGCCGCGACCGGTCCGATCGGCTGCTTGAGCACCATCTGGTGGCTGGCAAGGTTCGCGCCCTGCACGATGCGGCCATGCACGCGGCGGCCTTCATCGGCAAACCATTCGGTCATTGCCGCACAGGCCAGCGCTTCGGCGCGGGCTTCGGCCAGCGGCTTGCCCTGCTCGAGCGTCATCAGCGTGGCGATCTGGTCGGCGCGCTCGCGCACCAGGGCGGCGGCGGCGCGCATGATGCGCTGGCGCTCGACGGGAGACGTGGCGCGCCAGATCTCGAAGCCCTTTTGCGCTGCCGCCAGGGCCTTGTCCAGGTCCTGGATGCCGGCATGCGCCACCTTGCCGATTTCCTTGCCCGTCGCGGGATTGATCACCGGGTCGGTGCGGCCATCGGCGGCATCCTGCCACTGGTTGTTGATCAAGAGACGGGTATCTGCGTAGCTGGAACTCATGAAAATCCTCTTTGAACAGTAGGGGAACAGTAGGGGGTGAACATGCACGCGCCCTTGCGGGCGCGATCAACCCATCCTTTTTAGCCCAGAACGCATGTCACCTGCCAGCGTGCGCCGGTTTTTTCGCGTTTCAAGGTGAAATTGCCGGCGCCCATGCAGGGCAGCGCCGGCAAGAACGCACATTGCCCTCTGGCAAGAAGCAGGCGCTTTCAGGAGCGCTTGCCGTCCATGCCATTTGCGAGCATCGGTGGGCGGCTCTCAAACCGTCACCTCTCCCATGTTGCTTTCAATGTTCAGGACCCAAAAATGAACCATTTCCAACCGATGCGCAAGAAATTCCTCTGCCTTGCCACGGCCAGCCTGGCGCTTGCCCTGGCGGGCTGCGGCGGCGGCAACGATGACGATCCCAAGCCCAGCGGGGAAGCGGGCGTGCTGCGCATCTCCAATGCCACGGACACCCGCCTCAACGGCTTCTACGGCACCACCAACGTCGGCCTGACCGGCGTCAAGGACACCGGCACGGCCGGCCCGAACGAATGCGCGTTCAACTTCGACAATGTGACCAAGGTGGCGGGCGACCGCACGCTGGGCATGCGCGGCGACATCCGCTACGCCTATACCAATGGCGCCAGCACCCCGGCGCTCAACGGCGACCACATCAAGATCGGCGACACCACCTTCGACTTCGTCAAGGACGGCACCAACCTCACCCGCTCCCAGGTCAACCTGACGCTGGGCACCATCACCTTCAACAACCTGCTGGCGCGTGACAGGAACCGCCGGACGGTGGAGCTGTCTGGCGTGCTGCAGCTGCCCGATGCCGCCAGCCGCGATCGGGCCTGCAACAAGAGCCCCGGCTGAAGTCGGCACATTTGTGCACCGGGCCCAGGATTTCCTGGGCCTTTTTCTTGCGCCATCTGCGCCTGCGTGCAGGCCATTGGCAGATGCCTGCCTGCAGCAAGCGCCGCGGTGCATCCAGATGAATCAGGTAAAGTCTGAGCCCATGAAAATAGCTACGTGGAACGTGAACTCCCTGACCGTGCGCCTGCCGCAGGTACTCGACTGGCTGCAAGCCAACCCGGTCGATGCGCTCGGGCTGCAGGAACTCAAGCTGACCGATGACAAGTTCCCGTTGCTGGCGCTGCAGGAAGCGGGCTATCACGCGGTCACGCATGGGCAAAAGACCTACAACGGCGTGGCCATCCTGAGCCGCACGCCCGCGCGCGACGTGGTGCGCAACATTCCCGAACATGACGATCCGCAGGCGCGCATCATTGCCGCCACGCTCGATACCGCCAGCGGCCCGCTGCGTCTGATCAATGGCTATTTCGTCAATGGCCAGGCGCCTGGGAGCGAAAAATTCGCCTACAAGATGCGCTGGCTGGAAGCCTTGCGTGAATGGGTGCGCAAGGAGCTGGCGGCCAATGAACGGCTGGTGCTGGTCGGTGACTTCAATGTCACGCCCGAAGACCGCGACTCCTTCGATCCCGAGGGGCTGCGCGAAACCATCCACCACACCAGCGAGGAACGCCAGCATTTTCGCGACCTGCTGGAATTGGGCATGTGCGATGCCTTCCGGCTGTTCGAGCAGCCCGAGAAAAGCTTTTCCTGGTGGGATTACCGCATGCTGGGTTTTCAGAAGAACCGCGGCCTGCGCATCGACCATATCCTGGTCAGCGAGGCCTTGCGCCCCAGCGTCAGCGCCTGCGTGATCGACCGCGCTCCGCGCAAGAATACCCAGCCCAGCGACCACACGCCAGTGGTGGTCACGCTGGGCGCATAGCGGTCACATCGGTAGACAGGAACGCAGCCAGTGCAGCGCTTCGATGCCGCGCTGGACGGTCATGGCCTGGCGCTGCAGCACCGAGCGCGTGGCTTCGGGCAGGCTTTCGCGCAGTGCCCCGCGGTACGCCTGCAGCAGCATTCGTTCTGCGTCCTCGCTTGCATCCATCAGGCTGGGCATGGTGGGCTGCCCCAGCATTGCCTTGATCGATTCCCAGCCGCGCTGGAACGGACCGGAAAAACGGCCGTCGCGGTCCTGCGCGGGCAGAGCAAACTCATGCTTCAGTTCGGCGGCTGCCGCGTCGAAACCCTGCACATGGCGCTGGAGCATCTGCTGCAGCAGTCCCGCCGGGGCCTGCTCGACGGCCAGACGCAGGCATTTGGCCGTGTGCTGGTTCAGCCGCTGCAGGGCCTGCAGCAATGCCAGCAGTTGCAGCGGCGACAGGCTCACCGTCGGGCCCGCATGGCGCATGCGCTCCCATGCCGCCTGCACCGCGCTCGACACCTGGCGCCAATCGAGCAGGCTGGCGCCGCTGTGGCGTTGCCACTGTGCTTCGAGCACCGGCATCACGGAAGCAAAATCACCGGGGTATTGCAGCGCTGCGCGCCAGCCCAACTCGTAGGCCGGACGGTATTGGTCATAGCCGCGGCCATTCACATAGTAGGACTCGAGATGGTAGTGGTTGTGCCAGAACTCATCTTGAGCCGCTTCATGGTTGGCTTGGATCTTGGGGCTTTCGTTGACGGCAGCGCTTGTGGCGGATGCCGGTCGCTGACCCCTGCCGACCGAGCGCGGCTGGCGCTGGGTGCGGCGAAAGAAGGAATCATCGGCAATCCAGGGTACTGGCATGAGAGAACACCTTCCGCGCGCAAAACAATCTGATTCCATTGTCTTGAAATTGGAAACGCCCTCGGGTCAGTGCGCCTGACGCATTGGCGTAGGAGCGGGCCCACGCTGTGCACTGCGGCCCCGAGGCTGCATTGGCAGCCCGGGTCCGCCCGCTCAATGCTCCTCGCCCGCCTCGAGGCCCAGCTCCTGGATTTTGCGCGTGATGGTGTTGCGACCAATCCCCAGGCGCTGCGCGGCTTCCATGCGCCGGCCATGCGTGACCTGCAGCGCGGTGCGGATCAGGTGCGACTCGAAGCGCCGCGTCAGCACATCCCAGACATCGGCCTGGCCGCTTTCGAGCAGCTGGCGCGCCTGGACATTGAGCAGCGGCTCCCAGGCGAGCAGCGCCGCGGCTGCCGCGGACAGCTCGCCATCGACGCTCTCCTGCGCCGCCGGCACGCCCGGTGCCGCGCGCGGCATGGCGCCCGGCGCGGGCAGGTCTTCGCGCTCGGGCACGAAAGCGCCGTCCTGCTCCACCATGGCCTGGGGCACGGGCGCGGCGGCGGCCGTGGGCGACTGCAACACCTCGGGCGGCAGGTCCTTGACCGAGATCTGCTGCGCCGGCGCCATCACCGTGAGCCAGTGGCAGATGTTTTCCAGCTGACGCACATTGCCCGGAAACGAAAACCCCTCGAGCCGCTGCAGCGCGGATTCGGCAATCCGCTTGGGCTCGACGCCGAGCTGGCGCGCGCTTTGCTGCAGGAAATGGCGCGCCAGCATGCGCACGTCCTCGCGGCGCTCGCGCAGCGCCGGCAGGCGCAGCCGGATCACATTGAGCCGGTGGAACAGATCCTCGCGGAACGCGCCATCGCGCACGCGCAGCTCCAGGTCCTGGTGGGTGGCCGCGATCACGCGCACCTGCGACTTGACCGGCGCATGGCCGCCCACGCGGTAGAAATGGCCGTCGGAGAGCACGCGCAGCAGACGCGTCTGCAGGTCGAACGGCATGTCGCCAATTTCATCGAGAAAAAGCGTGCCGCCATCGGCCTGCTCGAAGCGCCCGCGCCGCTGGGTCTGCGCGCCGGTGAACGCACCGCGCTCATGGCCGAACAGTTCACTTTCCAGCAGGTCCTTCGGGATGGCAGCGGTATTGATGGCCACGAACGGCCCCCCCGACACCGGCGAATGCTTGTGCAGCGCGCGCGCCACCAGCTCCTTGCCCGAACCCGACTCCCCCGTGATCAGCACCGTGACCTGGCTCTGGCTCAGCCGGCCGATCGCGCGGAACACGTCCTGCATGGCCGGTGCCTGGCCCAGCATTTCCGCATTGATCGGCGTCTGGTCCTCGATGATTTCCTCGCGCTGGCTTTCCTCGACCGCGCGGCGGATCAGCTCCACCGCCTTGGGCAGGTCAAAGGGCTTGGCCAGGTACTCGAAGGCGCCGCGCTGGAAGGCCGAGACGGCGCTGTCCAGGTCGGAGTAAGCCGTCATGATGATGACCGGCAGCCCGGGCTGCTGGACCTTTACCTGCTCGAGCAGCTGCAGGCCCGAGCCGCCGGGCATGCGGATGTCGCTGACCAGCACCTGGGGCGGCTGGCGCGCGGCGTCGCTGGCATCCACATCGGCCAGGGCGTCCAGCACCTCGCGCGGGTTGGTGAAACTGCGGGTCGGCAGGTTTTCCCGTGCCAGCGCCTTCTCCAGGACGAAGCGGATCGAGGGGTCGTCATCTACTATCCAGATCGGCTTCATACTTTCTCGCTTCCTTCCGCATTGGGTTTATCAGGGACCTCAGGGCAAGGGGATGAGAATGCGGAAATCGGTGCAGCCGGGCTGGCTGTCGCATTCGACCAAGCCATCGTGCCGCTGCACAAAGGTCTGGGCCAACGTCAGCCCCAGACCCGATCCGCCATCCCGTCCAGACACCAGGGGATAGAAAATCCTGTCCCTGATGGTCTCTGGCACGCCCGGTCCGTTGTCGATCACATGCAATTCCAATGCCAGCCGGTAGCGTTGTTTGCCAAAAGTTACCTGACGCGCGACCCGGGTGCGCAAAGTGATGCACGCATCGCCCTGCGCAATGCGCTCCGACAGTGCCTGCGCGGCGTTCTGCACGATGTTGAGCACCGCCTGGATCAGCTGCGCGCGGTCGCCGCGGAACTCGGGAATCGAGGTGTCGTAGTCGCGGCGCACGGTCAGGCCCTGCGGATACTCGACCAGCACCAGCGAGCGCACGCGTTCGCAGACTTCGTGGATATTGACGTCGCCGACCAGATGCGGGTGGCGGTGCGGCGCCAGCAGGCGGTCGACCAGGCTTTGCAGCCGGTCCGCCTCGTGCACGATCACCTGGGTGTACTCGCGCATCTCGGCGCTTTCCAGGTCCATTTCCAGCAGCTGCGCCGCGCCGCGGATGCCGCCCAACGGGTTCTTGATCTCGTGCGCGAGGTTGCGAATGAGCTCCTTGTGCGCCTGGGTCTGCTCCAGCAGGCGCTCCTCGCGGTCCTGGCGCACCTGCTGCTCGAGTGGCGACATCTCCAGCAGCACATGGCCCGAGCCTTCGGCGATCGACACGATGACCTGCATCGGAATCGATTCCTTGGCCTGGCGCCGCAAGCTGGCCTCGAAGCGCAGCGCCGCGTAGTCCTGCACGCGCGCGCCATCCATGGCCTTGTGCAGCAGCGTCGGGTCGGCGAAATGCTCGGAAAAATCACAGCCTTCGAGCATGCGCCGCGACAGTCCGAGCGCATTTTCCAGCGCCGCGTTGGCAAACAGCACCGAGCCATCGAGCTGCAGCACGGCGATGAGCGTGCACAGCGAATCAAACACATGGTAGGCGCTCTCGGCGCGCCGGGTCTCGAGGGAAAGAGGCATGTATTTCTTCAGTTGACGGGCACGCCTGCGGCCCCTACGGCGGAGGCAGCAGGCAGGCGCGCGATTTCGCGGCGCAGGCCGGCGATGTCGCTCTGGTAACGCGCAATCTGCGCCTTGAGGCTGGCGGTGCGGTCGATATGGGCCTGCGGATTGCGCAGCTCGAGCGCCGTGCGCTCGGGGTAGCCGTTGTTGTATTCCAGCTCCAGCTGGGCCATGCGCTCCTGCGATTTGGCCAGCTCGCCCTGCAGGATCACGCGTGCGTCGGAGTCGCGCGCGCGCTGCGCAGTGCCCTCGGCACGGGGCGCGCTCGCGCTGCTGCGCACGGCCGGGGCCGCAGCCGCAGCCGCGGGCGCGGATGCCGGACGCGCATCACCATGGATCACGGTCACATGACCACCATCGACGGCCTTGCAACCCTGCTCCTTGGCCCGGCCTGCATTGTTGGTGTATTCATTACCGCAGCGGTAGATGGTGCTTTGCGACCAGGCCAGGGAGCCCAGCAGCGGCAACCACAGGAGTACCAGCAGTTTTTTCATGACATTCCCTCGTTCTGCGGCGCCTGCAATTCCGCCTGGCGCTCCGCCCCCCAGTATCGCCGCAACCGATGAAAAACAGGTCGATTCACCTGCCGGCTTTGCATCCCAGACACACCCCACAGGCCAAAAAAAAGCGGCTTGCGCCGCTTTTCTTGGTGCCAGCCCCTGCAGGGCCGGCGTGGTATCACAGGGAATAGTACATGTCGTATTCCACGGGATGCACTGCCTGGCGGAAACGCGTGACTTCGGTCATCTTCAGTTCGATGTAGGCATCGAGCATCGAGTCCGAGAACACACCGCCCTTGGTCAGGAACGCACGGTCCGCGTCCAGGGCTTCGAGCGCCTGGTCCAGGCTGTGGCACACGGTGGGCACCAGCTTGTCTTCTTCCGGGGGCAGATGGTACAGATCCTTGGTCGCGGCTTCGCCGGGATGGATCTTGTTTTCCACGCCGTCCAGACCGGCCATCATCAGTGCCGAGAAGCACAGGTAGGGGTTGGCCAGTGGATCGGGGAAGCGCGCTTCGATACGGCGGCCCTTGGGGTTCGCCACGTAAGGAATGCGGATCGAAGCCGAGCGGTTCTTGGCCGAGTAGGCCAGCTTCACCGGGGCTTCGAAGCCGGGCACCAGGCGCTTGTAGCTGTTGGTGCCGGGGTTGGTGATGGCGTTCAGGGCACGGGCGTGCTTGATGATGCCGCCGATGTAGTACAG
>JBEVDH010000201.1:0-26536 GCA_040514115.1 Comamonas sp. | reverse complement strand
AAGTAGGTCATTGTCAGGCTCTTACAGCAAGCAAACCCCCAGCGCCCCAAAGGCCTGGGGGTTTTGTTTTTTCCGGCTGCAACAGCGGGACTTCCATGAAGACAAAAAAAGAGAGCGCTGCGCGCTCTCTTTTCGTTGGTGCCAGGGTTTTCAGCGCGTCACTGATGGCGGTGGCGACAGGCACGCACCGTTGACGAAAACCTTCAGCTCGCCAGAGGCGAAATGCGTCCAGGCCTCGTTCTTGGTCAGCGGTGCGGTCACGATGATCGCGACCTTGTCGTTGGGCGTGGTTTCGTGGGCGAAATCGACGCTCAGGTCTTCGTCCGCAAGATGCGCCTGGGGAAACGGGTGGCGGCGCTCGGTGTAGCACAGGGCGGTGGTGGCATGCGCCCACAGGGCCTCGCCATTGGACAGCAGGAAGTTGAAGGTGCCGTGCGGTGCAATGCGGGCGGCCAGCTCACGCAGGGTATGGGTCAGCTCCTCGATGCTGGGCAGGCCGGCATGGGACTTCCACAGCTCCTGCATGATCCAGCAGAAGGCGCGTTCGCTGTCGGTATCCCCAACGGGATGGAAATGGCTGTGCAGTTTGGGCGCGTACTGCTTGAGGTCGCCGTTGTGGGCGAAGACCCAGTTGCGGCCCCAAAGCTCGCGCACGAACGGATGGCAGTTCTGCAGGCTGGTCACGCCCTGGGTCGCCTTGCGGATGTGGGCGATGACATTGCAGCTCTTGATCGGGTATTCGCGAATCAGCTGGGCGACCGGAGAAGTGACGGCGCGCTGATGGTCGACAAAGTGACGCAGGCCCTTTTCCTCGAAGAATGCAATGCCCCAGCCGTCGGTGTGATCGCCGGTGTTGCCCGCGCGCTGCGCAAAGCCGCTGAAGCTGAAGCGCACGTCAGTCGGGGTATTGCAATTCATTCCAAGAAGCTGGCACATGGTGAGGTCGGGGAGGACATAAAGCAGGTGAAGCCTATAGCCTACCTTCAGCGGCGCGTTCTGTGCACAAAAAGCATGCAATACGGGAAGATAGTGCCGGTAGAAGGGGCGATCGGGCATTGCCGGCCGCTTTGAAGATCCGCCGCAGGGCCGCGGCGGGGATGCCCTGGCATTGCACCAGGACAGATTTCCAATATCAGCTGCGTTCGGACCAGAGCACACCGCCCGTGGACCAGTTTTCGCGCTTCACATCGGTGATCAGGATATCGACCGATTCGGGGGAACCGCCTAGAACTTCGACGCTGACGCGGGTGATTTCCGCGACCAGCTTCTTCTTCTGTTCGATGGTGCGGCCTTCCATCATTTCAATGTGGTAGGTGGGCATGACAACTCCTGGAAAAAACAAACATCATATCGGTGGTCTTGCGACCGGCGCGGCAAGCGCGGCACAGGCCGGGCAGAGGCAGGATTGATCCCGTGCGCCGTCCGGTAGCTGCGCCAGTGCGGCGGGTGCGATGGTGATGCTCATGCACCAGCATTCTTCGGGGGGCAGGGCTGCCGTGACCGCGCACTGGTTGCTGCTTCCGCAGAGGGGGCAGCGGGTGGGGTCGGGGGGTGAAGAGGGGTGGGGCATACGGCAGTGTAGGGTGCTGCTCTATGTCACACCGCGCCATGCAATTTTGAGTTCAGGCCCTTCATCCTTCGACAAGCCCAGGACGAACGGATTCAACCGGCCGTTCTTTGAGGCTCCAAGCCTTAAACCCTTTAACAGGTTTAGTGCTCAGAGCTCAAAGCTCAAAGCTCAAAGCAAACGACGATGAGATCGTTTCAAGCCGCGGCCTTGACCTTCTGGCGCCAGGCGTGGAGCAGGGGTTCGGTGTAGCCTGAAGGCTGCTCCAGGCCCTTGAATACCAGGTCGCAGGCCGCGCGGTAGGCGCAGGAGCTGGCAAAGTTGCCGGCCATCGGGCGGTAGAGCGGGTCGCCGGCATTTTGCTGGTCGACCACGGCGGCCATGCGCTCGAAGGTGGCGCGCACCTGGGCTTCGCTCACCACGCCGTGCAGCAGCCAGTTGGCGATGTGCTGGCTGGAGATGCGCAGCGTGGCGCGGTCTTCCATCAGGCCGACGTTGTGGATATCGAGCACCTTGGAGCAACCCACGCCCTGGTCGACCCAGCGCACGACGTAGCCCAGGATGCCTTGCACGTTGTTGTCGAGCTCCTGCTGCTTTTCAGCGTCTGTCCATTTGGCTTCCAGCACCACGGGCACCTGCAGCAGGCCGGCCAGCAGGTTGTCGCGCTCGGCATCGGCATCGGTCTTTTCCAGCAGGGCCTGGACTTCGGCGACATCGACCTGCTGGTAGTGCAGCGCGTGCAGCGTGGCGGCCGTGGGCGAGGGCACCCAGGCGGTGTTGGCGCCAGCCTTGGGGTGGGCGATCTTCTGCTCCAGCATATCGGCCATCAGGTCGGGCATGGCCCACATGCCCTTGCCAATCTGGGCGCGCCCGCGCAGGCCCATGCCCAGGCCGACCAGCACGTTGCTGCGCTCATAGGCCGGCAGCCAGGCGCTGGTCTTCATCTCGGCCTTGCGCACCATCGGGCCGGCATGCATCGCGGTGTGCATCTCGTCGCCCGTACGGTCCAGGAAGCCGGTGTTGATGAACGCCACGCGCGCGGCGGCGGCGGCAATGCAGGCCTTGAGGTTGACGCTGGTGCGGCGCTCTTCGTCCATGATGCCCAGCTTGACGGTGTTGGCCGCCAGGCCCAGCACCTGCTCGACGCGGCCAAACAGTTCATTGGCGAATGCCACTTCGGCGGGGCCGTGCATCTTCGGCTTGACGATGTAGACCGAGCCTTCGCGGCTGTTGCGGATGCCGGGCGTGCCCAGTCCCTTGAGGTCGTGGACGGCAATGGCCGTGGTGACCATTGCATCGAGGATGCCTTCGGGAATTTCCTTGGCTTGCTCGCCCCAAAGGATGGCCGGGTTGGTCATCAGGTGGCCGACATTGCGCAGGAACATCAGCGAGCGGCCATGGAGCTTGAGCGGCTGGCCGTCGGCACCGGTGTATTCGCGGTCGGGGTTCAGGCCGCGCGTGACGGTCTTGCCACCCTTGTCGAAGGATTCGGTGAGCGTGCCCTTGAGAATGCCCAGCCAGTTGCGGTAGCCCAGCACCTTGTCTTCGGCGTCCACGGCGGCAATCGAGTCCTCAAGGTCGAGAATCGTCGACAGCGCGGCTTCGAGCACCAGGTCGCTGATGCCGGCCTTGTCGCTCTGGCCGATCGGGGTGTTGCGGTCGATGCGGATGTCGAGGTGCGAGCCATGGTTCTTCAGCAGCACCGACGAGGGCGCGGCGGCATCGCCCTGGTAGCCGACGAACTTCGACGGATCCTGCAGGCCGGTGCTCAGGCCAGGCGACAGCGTGACGCTGAGATGGCCGTCCACCACCGCGTACTGCGTGGCCTGATGGTGCGAGCCGGTGGCGAGCGGCGCGGCCTGGTCCAGCACATCGCGCGCAAAGGCAATGACCTTGGCGCCGCGCTTGGGGTTGTAGCCCTGGCCCTTTTCGGCGCCATCGGCTTCGCTGATCACGTCGGTGCCGTAAAGCGCGTCATAGAGCGAGCCCCAGCGCGCGTTGGCCGCGTTGAGCGCATAGCGCGCGTTCAGGATCGGCACCACCAGCTGCGCGCCGGCCTGGGTGGCGAGCTCGGCATCGACGCCGGTAGTGGTGGCCTGTACATTTTGCGGCGCCTCGACGAGGTAACCGATGCGGGTCAGGAAAGCGCGGTAGCCAGCCATGTCGGTGATCGGGCCGGGGTGGGCCTTGTGCCAGGTGTCGAGCTCGGCCTGCAGGCGGTCGCGCTCGGCCAGCAACGCGGCGTTGCGCGGTGCAAGGTCATTGACCAGGGTGTCGAAGCCCTGCCAGAACGCCGCGGGTTCGACGCCCGTGCCCGGCAGCACCTCGTCGTTGATGAATTGGTGCAGTTCGTTGGCAACCTGCAGGCCGTGAACGGTGGTGCGATCGGTCATGAATAAACCTCGAAATGAAAAAGGGGCGTCGACTGGAGATGAGCTACTGTATTTGAATTGTTTGTGGATATAAACCGCTTCAAAAGTACAGAACTCGTGACTTTTACGCAAAAGTGCGTGGTGCCGAGATATCTGCGCGGCGAGCATGGGCTTTGTCTCCATAATCGGCGCATGGACAAACTCAAGGCGTTCGAGTCATTCGTGTCAGTGGCCACCAAAGGCAGCCTCACCGCCGCGGCAAAGGCCGAAGGCGTGGCCCCGGCCATCATGGGACGGCGGCTGGACGCGCTGGAGGAACACCTGGGTGTCAAGCTCATGGTGCGCACGACGCGCCGCATCTCGCTGACCCATGAGGGCAGCGCATTTCTCGAGGACTGCCAGCGGTTGCTGTCGGATGTGGGCAATGCCGAGGCCAGCGTGTCGGCGGGCGGCGTCAAGGCCACGGGCCACCTGCGCATCACTGCGCCCGCGGGCTTTGGCCGGCGCCATGTCGCGCCGTTGGTGCCGCACTTTCGCGACCTGCATCCCGAGGTCAGCATTTCGCTGAACCTCAGCGACCGCGTGGTGGATCTTGCGGGCGAAGGCTTCGACTGTGCGGTGCGTGTGGGCGATCTGCCCGATTCGTCGCTGGTCAGCGTGCGCATTGCCGACAACCGCCGTCTGTGCGTGGCGACGCCGGCCTATCTGGCACGGCGCGGGGTGCCCGAGCATCCGAGCGCGCTCGCGCAGCATGACTGCCTCACTCTGTCGAGCGATGCCTCGCAGACCCGGGGCTGGGCATTTCGCATTGCGCAGCCCGATCAAAGCACGCACGATGTGGTGCATTTCAAGTCGGGCGGGCCGCTGGACTGCTCGGACGGCCAGGTGTTGCATGATTGGTGCCTGGGCGGCTGGGGCATTGCCTGGCGCAGCACCTGGGAGGTCGAGGCCGAGATTGCCGCCGGCCGGCTGGTGCCGGTGCTCGAGGAGTTCGCCGCGCCGCCCAACGGCATCTATGTGGTTTTTCCCCAGCGCAAGCACATGCCGCTGCGCGTGCGGCTGTGGATCGACTACCTGAAGCATCACTATCAACAAGCTGAATTCTGGAAAAACGGAGTATCCCCATGACCCTTGAAGCCCTGCTCGCGGCCCTGCATCTGCTGGCTGTCCTGACCCTCGTGGTCTTTTTGTCGAGCCAGGCGGCGCTGTGCCGCGCCGAATGGATGAATGCCGCGGTGGTGCGCCGGCTCGCGCGCCTGGACGTGATCTACCTGTTTGCGGCCGTGGCGCTGCTGCTGACCGGGCTGGCACGCATGTACTGGGGCACCAAGGGCATGGCGTGGTATGTCTCGC
Source organism: Comamonas sp. (assembly GCA_040514115.1). Taxonomy (GTDB): domain Bacteria; phylum Pseudomonadota; class Gammaproteobacteria; order Burkholderiales; family Burkholderiaceae_C; genus Comamonas. The sequence continues at coordinate 21,244 of JBEVDH010000201.1, read as the reverse complement.
AGCCGCTGTTCCATGTGAAGATGACGCTGTTCGTGCTGGTGGCGTTGCTGTCGATCAAGCCCTCATTGACGTTCCGCCGCTGGGCGCGTGGCCTGGCCGCGGGCCAAGCGCTGCCCGATGCGCAGGAAGTGGGCAGCACGCGCCGCTGGATCATGGTGCAGGCGCATCTGGTGCCGGTGATTGCGGTGGTGGCGGTGTTCTGGGCGCGGGGGATGTAGCCCCCCACGTTCGCCCACTTCGTGGGGCCCGCCTAGGGTGGCTCTCGCTGGGGGGCGAAGCCCCCCGGAAGCGTGGGGCGGCCCGGCGCAAAAAACCATACGTGCTGTGCCTGACGCACATACACCACACGGTCGAATCCTGGCTGGAGGCACAAAGCAGGGCGGGCACGTAAAATCCTTCGATGCTCTCCGTCAAACTGGAATTGCTCGCGGCCCTGGCCGCTGAGCTGGATAAATTGTCGCCCGGCGCTGGTGAACGCGCCGCTTTCGAATCCCCCAAGGTGGCCGCGCATGGCGATTTCGCCTGCACGGCTGCAATGCAGCTGGCCAAGGCCGCCAAGCAAAATCCGCGGCAGCTCGCGCAGACGCTCAGCGATGCGCTGATGACCACGCCCGCGTTCACGCGCTGGGTCGAGGCGCTGGAAATTGCCGGCCCGGGTTTTCTGAACGTGCGGCTCAAGCCCGCCGCCAAGCAGGAAGTCGTGCGCGAAGTGCTGTCGGCGGGCGAGGCCTTCGGCCACCAGCCGCGCCGCGCGCAAAAGCTGCTGGTCGAGTTCGTGTCGGCCAACCCCACGGGTCCGCTGCATGTGGGCCACGGCCGCCAGGCCGCGCTCGGCGATGCGCTGTGCACGCTGTTCTCCACCCAGGGTTGGGACGTGCACCGCGAGTTCTATTACAACGACGCGGGCGTGCAGATCCAGACGCTGACGAACAGCACGCAGCTGCGCGCCAAGGGCTTCAAGCCCGGCGATGACTGCTGGCCCGTCGATCCCGAAAATCCGGCCAGCAAGGCGTTCTACAACGGCGACTACATCCAGGACATCGCCAACGACTTCCTGGCGAAGAAGACCGTCAAGGCCGACGACCGCGAATTCACCGCCAACGGCGATGTCGAGGATCTGGACAACATCCGCCAGTTCGCCGTCGCCTATCTGCGCAACGAGCAGGACAAGGACCTGCAGGCGTTCAACCTGCGCTTTGACGAGTATTACCTCGAGTCCAGCCTTTATACCTCGGGCCGCGTGGAGCGTACCGTCGAGCGCCTGATCGCCAACGGCCATACCTACGAGCTCGACGATGCGCTGTGGCTCAGGTCGACCGACTATGGCGACGACAAGGACCGCGTCATGCGCAAGCGCGACGGCGGCTATACCTACTTCGTGCCCGATGTGGCCTACCACATCGCCAAGTGGGAGCGCGGCTTCACCAAGGTCATCAACATCCAGGGCACGGACCACCACGGCACGATCGCACGCGTGCGCGCAGGCCTGCAGGCCGCCGATGCAGGCATCCCCCTGGGCTACCCCGACTATGTGCTGCACACCATGGTGCGCGTGGTGCGCGGTGGCGAAGAGGTCAAGATCAGCAAGCGCGCGGGTTCGTACGTGACGCTGCGCGACCTGATCGAGTGGACCAGCAAGGATGCGGTGCGCTTTTTCCTGCTCAGCCGCAAGCCCGACACCGAGTACACCTTCGATGTCGACCTGGCGGTGGCGAAAAACAACGACAACCCGGTCTATTACGTGCAGTACGCGCATGCGCGCATCTGCTCGGTGCTCAAGGCCTGGGGCGGCGACGCGGCCATCCTCAAGGAAGTGGACCTTTCGGCGCTCGAAGGCCCGCAGGCCCAGGCGCTGATGCTGCAGCTGGCCAAGTACCCGGACATGCTCACCGCTGCCGCACAGGGCAATGCGCCGCACGACGTGACCTTCTACCTGCGCGACCTGGCCGCGGCTTACCACAGCTACTACGATGCCGAGCGCATCCTGGTGGACGACGAGACCGTGAAGCAGGCGCGCCTGGCGTTGATCAGCGCGACCCGTCAGGTGTTGCACAATGGCCTGGCAGTGCTGGGCGTGTCGGCCCCAGAACGCATGTAAATCGATCACATCATGAAGATACAGCAACGCGGTGGCACCACTATCGGCCTGATCCTGGGCATCATTGTCGGCTTGGGCGCGGCCCTGGGCGTGGCGGTGTATGTCAGCAAGGTCCCGATGCCTTTTCTCAGCAAGGCCAAGAACGCCGACCAGGATGCGGCCGAGGCCAGGAAGAACAAGGACTGGGACCCCAACTCCCCCCTGTACGGCAAGAACCCGGCGCGCATCACCGTGCCCGTGGCACCTGAAGTCGCGCCACCTGCCACGGATGGCGTGGCGGCCGCTCCGGCGGCTCCGGCCAATCCGGTCACTGCGGGTGTCGTGCCGCCAGCGTCCCAGCCGGTGACGCCGGTGACCGCCGCCGTCAAGCCCGAGCCCAAGCCCGGCGCCAAGGCCGGTGCGACCAGCGACCCGCTGGGCGATCTGGTCAAGGCCAAGTCGGCCGAGGCCGCTGCGGCCGAAGGCTTCAATTATTTTGTCCAGGCTGGCGCTTTCCGCAGCCCGTCTGACGCCGAGGCGCAGCGCGCCAAGGTGGCCATGCTGGGCTGGGAGTCGCGCGTGAGCGAGCGCGAGCAGAACGGCCGTACGGTGTTTCGCGTGCGCGTGGGTCCGTTCGGCAAGCGCGACGACGCCGAGCAGCTCAAGCTCAAGCTCGAAGGCGCGGGCGTGGATTCCGCGCTGGTGCGCGTGCAGCGCTGAACTTTTGCGCGCGCCATCCATCTGACCCATCAGAACCGAACAGGAGTGTTGTTTCATGAAACGCCGTGAGTTTTCCCTGGCTGCCGCTGTGGCAGCTTCCTCTACCGCCCTTTCTTTCGTCGCCACGCCAGCGCTGGCCCAGGCTGCGTTCAAGGAAGGCAAGGACTACGCCAAGCTGTCCAAAACCGTTGCCACCACGGCCGGCGCCGGCAAGATCGAGGTGCTGGAGTTCTTCTGGTACAGCTGCCCGCACTGCCATGCTTTCGAGCCGGCCTTTGCCGCCTGGAAGTCGGCGGCGCCCGCCGATGTGGTGGTGCAGCGCGTGCCCGTGGGCTTCAACGCCAGCTTCATTCCTCAGCAAAAGCTCTACTACGCGCTGCTGGCCATGGGCAAGCTCGATGAAGTGCATACCAAGGTGTTCCGCGCGATCCATGTCGAGCGCAACCGTCTGGCCAAGGACGAAGACATCTTTGCCTGGATCGAGAAGCAGGGCGTGGACGTGAACAAGTTCAAGGAAGCCTACAACTCCTTCTCGGTGTCCAACCAGGTGCGCAAGGCGACCCAGCTGCAGCAGGACTACAACGTCGAAGGCGTGCCCTCGATCGGCGTGGCCGGCCGTTTCTACACCGATGGCACGATGGCCGGCAACATGGCCAACGTGCTGCGGGTGACCGATCACCTGATTGCCGTGAGCCGCAAGGGCTGATGCTGCGCGGGGCCGCGGCCCCTGCGCGTCCGGGCCCGCCTTGCGCGGGCTTTTTTGTGCCCGCGGCGCGCGGCCTGGCCGGGCGGCGCGCATCCATGCACGGCTTCCAGGCGGTGGCCGGGATTTAAGCGGTGACACGCCCTACAATGGTCGCAAGATTCGTGCCCTCCATGAAAAAACGCCTACTTCCCCTTCTCCTGCTTTCAGCCCTGGTCTGCGGCGCGGTGCAGGCCGAAAAAGCCGACCGCAACAAGCCCATGAACATCGAGGCCGATGCGCTGCGCCACGATGAACTGCAGCAGACCAGCGTCTTCACGGGCAACGTGGTCATGACCAAGGGCTCGATCGTGCTGCGCGGCACGCAGCTGGACGTGCGCCAGGATGCCGAGGGCTATCAGTTCGGCACGGTGAAGGCCGAGCCGGGCAAGCGCGCCTTCTTCCGGCAAAAGCGCGACACGCTGGCGGGCCAGCCCGACGAATTCGTCGAAGGCGAGGCCGAGGTCATCGAATATGACGGCAAGGCCGACAATGTCCGGTTGATCCGCCGCGGCGAACTGCGCCGCTACCGCGGCACGGCGCTGAACGACCAGATCACCGGCGCGGTGATCGTCTACAACAACCTGACCGATGTGTTCACCGTGGACGGCCAGCCCCGCGCCCCGGGTGCTGGCGCGGCGCCGGGCGGGCGGGTGCGCGCCGTGCTCGCGCCCAAGGATCCACCGCCGGCCCCGACGCCCGCGCCGGCCGCGAACCTGCGGCCCAGCACGACCATCGAACCGAAACAGTGAGCGGCCTTCAGTGAACGCACCCTCCCCGCAGACCGAATCCAGCCGCCTCGAAGTCAAGCACCTGGCCAAGTCCTATGGCAGCCGCAAGGTCGTCAAGGATGTCTCGCTGGCGGTGCAAAAGGGCGAGGTCGTGGGCCTGCTCGGCCCCAACGGCGCCGGCAAGACCACCTCGTTCTACATGATCGTCGGCCTGGTGCGCTGCGACGCCGGCGACATCTTCATCGATGGCCAGGCCGTGGGCAACATGCCGATCCACCAGCGCTCGCGCCTGGGGCTGTCGTATCTGCCGCAGGAAGCGTCGATCTTTCGCAAGCTCAGCGTCGAGGACAACGTGCGCGCCGTGCTCGAGCTGCAGCGCGACGAGCAGGGCCGGCCGCTGGCGCGCGAGGAAATCGAGCGCCGCCTGCTGGCGCTGCTGCAGGAGCTGCGCGTGGACCATCTGCGCGCTTCGCCCGCGCTGGCGCTGTCGGGCGGGGAGCGCCGGCGCGTGGAGATCGCGCGTGCGCTGGCCACGCAGCCACGCTTCATCCTGCTGGATGAGCCCTTTGCGGGCATCGACCCGATTGCCGTGATCGAGATCCAGCGCATCATCGGCTTTCTCAAGGCGCGCGGCATCGGGGTGCTGATCACCGACCACAACGTGCGCGAAACCCTGGGCATCTGCGACCACGCGTTCATCATCAGCGATGGCCATGTGCTGGCCCGGGGCACGCCCGCCGAAATCGTCGAGAACGCCGACGTGCGCCGGGTGTACCTCGGCGAGCACTTCCGGATGTGAGCGCGATGTCCATCCGTCTGTGCCGGTTCGGGGGGGCATGCCGTTGAAGCCGGGTCTGTCGCTACGCGTATCGCAACATCTCGCTCTCACGCCCCAGTTGCAGCAGTCGATCTGGCTGCTTCAGCTCTCGACGCTGGAGCTGAGCCAGGAAGTCGAGCACATGCTCGACGACAACCCGTTTCTCGAGCGCACCACGGAAGAAGCCGAGCGCGAGGAATTCGGCTTGGCCCAGGCCGACGTGCCGGCGCAGCGCGACGACTATGCCGAGGACGCGCAGCAGGCGACGGGCATGTCCTCCGAGTCTTCGAGCAGCAGCAGCAGCGATGCCGAAGGCAGCGAAGTCACGGCGCCGGCCGATGCCGCGCCCGACTGGGAAGGCGACGGCAGCGCCGATCTCGCGCCCGATGACAGCGAATGGGGCGGCGAGGCGCGCGCGCGCAGTGGCGATGACGACACCGAAGCCCAGGACCTGGCGCATGGCCACGAATCACTGACCGACCACCTGCACCGCCAAGCGCTGTCGCTGCGCCTTGGCGACGTCGATCGCGCGGCGCTGCGCTTTCTCATCGAGTCGCTCAACGAACATGGCTACCTCGAGGATCCGCTGGAAGAGCTGGCCGCGGGCCTGGCCGGCGCGGATGCCCTCGAGGAGCAGGAAGAGCTGGTGCACCACTTCACGGTGGCGCTGCGCCTGCTGCAGTCGCTCGAGCCCGTGGGCGTGGGCGCGCGCAATCTGGCCGAATGCCTGACCCTGCAGCTGCGGCATATTGCCGCGCAGGCCGACGCGCACACCGACGCCGCCACGGTGCAGACCGCGCTGCGCATCTGCGCCCAGCCCATGGATCTGCTGGCGCGCCGCGACGTGCGCCGCCTGATGCAGGCCTGCGCGGCGAGCGAGGAGCGCGTGCGCGCGGCCATGGGTCTGATCGCGCGCCTCGAGCCGCGGCCCGGGCGGCGCTTTGCCGATGTCGAGCGCAATCTGGTCGTGCCCGATGTGATCGTGCGCAAGCTGGCGCGCAACCGGGGCGACGGCCAGCCGCAGTTCAGCGTGCAGCTCAACCCCGAAGTGATGCCGCGGCTGCGCGTGCACGACATCTATGCCAATGCGCTGCGCGGCCACAAGGGCAGCGAAGGGCACGCGGGGCTGCAGCAGCGGCTGCAGGAGGCGCGCTGGTTCATCAAGAACATCCAGCAGCGCTTCGACACCATCCTGCGCGTCTCGCAGGCCATCGTGCAGCGACAGAAGAATTTCTTCACCCATGGCGAGCTGGCCATGCGCCCGCTGGTGCTGCGTGACATTGCCGACGAGCTGGGCCTGCACGAGTCGACGATCAGCCGCGTGACCACGGCCAAGTACATGTCCACGCCGATGGGCACCTACGAGCTCAAGTATTTCTTTGGCTCGGGCCTGGGCACCGAAACCGGGGGCAATGCCTCCAGCACGGCCGTGCGTGCGCTGATCAAGCAGTTCGTCGCGGCCGAGAACCCGCTCAAGCCGCTGTCGGACAGTCAGCTCGCCGAGATGCTCAAGGAGCAGGGCATCGAGTGCGCGCGCCGCACCGTGGCCAAATACCGCGACGTGCTGAAGATCGCGCCGGCCAATCTGCGCAAGTCGCTGTAGCGCGCGGGCCGGGCAGATGTCCTCGAATGCCCGAAGTTCACCGCAACAGCGTATCCTTGCCCCCCTGCTATGAATCAACTGCAACTGTTTTTGCCCTGCGCCGCTGGCGTGGAGGACTATCTGGCCGATGAGGCCCACCGCATCACGGGGCTGACCGGGCACGACCTGATGGTCGGGCGTGGCGGCGTCATGCTGCGCGCCTCGTGGCGCGACGCGCTGCTGCTGAACCTGCACAGCCGCCTGGCGCAGCGCGTGCTGGTGCAGCTGTCGACCTCGCAATACCGCAACGAGAACGACCTGTACCGCGCTGCCAGCGAGGTGGCGTGGGAGATCTGGTTCAGCCCGCGCGAGAGCTTCAAGATCGAATTCACCTCGCAGCACAGCCCGCTGACCAGCCTGAATTTCGCCGCGCTGCGCATCAAGGATGCGATTGCCGACCGCTTTCGCGCCAAGACCGGCGTGCGCCCCGATGTCGAGACCCGCTACCCCGATGTGCGCGTGCACCTGCACCTGACCACGGACGAGGCAACCATTTACATGGACACCTCGGGCGAATCGCTGTTCAAGCGCGGCTGGCGCGAGGACAAGGGCGATGCGCCGCTCAAGGAAACGCTGGCCGCGGCAATGATTGCCGCCACCGGCTGGGACCCGCATGGCGACAACCCCCAGCCGCTGTACGACCCCTGCTGCGGCAGCGGCACGGTGGTCATCGAGGCCGCGCAGATCGCCTGCCGCATTCCGCCGGGCATCCAGCGCCGTTTTGCGTTCGAGAAGCTGGTGCCGTTCCAGCCCCATGTCTGGGAGGCGATCGTGCGCCAGGCCGAGGATGCCATCTGCGAGAGCCCGGTCGGCATCTACGGCTCGGACGTTGCCCACCGCATGGTCGATTTTGCCGAGCGCAATGCCGAACGCGCGGGCGTGGCCCGGGCCGTGACCTTGCGCGGCGGCGATGCCCTGCAGCGCATGCCGCCGAGCGAGCAGCCCGGCGTGATGGTCCTGAACCCGCCCTATGGCGAGCGCATTGCCGCGGCCGGTACGGCCGGGCGCAACGCGGCCGAGCGCATGGGCCAGGTCGAGCAGGTCGGGCGCGAGACGGCGCAGACCGAGGACGGCGTGGAATTCTTCAACGCGCTGGCATCGCACTGGAAAAAGAATTACAGCGGCTGGCAGGCGTGGATGCTCACGCCCGACCTCAAGCTGCCGGGCAAGATGCGCCTCAAGGAGTCGCGCCGCGTGCCGCTGTGGAACGGCCCGATCGAATGCCGGATGTTCCGCTTCGACATGATCAAGGGCGCCGTCAAGCCACGCCGCAACGCCGAAGGCGACGCAGCCAACGCCGCATGAAGATCGTGCTGCGCTGGCCGCAGTGCAATCCCTCCTCAGCCCAGGAGCGGCGGCCCCTGGTGCTCGACACCAACATGGTGCTCGATCTGCTGGTCTTCGACGACCCGGCGATTGCGCCGGTGCGCGCCTTGCTGGAAGAGGGCGCGGTGCGCTGGATCGCCCATACCGCGCAGCGCGTGGAGCTCGAGCGCGTGCTGGCCTATGCGCAGATCGCGCCGCGCGTGGCCTTCCATGGGTTGAGCGCGCACAGTGTGCTGGCGGCGTTTGATGCCGCAGTGGACTATCTGCCCGAGGCGCCTGCGATCCGCGTCATCTGCAAGGACCCCGACGACCAGCATTTCCTCGCCCTGGCAGTGCAGCACCAGGCGCTGCTGCTGAGCAAGGACAAGGCGGTGCTGTCGCTGCGCAAGCGCCTCGCGCCGCTGGGCGCCACGGTGGGCAATATCCTGCTGTGGGCGCCTGCGGCCGTGCCTGTACCCCGCCTCGTATCCGCCGCGCAGGCGCTTGCCGCCTGAGGACGGCGGCCGCCTGGCCGGGCCGATACTCCCATGCCCGGCTGTGACTATGCCGGACGGCTACACTGCCGGCAATTGCCTGCCGCTCCGGCCCTGACCGGGGCCCCACGAAAGATCACCATGACCGACCAGACCACCCCCGACTCTTCCGACGAAGCGCTTGCGCCCGAAGCCGAAACCGCGCCCGCGCTCGATATCGATCAGCTGGAAGAGCTGGACCTGATTCTCGAAGAAATCCGCACGCGCGACGATGAAATCCCCCAGTGGGAATTCTGCGATGGTTTCCTCACCGCGCTGGTGTGCACGCGCCGGGCGATTCCCCCGGCCGAATACCTGCCGATGCTGCTGGGCGACGGCGTGGAACTGGAAGTGGCCGAAGGCGCGCCGCTGCCCAAGCTCGATGCGTTCAAGGACGAAGCGCAGCAGGAACGTTTTCTCGCGCTGTGGCAGGCGCGCTGGGATGAAGTCGTGCGCCAGCTCGACGCCGACGTGCGCGCGCTGGACGACGACCGGTGCTTTCACCCCGAAGCCATGGACATGCGCGGCGCCATTGCCGGCCTGCCCGATGACGAGCGCGCGGAAATGGAAGGCCAGGACATTCCTTCGTATGGCCAGGTCTGGGCGCTGGGCTTCATGTTCGCGGTGGAAAACTGGCCCGAGGAATGGGCCGCGCCGCGCGACAAGGAAGCTGCCCAGTGGCTGGACGCGGCGCTTGAATCCGTCGTGGCCCTGACCGAAGACGACACCGGCAAGCCCGAAGTCAGCATCTACGATGAGAACGGCCCGGCCAGCACCAGCCGTGCGCGCATCGAAAGCTATGGCGATGCGATCTGGGGCATCTACGACCTGCGCCAGCTGTGGAAAAGCATGGGCCCGCGCCAGGAAACCATCGTCAAGGGCGCGCAGCCCGGACGCAATGATCCTTGCCCTTGCGGCAGCGGCAAAAAATTCAAGAAGTGCCACGGGGCGTAACTAACCCCCCCTGAGCGGCTTCGCCGCTTCCCCCAGGGGGACGGCAGCCTCGCTGCGGGGCGGCCCTTGCTCGCTGCCCCCTGCTGGGCCGCGCCGGTTTCACAGGTGCGCCCTCTGCGTAACGGGCACCCTAACGGCATCTATCGTTTTTGGCAGGGTTGCGCACCCTCGAATTTATGGCCATCCCCTTGCTTGCCCGACTGCGTGCCGAATGGGCGCCCAGTGTTCCGCGTGAATTGCTGGCGGGCGCGGTTGCGACCTTTGCGCTGATTCCGGAAGTCATTGCGTTTTCCTTTGTCGCCGGGGTCGATCCGGCCGTGGGGCTGTATGCCTCGTTCGTGATCAGCATCGTCATTGCGTTTGCGGGCGCGCGCCCGGCCATGGTGTCGGCGGCCGCGGGGTCGGTGGCGCTGGTGGCCGCGCCGCTGGTGCAGTCGCATGGCCTGCAATACCTGCTGGCCGCGGGCCTGCTTGCGGGCGGGGTGCAGATCGTTTTCGGCTGGCTGCGCATGGGGCTGCTGGTGCGCTTTGTCTCGAGCTCGGTGCGCACCGGCTTCGTCAACGCGCTGGCCATCCTGATCTTCAGCGCGCAGCTGCCGCATCTGCAGCATGCCAATGGCGCCAGCTGGGCGCTGCTGGCGCTGGGGCTGGCGTTGATCTACGGCCTGCCGTGGGCGGCGCGGCGCAGCGGCTGGCCAGCGCTGGCGGCCATTCCTTCGCCGCTGATCTGCGTGCTGGTGCTGACGCTGCTGGCCGCGGGCCTGGGCCTGCCGGTGGCCACCGTGGCCGATCTGGGGCACCTGCCCGATGCGCTGCCGTCCTTCGGCCTGCCCGAGGTCCCGCTGGCCTGGGAGACGCTGCGCATCATCGCGCTGCCGGCGATGGCCATTGCCATGGTCGGGCTGCTGGAGTCGGTGCTCACCGCCGCAGTGGTCGATGAAATGACCAACACGCCCAGCGACAAGAACCGCGAATGCACGGGCCTGGGGCTGGCCAACGTTGCGGCCAGCTGCTTTGGCGGCATTGCCGGCTGCGGCATGATTGGCCAGGCCGTGGGCAATGTGACCTATGGCGGGCGCGGGCGGTTGTCGACGCTGTTTGCGGGCGTGTTCCTGCTGCTGCTGATCGTGCTGCTCGAGCCCTGGGTGGCGCAGGTGCCGGTCGTGGCGCTGGTGGCCATCATGGTCACGGTATCGGCCGCCACGTTCAGCTGGGGCAGCCTGCGCCAGCTCGTGCGCCACCCGCGCACATCGACCACGGTCATGCTGGCCACGGTGGCATTGACGCTGGCAACGCACAACCTTGCCGTGGGCGTGGCCGTCGGCGTGCTGCTCAGCGGCGTGTTCTTCATGGCCAAGGTGTCGCAGCTGCTGCAGGTGCGCTGCGAGGATGACGATGCTGTCGGAACGCGCACCTGGAGCATCACGGGCCAGGTGTTCTTTGCCTCGGCCGATGCGCTGGTCGACGCCTTCGACGTGCGCGGCGCCGAAGGGCGTGCGGTGCGCATCGATGTGAGCGGGGCACATTTCTGGGACATCACCGGTGTCGCGGCACTGGAGAAGGTGGTGCAGCGGCTGCGCTCGCATGGGTGCGCGGTGGAGGTGGTGGGGATGGGTGTCAGCATCAGCAGTCAGCAGTTGCTGGCACGCATCAAATAGCCCCTCGTCCACTACGGCAGGTGGCGGCTATTTTTGCAATTGTGCGTGACGGCAGTCCTTATTCCCGCAGCAATGCGGGGCGCATTGCGCTAGCGAAGATAACGGGACAGCATCACGGTGTACTTGCACTTCGCCCAACCACGCCCGGCCAGATGACCACTAGGGCCTCTCGCGTGAGCAGAGAGTGTCATTTTGCGAGGTTGCGTGATTTGGGTTCCGGGGATGACCTCGACCCAATCGTCCCAGCCGAGATTGCACGAGTGCTCTGAACCGGCACCACTGGTTTCCGAGGCAGAGGCCGTATCCACGGCGAAAACGAACCCTTCAGGGGCTCGCAGGACAGAGACATCTGAATCGCAGTTGTAGCGTTCGCCACTGATGCCTGTCGGTTCGGTAGTGCACTCCGCACTAATGGTTTTTATTTCAGATGATTGCGCCAGCACACAGCAAGGCGCGACCAGAGCAAAAGCAATCGTAAGATTTCTGGCGTTCATCTCAGGCTCCTATGCCCGCTGCTTGCAACGGCGCCCGCGCAGAGCGGGGTGTGCGTGGGCTTCATGATTTTGGCGTTTCAGGAATGCAGCCGAAGCAAGACGCAATCCGCATCGCAAGCCATTTCGACCGCTGCATCAAGAGTCAGATGACTTCAAAAGCTGGATCGGACCGCCGCTGGGCAGGTTTTGCCTAGGGCGCAGCCACTGCTCAAATCCGGCTTCAGACTCGAAGCCTGCCCCCCTGGGAAGATGCGCTGTGTGCAATGGTCTGTTCAGAGGAACTTGCGCAAACGTTGCAGCAGCCCAGCGAGCGCATGCTCCACCGTCGCCTCCCGCACCGCCGCGCGATCCCCCTCGAAGCGCACGCATTCCGCATCCGTGCGCCCATCGACGCACCAGCCGAACCAGACCGTTCCCACGGGCTTGTCCGCGGAGCCGCCGCCGGGGCCGGCCACGCCCGTGACGGCCAGGCTGCATTGGGCCGAGGAGTGCTGCACCGCACCCCGCGCCATGGCCAGCGCGACGGCCTCGCTCACGGCGCCATGGGCCTCGATCAAGGCCGGGTCCACACCCAGCATCTCGGCCTTGGCCTGATTGGAATAGCTGACAAAGCCGCGCTCGAACCAGTCGCTGGAACCGGCAATGTCGGTGCAGGCGCCGGCGATCAGCCCGCCGGTGCAGCTTTCGGCCGTGACCATCTGCGCCCCGCGCGAGCGCAGTGCCGCGGCGAGTTCGTTGACCAGGGCATCGGGCATGGCGTTCAGAAGAAGAAATGGCGCCACAGCGCAATCACGAGCAGCGTGCAGCAGGCCGCGACCAGGTCGTCAAACATGATGCCCAGGCCGCCGCGCCAGCCAAAGCCCTTGAACAGCTGGTCGGCCCAGCGCACCGGCTGCGGCTTGGCGGCATCGAAGAAGCGAAACAGCGCAAACGCGCACAGCTGACCCCACCAGCCCATCGGCATGCACATCCACAGCACGAACCAGATGGCAACGATTTCATCCCAGACGATATGGCCCGGATCGGCCACGCGCATGTGTTGCGCCGTCACGGTACAGGCCCAACAGCCCAGCACTGCGGACAAAGCAATGATCCAGCCGATCTGCGCCGGTGAGAACCAGAACTGCAGCAGCAGGAAGGTGGCCCAGCCCCAGAGGCTGCCGACCGTGCCCGGCGCGATGCGGCCCAGGCCCGAACCCTGGCCCAGCGCGATGAAATGCGCGGGGTGGGCCAGCATGAAGCGCATGCTTGGGCGAAACGGGGCTGGCGGCGGGCGGGGGCGAAAGCGCTGTGGGGCGCCGCGCGCCTCAACAGGGGTGTCGGGAAGGCGTGACATATGTGAATTCAAAATCTGTTTGAAACTTCATAGCTTAATTCTATGATGGTCTCTGGAGCCTTGATTGTGAGTGAATGTCCCGCCCGGCTTGTCGCTCAGGCCGAAAAATGGTCAAACGATGCGTAGCGTCTTATCAGTTCCTGCCCCGCGTCGCCCAACAGCCGCAGGCCGGCCTGTGCCTGCACGCTGCCGATGCGCGTGACTGGCGTGGCACTGGCCTGCGCTGCAGCTGCAACCTGCGCGCGCAGGGGGGGCGCGGCAGTGAAGCACAGCTCGTAGTCATCGCCGCCAGCGAGCGTGCATTGGCGGATCAGCTCGATATCGAAACCGGTACCTGGCGCCAGCAGCGCGCTGGTCAAGCGCGTGTCGATGCAGGCGCCGACACCCGATTGCGCCAGAATATGCCCCAGATCGCCCAGCAGGCCATCGCTCAGGTCCAGGGCGCTGCTGGCAATGCCGCGCAGTGCCTGGCCCAGCGCCACGCGCGGAGTCGGCATTTCAAGCCGCAGCCGGGCCGCCGCAAGCGTGGCCGGGGGCAGCTCCAGCTTGCCCTGCAACGCTTCGAGCGCCAGCCGCGCCTGGCCCAGGCTGCCGCTGACGTAGATGTCGTCGCCCGCGCGCGCGCCGCTGCGCAGCAGCGCCTGGCCCGCGGGCACTTCGCCAAAGACGGTGATGCAGATGTTCAGCGGGCCTTGCGTCGTGTCGCCGCCCACGAGTTCGCACTGGTGCGCGTCGGCCAGCGCCAGCAGGCCCTCGGCAAACGCGCCGGCCCAGGCCGGATCGGCGCGCGGCAGCGCCAGCGCCAGCGTGAACGCCAGCGGCCGCGCACCGCAGGCAGCGAGGTCGCTGAGGTTCACGGCCAGCGCCTTGTGGCCCAGCCGCCGCGGGGCCACGTCGGCAAAGAAATGCCGGCCTTCGACCAGCATGTCGCTCGATACCGCCAGCTGCATGCCGGGCGCGGGCGCCAGCAGCGCGCAGTCATCGCCCACACCGAGCGCGGCGCGGCGCACCGGGCGCGTGAAGAAGCGGCGGATCAGTTCGAACTCGCCCATGCTCAGAGCGGCTGGCCGCGAAAGCGCAATGCGGCTTGGCGGCTGGTTTCGGCCAATAGCTGCTCCTCGCGCTGGCGGTCGCGCAGCCAGCGTGCGTCGTTCTGGCCGGCTTCGACATCGGTGCGCAGCAAATGCAGCGCGGGCGCGGCGCCCTGGCGCGCGGCATGGTCGGCAATCTGGTCGAAGGTGTGCAGGATGTGCTCGGCCAGCGGCTGGTGGCGGCCCGTGCCTGGATCGACATAGACCGCGTCCATGCCAAAGCGGCAGGCCTGGAAGCGGTTATAGGTGTAGACCAGGTAGTCGTCTTCTTGCGGCGTGAACGGCTGGGTGTCGAGGAACCAGGCCGCGAGCGACTGCACGAAGCCCGCGAGCGCGGCCGCGCGGTCGATGGTCAGCGGGGTGTCGAACACGCGGATCTCGATGGTGCCGAACTCGGGCTTGGGCCGGATGTCCCAGTAGAAGTCCTTCATGCTCTTGACCACGCCGGTGCCGGTCATCTTGTCGAAGTAGTTCTCGAACTCGCCCCAGGTCAGCACGCAGGGCGCGCGCCCCGACAGCGGAAACGCGAACACCGAGTTCAGCCGCGCCGAATCGAAGGCCGTGTCCTGGCCCTGCACATAGGGGCTCGACGCGGACAGCGCAATGAAGTGCGGGATGAAACGCGACATGCGGTGCAGCATCAGCAGCGCGGCGTCGGCATCGGGGCAACCGATGTGCACATGCTGGCCGAAGATCGTGAACTGCTGCGCCAGATAGCCGTAGAGGTCCGACAGCTCGCGAAAGCGCGGCTTGTCGTAGATGCGCTGCTCGTGCCATTTCTGAAACGGGTGCGTGCCGCCGCCGGCAATCGCGATGTTGAGCTTGTCGGCATTGCGCACCAGCGCGTCGCGGATCGGCGTGAGCTGGCCCAGCACCTCGGAGGCCGAGTGGCAGATGCCGGTGGAGATCTCGATCATGCTGCTGGTCATCTCGGGCACCACGCTGCCGGGCAGCGGGGTCTTGGCCATCAGGCGCAGCATGTCTTCGGCGTAGGGCGCGAGGTCGTAGTCGTGGGTGTTGAGCAGTTGCAGCTCGAGCTCCACGCCCAGCGTCAGCGGTTCGGAATGGTGGAAGGCTTCAAGGGCCATTGCGGTCTCCGGGAGCGTTGGTGCGGTCCAGCCAGCGCAGCGTCTTGGTGCTTTCGCGGGCGCGGTGGAAGGCCAGGCTGGCGAGCACTGCACCAAACACTTCCATCATCAGGATCATGGGCAGCGCGACGCGCGAGATCATCTGGCCGCTGTCGGGTGCGGCGGCCACGAACTGCGAGGCAATCAGGAGCGCCACCGAGGACATCGGCGCCATCGCGCAGCTGACCCACATCGCCTGGCGCCAGCTCGCGCCGCTGCCGACATTGCCCAGGCCCACGCCCACGGCCTTGGCCAGCAGCCGCACGACGATCACGGCAAGCACCACGCCGGCCAGCGGCAGGTTCCAGTCGGCCTGCGCGGCCACCGTGGACACCAGCACGAACATCATCATGGTCAGCAGCGTCGAGGCCGTGCCCAGCTGGCGCGGCCAGGCCCAGGGGCGCGGATGCAGGTGCTTGAGCAGCATGCCGCCGAGCAGCGCCGCCAGCGGCGCCGAGCCGCCCAGATGGGCCGTGACGGCCGTGCCCGCGGCAATCAGCGCCAGCACCAGGATGGAGGTGTTCTCGCTGGTCGGGCTCATGACGCGCAGCGCGAGGCGCATCAGCAGCGACAGCACGGCCGCCACGAGGATCGACACGCCCAGCACCACGGCGACGGCGGAGGTGCTGTCCAGCAGCGTCTGCGCCGGGCGGTGGAATACCTCGGACTGCGCGCTGCCCAGCGTCAAGGCATAGAGGGTGGACAGCGTGGCCAGCACCATCGATCGGTCCGTCACGGCGCCCGCGGCGCGCAGGTCGGTGATCACGCGCGAGAGCACCAGCGGCGAGGCGGCCATGGCGATCATCGCGATCGGGCTGGCGACATCGACCGGCGTATCAAGCCAGCGCAGCAGCCACAGCACGGAAAAATAGGTCAGCGCGGCCTCGGCAATGCTCTGCACCAGCACCATCGGGTTGTGGCGGAACCAGCGCAGCGGAATGCGCCCGCCGCATTCGAACAGCACCAGCGACACGCCGAGTTCGAGCAGGAACAGGCTGGTGCCCTGCAGCGGCCAGGGCGCGCCGCTGAAACCGGCGAAACCCACGAGCGCGCCGACCATCGAGTAGCCCACGACCTTGGGCAGGCCGATATAGCGCTGGCACAGCGAGCCGCCAATGGTGGCCAGCGCCAGCAGCAGCGACCACTGCAGCGTCACCAGCCCGGCCGAAGGGCGCAGCCACTGTGCCCAGAAGCCTGTGAGATTCTCCATTCCTGATTCTCCTGATGGTTCTTGGCTGCCCGGCCGGCTGGTTACGGCACCCTGAGCAACTGCCTGGGGACTTTATTCTGCCTACCCCCAGGGGGAGTGCAGGACAAGTGCGTTTTCAAGGACGGAAAAAGCTCAGGGGCGCGGTGCGCAAACGCGCACGGATCGCGCGGTAGATGCGCGAGCGGTCCACACCGCTGACGCTGTGCGCGCGCAGCGCCAGGCGGAAAGCCAGCAGGAAGCTGACGATCACATTCAGCGCGCCGTTGAACGGCAGCATCGCCATGGCCCACCAGAACGCGCTGTCGTGCAGCACCGGCAGGCCCAGCGTCGTGCTGGCAACGCCGATCTGACCGGCCGAAAGCGTGATGTGGCGCACTTCGAGGCCCAGGCCGAAAAAGCCGACAAACGCCGGCACCAGCCCGAGCATGAAACCCAGCGAGATATTGGAAGCAAAGCCCGAGATGTTGCGCCGCAGGAAATGCGCCCAACGGTCGGCGCGCACGGCGCCCAGGAAGCGCGTGATGCGCGGGTTGTAGCGGATGGCCGAATCCATGCGCCGCAGCACGAACCAGTTTTCCGCCCAGCCCGCGATCAGGCTGCTGGTGAACAGCAGCACGCCGGTGAACGCCGCAAACAGCACCGAGGGCCCGAGCAGGCTCAGCGAATCGAGCACCTGGTCGGCATGCGCCACATCGAGCGGCGGATGACCAAAAAGCTTCAGGAACACCAGGGACAGCCCAATGGCCGCTGGTACCACGATCAGCACATTGCCCAGGATCGCGGCGACCTGCGAGCGCGTGAGGTTGGCCACTTCGCTGACGAAATCCTCGACCGACTGCTGGTCCGGCAGCTCCTTGAGCTTGGCGGCCATGGCCGGCGCCGTCATCGCCGGCTGCTTGGTGGCCACGGTGAAGTGCAGCATCTGGATCAGCACGAAGCTCAATGCGTAATTGATGCCGGCCAGCAACCCGCCCCAGAACGCCGACAGCGCCAGCGCCGCCAGCGCGAATTTCATCAGCGTGGTGAAGGCCATGACCATGCCGCCGCCGGCGGCCCGGCCGACCATGGAGCGGTATTCGCGCGCATTGCGGGTGATGTAGCTGGCGCCGGTTTCGGCGCTGCGCTCGACCACCTTGGCCGCCAGCAGCGAGGAGTTGACCGAGAACAGCGCGCGCAGACTGCGCCGCTCGCGCGCCACGCCGACCAGGTGCGCGAGCAGCGGCGCGGCCTCGGCCACGGGCCGCTCGGAGCTCAGGCAGTCAAGCAGCCGGCGCACGCGCACGATGCGCTCGCGCAGCTGGCGCAGGCGGAACACCAGGCCCACCGAGATGCCCTCGGACTCGAAATGCGAGTACACCGTGGCCGTGGCCGCGCGGCAGGCATCGAGCCGCTCGCGCAGCCGCTGCTCCGCGGCCAGCAGGCGGTCGGGCGTGCGCAGCGCCAGCATCACTTCGACGCGCAGGTTCTCCACGTCGTGGATCAGCGCATGGAAGGGCTGGGCCAGGCGCGCGCTTTCGCTCATGCGCAGGCGCAGCTCGGGCGCGAAGCCGGTCGACAGGATCTGCCCCGCGCAATAGGTGATCGCGCTGAGCAGCGTGCGCTGCCAGTACGAAGCCCCGTCTTGGTGCGAGGCGATCAGCACGCGCAGGCGCGCCAGCAGCGCGCCGTCCAGCGCGTTGAGCCAGAGCGCGTCGAACGCATCGGGCAGCGCCAGCATGAAAAGCTCGGAGGCATCGATGGTCTCGGGGGTCGAGGGCAGCAGCTTGTAGCGCAGCCGCTCGTTGAGCTCGCTGGTCAGCGCGGTGCGCGGCGCAAAACCAAAGTCGGCCAGCAGCGTCGTGAGGTCGACGGTGGCAATGAAGCGCTCCCACCAGGCCTGCATGCGCGCGCATGCCGCGGGATCGGCTTCGAGCGCATCGACGAACTGGCGCACACGGTCCACCGCCAGTTCGACCGAGGGCGCGGGCGCGCGCACCCAGTCGAACAGATGGATCAGCCACAGATGGCGGTGGGCCAGGTCGGCGTTGGGGTCGAGCTCCAGCAGCAGCAGGGGCAGGTCGTAGGCGAATCGCTTCTTCATTCAGTGCAATATGCGATCGCTCAATGGGCGTGCGCCGGCACCGGGGTCGAAGGCTTCGAGCATGAACAGGGGCACCGGGGCGCGGAAGGTCTCTCCCTTGTCGGTCACGCACAGGTAGCTGCCGTGCATCGTGCCGCTGGGTGTGCGCAGCTCGCAGCCGCTGCTGTACTGGAAGGCCTCGCCGGGCTGCAGCAGCGGCTGGTGGCCGATGACGCCAAGGCCCTTGACCTCTTCGGTGTGGCCACTGCTGTCGCTGATGACCCAGTGGCGCGCAATCAGCTGCGCGGGCGTGCGGCCCGCGTTGGTGATGGTGATGGTGTAGGAAAAGCGGAACACGCCGGCTTCCGGCGCGGATTGCTCCGGCAGGTATTCGGGCTGTACCTCGATCTGAAAGTCGTTGGTCGGCATGGCGCAATGGTACCTGCGACAATTAACCCATGAGCCGTACCTTCCGCATCGCCCCTTCGATCCTGTCCGCCGACTTTGCCCGCCTCGGTGAAGAAGTCCGCAGCGTCATAGCTGCCGGCGCCGACTGGATCCATTTCGACGTCATGGACAACCATTACGTGCCGAATCTGACTTTCGGCCCCATGATCTGTGAGGCTTTGAAGCCCCATGCCAAAACCGCCGATGGCACCGCCGTGCCGATCGACGTGCATCTGATGGTGCAGCCCGTCGATGCGCTGGCCCAGGCCTTTGCCCAGGCCGGTGCCGATTTCATCAGCTTCCACCCCGAAGCCTCGGGCCATGTGCACCGCAGCGTGCAGGCCATCAAGTCGCACGGCTGCAAGCCCGGCCTGGTGTTCAACCCGGCCACGCCGCTCGATGTGCTGGACTGGGTCATCGACGACATCGACCTGATCCTGCTGATGAGCGTCAACCCCGGTTTCGGCGGCCAGAGCTTCATCGACAGCACCTTCCGCAAGATCGAAGCCGCGCGCAAGCGCATCGAGGCTTCGGGCAAGGACATCCGCCTCGAAGTCGACGGCGGCATCAAGGGCGAGAACATCCGCCGCGTCGCCGACGCCGGTGCCGACACCTTCGTGGCCGGCAGCGCGATCTTCGGCAAGTCCGACTACCGCGCGGTCATTGACCACATGCGCGCCGAGCTGGCCTGAGTCCGGGCAGGGCGGCTGGCGATAATCGCCCACCGCCACTTTTTGCTGCTCGCCATGCTCCTGCGCCATCCTGCTCTGCGTTCTTTCAATTTCGAAGCCGTCATCGTGGACCTGGACGGCACCATGGTCGACACGCTGGGCGACTTCAGCGCCGCGCTCAACGGCATGCTGGCCGATCTGCAGCTTCCGGCCATTGACGCCGCGTCCATCGAGAACATGGTTGGCAAGGGCTCGGAGCATCTGATCCGCAGCGTGCTGGCGCATGTCGGAGTCGCCGATGTTGAAGCGCTCTACCCGCAAGCCTGGGAGCGCTATCAGCACCATTACCTGGCGATCAACGGCCAATACGCCACGGTCTACGCTGGCGTGCGCGAAGGGCTCGAAGCCCTGCGCGCCCAGGGTCTGCGCCTGGCCTGCCTGACCAACAAGCCGCTGTCCTTTGCCCAGCCGCTGCTCGCGGCCAAGGGCCTGGCCGGCCTGTTCGAGCAGGTGTTTGGCGGCGACTCGTTCGAGCGCAAGAAACCCGACCCGCTGCCGCTGCTCAAGACCTGCGAGGCGCTGGGCAGCACGCCCGCGCAGACGCTGATGATCGGCGACTCGAGCAACGACGCCACGGCCGCGCGCGCCGCGGGTTGTCCGGTGGTGCTGGTCAGCTATGGCTACAACCATGGCGAGCCGGCGCGCGACGTCGATGCCGAGGCCTGCATCGACAGCCTTGTGGAGTTGACGGTGGCGGTGCAGCCTTTGAACGCTTGACTTGAGGGTGGCCGTTCATGATTCGACGCGCCCGGCGAGGGAGCTCACCAAGAACGGTTCTCACCGTTCGCCCTGAGCTTACCAAGAACGGTTCTCACCGTTCGTCCTGAGCCTGTCGAAGGATGAACGTCCTGCGCTCCAGGCACGGTAAAAACCCGCCAATTGCCGGGCGTCCCGTCCGGGTTTGCTACACTTTGCCCCATGTTCATTCACCGCACGTTCATTGCAGGTCTCAAAGACCGGGGAGCCTGGCCCTGGCGCAAGCCTACGCACTTGAACGCTTGATGGCACCTGGGGCACGTCCCAGCGTGCACCCGTGGCCCTTGACGGGCCGTCAGATTGAACTGCGGCAGCAACTCCAACGCCTGCCGCCCGAGCTGGGAGCTCATTTCCGTGATCACTGAACTGGAATTCAAAAGCCTGTCCGCGCAAGGCTTCAACCGCATTCCCCTGATGGTCGAGGCCTTTGCCGACCTCGAAACCCCGCTGTCGCTCTACCTCAAGCTGGCCCATGCCCAGGGCGACGGCAAGTACAGCTTTCTGCTTGAATCCGTCGTTGGCGGCGAGCGCTTCGGCCGCTACAGCTTCATCGGTCTGCCCGCGCGCAGCCTGCTGCGCGCCAGCGGCTTTGGCGCCGATGCGAAGACCGAGATCGTCACCGACGGCCAGGTGGTGGAAACGCATGCAGGCAATCCGCTGGACTTCATTGCCGCCTACCAGCAGCGCTTCAAGGTCGCGCTGACGCCCGGCATGCCGCGCTTTTGCGGCGGCCTGGCCGGCTATTTCGGCTACGACGCGGTGCGCTACGTCGAGAAAAAGCTCGAGCAGTCGTGCCCGCCCGACGACCTGGGTT
>JBEVDH010000224.1:0-3104 GCA_040514115.1 Comamonas sp. | reverse complement strand
AGAAAAAGCTCGACGATGCCAGCAGCAGCACCACGTAGATGGCGAGCGCCTGGGGCAGGCCGGCCGCAATCGCCCCGGTCGGGAACAGCGTGCTCGGCGCGATCAGCACCATGATGCCTGCCATGATGCAGAGCAGTCGCAAGAGGATCATGATCGATCCTCCAAAAAGGTTCGTGGCTTCATTTTTTTTATTCCTCGGGATGGTCGTTTTCGCGGAGAGCTCCGCGGCGGAGGCAACAATATCGTAATTACAATTTCTCCGGCGCGCGGTTGAGTCCGCTTGCCATCGCGCGTGTAGAGAAAAAATAAACTCTGTCCGGGTAATCAAGCGCTGCTTTGCATGCAGGTCAAGGCTTCCCCACCTCCGGCCCACCACAATATATCTGATAAGAAACACGGTTCCGCTGAGCCCAGCAAAGACCGTGGTCCTGCATCTTCCTATTTTGTGGCGCTGATCCGATGTTCATCGATGGCCGAGGTTTGCAACCCGATACGACGCTGCAGGCCGATGTCTGCATCATCGGCACCGGCATGGGCGCGCTGTCCGCCGCCAGGCCGCTGGTCCAGGCCGGGCGGGACGTGCTCTTCATCGAAGCCGGCCCGGTCACGGCATCGCGGCGCGCGCCCGCCGCATTAAGCATCGACAACGTCGGCCGCCCGTTCGGCATCGCGACCAGCCGCGGGCTGGAGGTGGGCGGCGGCACCGCCTTCTGGCACGGCGTGTGCGCGCCGCTCGACGAAGAGGATTTCATCGAGCGTCCCTGGATCGCGCACAGTGGCTGGCCGATCGCGCGCAGCGAGCTGGCGCCCTGGTATGCGCAGGCGCTGGAATTGCTGTGCGGCCGCCAGGACGAGCCGGGCGAAGCCTTCGGCCCCGGAAGTGGCGCAATGTGCAGCACCGACGTCTTCGATGCCAAGACCTACCGCTATCGCTCGCCGCCGTTTCGCGGCAAGGACATCTTGCGCGCCTGGTGCGGCCAGGGCAGCGCACGTTGCGTATACAACGCCACCGGGCTGCAACTGCTGCACCGGCACGGGCGTGCGCACACCCTGGTGGTGGGCAGCGGGCAGCAGCGCTTGCGCGTCGTGGCCAATCGCTTCGTGGTCGCTGCGGGCGCCCTGGAAACGCCGCGCCTGTTGCTGAACTCGCTGCGCCAGCCGGGCGCCATGCAGCCCTCGTCCTGGTGGCTGGGGCGCAACCTGATCGATCATCCGGCCGGCTACCTGTCGCAGCTGCGCTTTCGCCAGCCGTTCAGCAAGCCGCCGGGTTCGCCCGGCAAGGCGCGGGCCGAACCCCAGGCGTTTCCGGGCTTCCTGCTCAAGAGCGAGATCCAGCGCACCCACCAGCTGCCCAACCACGCCGTCTTCATCCGGGCAGGCATCAGCCGGCACCCGGTCCCGAACCGGGCGGTGATGTCCTTCCTGGGCGTGCGCGGCCCGCGCGACCTGGCCTGGTCGCACCTGGCGGCGCTGGCGGTCCACCCCTACATCCTGTGGCGCATGCTGCACCAGAAGCTGGGGCTGTCCGTGCGCTCGCGCCGCGGCGACCTGTTCTTCATGACCGAGCAGATGCCGAACCCGTATAGCCGGGTCACCCTGTCCGAACGCCGGCGCGACGCCTTCGGCATGCCGGTCGCGCGTGTCGACTGGCAGCTGGGCGAGCAGGACATCGCCATGTTCGCCCGATACCACGAACTGCTGGTGGCCAGCCTGCGCGGGCACGCCGAGGTAGATGAACTCAGGGCCGACCCGCTGGCGCACTGGAGCGCATCGCTTGCTTCCGCCGCCCATCACCTCGGGACGGCCCGGATGGGCGCGACAATGCAGGACGGCGTGGTCGACCGCAACCTGAAGGTGTTCGGCTTCGAGAATGTCTGGGTCAGCGACGGCTCGGTGTTTCCCACCGCGGGCAGCGTCAACCCATCGCTGACGATCTGCGCACTGGGCCACCGCCTCGGAGCGCAGCTGGGCCAGCAAGGGCTAGTGCCCGACGCTCTTCGAGAACAGGTTGATTACCGCGACGCCGGCGATGATCAGCCCGAGACCGGCAATGGCGGGCAGGTCGAGGCGCTGGCCGTAGACGACCCAGCTGATCGCTGAAATCAGGACGATGCCGACCGCCGACCAGATCGCATAGGCGATTCCTGTTGGCAGTACGCGCAGGCTGAAAGTGAGCAGGTAAAAAGAGACGGCGTAGCAGAGCACCGTGACGAGGCTGGGCAGCGGCCGGGTAAAGCTGTCGGAGGCCTTGAGCGCGGTGGTGCCGATGACTTCGGCGACGATGGCCAGGGCGAGGTAGAGATAGGCGTGGGTCTGGGTCATGCGCCAATGATAGCGCCAGCGCGGCGCCTCAGGCAGAACCAGGGGACGGCCGGCGCGTAGCCTTGGCCGTCCCGGTGGGTATTACTGCTCGCGTACCCAGGTCTGCGAACGGCCGAACATCGGCGCGCCGATGTAGCCGCGCACTTCCAGCTTGCTGCCGTTGTCTTTCAGGGTGGCCTTGCTCTTGTAGGTCTTGCCCTTGCTTGGGTCCATGATCTCGCCACCCGTGTACTCGTTGCCGTCTTTCTTCAGGCCCGACAGGATGGTCATGCCGATCAAGGGCTGGTCCTTGCGCGTGCCTTCGCAGGCGGTGCATTTCGGGTTCTGGTCCTGGTCTGCAGGGCGGTACAGCTTTTCGATCTTGCCGGTCAGGACGCCGCCTTCCTCGGTGATGCGCACCAGCGACTTCGGCTTGCCGGTTTCGTCGTCGATCGTTTTCCAGGTGCCCGCCGGCGAGGCGTTTTGCGCCATTGCTGCCGGCATCGCGAACATCATGGCAATCAGGCTTGCGCCCATCACTTTACGCATCGTTGTCTCCAGAATAGTTATTGGTAAGGCAGAGTGTAGCAAACACTGCTGCGCAAGTGGACGGCGTAATCCGAAGAATCCTTCCAATCGGCGCGCGCGGGCGCGGGGCCTGGCGCTGACATTTTTGGTGACATTTTGCCCATGCCGGGACCGATACAATGCCAGCTCTTTCAAGAGGGGCCCCACACATGAAGATCCGCGTATGTCTCGTCCTGGCCGGCGCAAGCACCCTCCTGGCCGCTGCCGCTGCGCCC
>JBEVDH010000156.1:0-10639 GCA_040514115.1 Comamonas sp. | reverse complement strand
GGTTCATGCTGGCGACGGCTTCGGCGGCGGACTGGCCGGTCAGAGCGCGCTGCGCGGCGTCGTCCGTGACGATGAATTGGCCGGGGCTGACGCCACTTTTGGTAATGCTGCGTTCGCTGCCCTGGGCGCTGCTATAACCGGCCCCAGCGCTGTTGACGCCCGGGCGGCCCTGGTTTTGCTGGGACCAGCCGGCAGGGTCGGTAACGGTATCGCTGCCGGGCGACTTGGCGGGCTTTTCGCCGCCAAAGCTCACGCCGCCGGAGATATTGAGGCCGCTGGCGCTGTAGTCGCTGCGGTTTTCAATGTCGCTGTGGGTAATGGCGCGGGTAGCGAGACGATTGCGGTTGTTGTCGATGGCTTTTTGCGTGCTGGTAATCTGGCCGCCGCGAAGGTCGGTGATGTCTTTGACCACGATGTCAAAGCCGCTATCGCCCGCGTAAATGCCGGTGGTCCTGTTCACGCTGGCGTAATCGCCCCGGGCGCGGCTGGTGCTGTAGCCGCCGCTGCCCAGGACCGTGCCGGCGCCCAAGCCGACGGAGCCTGACAGGCTGCTTTGCTCGCCGTCGAAGCGGCTGGTGTCTTGCAGGCTCTCGAGTATCAGCTTGCCGCCTATGTCTGTAGTGACGCGCGGGGCACGGATGTAGGCGTCGCGCAGCACGGTGTGGCCGCCTGAATACACGTCCACTCGCTCGCCTGAAGTGACGCTGGTCTGGTGGCGAATCTGGTCTTCGCTCTCGCTGCGGCCCTTGCCGCGGCTGCCACTAGCGTGGATGGCAGGACCACCGGCGCCGATCGACATGCCCAGACCCGCACTGCGGCTGCCCTGGCGGCTGCTGGCGCTGCGGGTTTCGGGGGTGGTGGTCATCCACACCTGGTTGTCGGCAAACAGCGATGCCACCTTGCCCGAACGCACCCGGGTGTCCTGCAGTACAAGATTGCTTTGTTCCCCGTCCCCTGTGGCTTTGAGGGTGACCTTGCCGCCGGCCACTATGCGGCTTTGGCGCATGGAGCTGCTCGAATAGTCGCTCTGGCTGTGGCTTTGATTTTTGCCGAAGGTGAAGCCCAGGCGCGGTTCCTGGTCCCTGAGTTCACCGGTGGACAGCGCTTGCAGCGCCTTGCGTTGGTTGTAGACATGGAGCGCGCCAGCGCCCGCGGCCAGTGCCTGCATGCGGCCGCTGCTGGCCTTGTCAGCGGCATCGGCGAGGCTGCTAGCGGTTTCGGCAATGCCGATCACGGGCGAGGAGAGCGACAGGCCCAGGCCGCTTTGCCTGAAACTGCTGCGCATGCTGCCCCGCTCGCTTTGCGCGGCGCCGCTGGTGGTGATGCGCTTGGCATGCACATCGATATTGCCTTTGGCGTAGAGATCGCTGCCGGTCTGGCTATAGGCGTTGTCCGCCTTGATGGCAACGCTGCCTGTCAGGCTGCCGATCAGGGACGGCGCGTTGCCCGTTTGGTACCTGCTTTGCTCGGTGCTCTGGCGCTGGCTTCCCATCGTCACGCCCAGGCCGTTGCCGCCAAACACGCCGCTGCGCCGGCTGCGCTGCTGGCTTTGCTCGCTGGCGCTTTCGGCGTCGGCGAGGATGTTTACATCCCTTGCGGCATGGAGTTTGGTGCCCGCGGTCGAAAGCACTTTGCTGCCGATCACATCGATGTCCTGTCCGGCCTTGATGTCGATGGTGTTGCCGTGAAAGTCGCTGGGCAGCGCCTGGCTGGCTTGCGTCTGGTGCGCCGAGGTCTTGCTGCTGGAGCTCAGAAATCCCGAGCGCCGGCTGTGGTATGCGTCATCGAGCGAACGGGTGGCCTGCCCCGACGTGATGCGCACGCTGCGTCGCGCATCGACCTCGAGATGCCCGGTGGTATTCACCCGTGCGGCGCGGGCGTCGATATCCTGGTCTGCAAGGATCTGCGTCAGGCCCCGGGTGTGGATTTCGGCGCCGACTTCCTGGGTGCCGCCAAGCAGCAGACGGTTTTTCCGGTCCCACACCACGCCCTCGTTGTGGGACGTGGTGATGGGGGAGAGGTTGACATCGCGTTTCGCGCTGATCGAGGTTTCACTGCCTTCCACGGCGTTGGCAATCAGTGCGCCATGGAGATTGGCATCCCTGCCCGCAAACAGGTGGAGGCCGGAGGGGGGAGGGGGTCGTCCGTCCGCGGGCACTACAGGTGCTGCACTCTGGTCGTGAATGAGCACAAATGCCGCCCTTTGACCAACCACGGTATTGCCTCCCGGTGCGCTGCCGGTGGTCGAGGCCGCATTGATGTCGCGCCGGGCTTTTGCCAGCAGTGCGACGGTGGCTGAGACGGTCCCGCCCTCCACATTGATATCGCGCTTGGCCTCGAGCCCCACGACTTGGCCGGCGATATTGCCCGCCACATTGTTGATGTCGTGCGCCTTGATGCTCACCAGGCGCCGGCCAGCCAGCGTGGCGCTGTTGTGTACATCCTCGGGGGTATCGATGAGCAGCTGGTCGGCGCTGATCAGGCCGCCCTGGACATCGAGGTCACCGGGCCGCGCCACCACATAGACCTTGGGCACCAGCACCGTCTGCTGCGAGGCATCGGGCAGCGTGACTTTCTCCTCGACCAGCCAGACGAGGTCGCTGGTGAGCTCGGCCATCTGCGCGGCGCTGAGCGCGATGCCCGGGCGAAGGCCATGGGCCTTGGCAAAGGTCGCGCCGCTTTGCAGCAGCGCCTGGTACTGCGCATCGTTGCTGCGGTGGTCGCCCAGAAAACGCCGGCCCGTGAGCTGTCCTACCTGCTGCTGCACCAGTTGCTGCTCATAAAAGCCATCGCCCAGGCGCTTTTGCAGCAGCGCCGGATCAAGCGCGGTGAGCAACTGCGCGGAGGAGGTGGGTTGCTGGCCGCGCGTGAATGCGGGATCGGTTTCCACCAACGGCCGGTCGGGGCGTGCAGGGCTGAGCACATACAGGCTGGTTTGCGGCAAGACGGCCGCGGAATCCAGCGTGCGCACCCGCAGCCCGGAGGCGGCCTCTTGCTCGCGTATTACCGGGGTGGGGCGCTGTGCAGAGCTGCCAATGTTGGAATGGGGGTCGACGGGTGTGACCGGTGCCTTGGGGTGGTGCTCCTTGAACACCACGGTAGCCAAGGAATAGGGGACGGTGGCGGTGTGGGTGTAGGGGGCGGTGCCCTTGGAGCGCTTGTGCTGGCTGCGACTGACGCCGCCGCTGAACTGCCACTGATAGCGCGTTGCCATTCCCTCGGTGAGGATTCGCTGATTGCCCGGTCTGGCCTGATTATTGACGGGCTTGGTTCTATCTTTGGTTCTATCTATGGTGCCGCCCGCGGTAATGGTGGAATCCACATTATTGATATTGCCGGAGGAAATGATGTCGCCACCCACCTCGATTTTTGCGGGGTTTGTCTGCGCGATTTTGTCGCGGTGAATGGTGAGATTTACTTGGGAGATTCTGGTGTAATCCCGAGAACTGTCGATAAGCTGGTTGTCCTTCTCAAGGACCTTCAGGATTTTTGCATGGAGTTTTTGCGCCGTTGCAATGGATTCCTGGTACGCCTTGACGGCCTCGTCATACGCGTTTTTTTCGGCAAGACTTGCCCAGACTATTTGGCCGGAATCGTCTTTGAAGCCGCCAAATTGCATGGGATCGGGCGCGGTATCTGTGTAGTTCGCGGGCACTGGAATTTCAAATTCGGCAAAGCGCGGGGAGCCCGGGGGTTCCAATTGCAGCCGGACATCATCAGGAAAATCATCACCTTTGTTGTGCGAGGTTCTATGTTCTATGAACGCAGCAGGCAGAACGCGTGGGAACTTTTTGATATGTACCGGCTTGAATATCCGGCCGTCGGATTCTCCGCCCGGAATGCCATTTATCGGATAGGGCTTGTTGCGGTGGGAGAAATAAGGAACAAAAACCAGCGGCTCTATTTCCTTGTAAAGCCCGGCGCTCTCGGGCGCCTTGCCCGGGAGGCTGATCAGATCCTCGCCCGCCTTGCTTTCAAGCTCCGCCAACGGCTCAACCCGCAGCCCCGCGTTCAGATTGTTGACCTCCCGCGTATCGAGATCGAGATTGCCCTGCACATCGATGCGCGCTCCGATATTGCGCAGCTCCCGGCCATTGCCGGTGGCAATGCCCTTGGCGTCGAGGCTTTGTCCGAAGCGCATATTGCCCAGGCTTTGCAGCGTGGCGCCACCCTGGTTGATGACCAGGGGCACGCCCAGATCCATATCCTGGCGGGAGGCAATGGTGGGAGCGGTGCTGCCCCCATTCTCCGGATGGTTTTCAAGGGTCTCGGCGGCGATGGAAACATGGTCCCCATAAATCCGCCCCGTGCCGATGTTGTCGAGGGTAGCGGCATCGATGCGCGTGTCCTGCCCGTCGATCAGCCCGCGGTTCGTGAGGGTCTGCGTGGCTTTTACGGTAGTGTTTTGCCAGGCGCTGATCTGCGCGCCATGCGGGTTGTCGATCTGCGCGGCCGTGAGCTGTGTCTCGGTGCCCCCCAGCAGCTGGCCCTGGTTGGTCAACTTCCCGGCTGTGGTCAGCTGCAGCCTGCCGTGGGCTGCCGTGCTTCCCTGGTGCGTGATGTCGCCGGCAAAGTCCAGCGTCAGGTCGCCCAGCGCATCGAGGCGGCCAGCGCCCGTGAGCCCCTGGTTCTTGACCTGCAAGCCATTGGAAGAAAAAAGCCTGCCCTCCTGGTTCGACAGCGTCTGCGTGGCTTGCGCGAGCGGCGCGCCCTGCGCGACGCGCGTGTCCTGCAGCACCAGCTGCTGGCCGGATTCAAGATGGCCCTGGCTGTTGTCGACAGGGCCACGGCTCTGGATGTGCAGGTCTTGCTGCGCAAGCATGGTTCCCGCGGTGTTGTTGACGGGCTCGGTGCCGGCATGCAGCTGCAGGTCGCCGCCGGACCGGATCAGGCCGCCGGCGCTGTTGTCCACACCCGCGCCGCTGGTGATCACCAACGGGCTGCCCGCGCCCGTGGTCTGAAGGATGCCGCCGGTGTTGTTCAGGCTGGCGCTGCCGATCTCCAGGCGCTGCATGGCCGTGATGTGGCCCCGCTGGTTGTCGAGCGCGCCGCCAATGGTCAGCTGCATGCTGCCGGCCAGGCTCGCCAGGCGGGCACTGCGCTTGTTGTCCAGCGTCTGCGCCTGCAGGGTCACGTTGCCTGCGGCTTCGAGCGTGCCACCGTCATTGGTGATCGTCTGCGCTTCGGCGCTCAGGCTGCGCGCGCTGGCGATCGCGCCGTCGGCGTTGTTGATCTGCCGCGCGACCAGGCGCAGATCGTCGACCGCAAGGATCGAGCCGGCCTGGTTCAGCACCGAGGCCTGCGCTCCCGTCAGGCGCTGCATCTGCAGCACACCCCGGCGGTTGTCCAACATGCCTTCGCTGTGCAGATGGCGCAGATGGGCGGTGGCGCTGTTGGTGAAGGCGTGGATGGTCTTGACATCGGTCCCCCCGTTGGCGGTGAGCAGCCCGGTGTTGGCCAGGCGCTGCACCACATGGATGCTGCCGCGCTCCGGGGACAGCTGCCCGGGAGCGCGCGACGATGGCCTGGCGGGCGCGGCCTGCGCGAGCGCGGACGGCACCGGCGCGCCGAGCAGGGCCTTGTCGCCGGTGTTGGAGAGGGCCATGCTGTTGATGACCAGCGACTGCGGGCCGGTCTGAATGATGTGGCCCGCGTTGTCCAGGCGTGCGGCCATGATGTCCAGGCGCGGCGCCGTGAGCGTGCCGGCCGTCTGGTTGCTCAGTTGCCCGGCCTGCATCAGCAGCGCTCGGCCGGCCTCGATCCTGCCGGCATTGACGGTCTCGGCGCTGCCGTCCACCAGCACCGTATCGCGCTGGCTGCTCAGCCGGGCGCTGTTGTCGATGCCCCTGGTCGACAGCTGCAGGTCGGCGTCGGCGCCCTGGCTGGCGATCACCCCGGCATTGCGTAGCTGGCCATTGGCCGACAGTATCAAGGGGCCGCTGTCCGCCATCAGCACGCCCGCATTGCGCACGCCCAGTCCGGCCTCGGTGCCAATGAGCAGGATCTTGCGCGCGTACATGCCGCCGAGCTGCGCGACGTCGAGCGCAAACCGCGGTTTTTCGGGCGCATCGGGCGGGGCGGCGTCGGCATGGCGCGGCTGCAGCGTGCTGTCCGCCGCCATGTGGTTGGCGCCCGTGACCACGCGCAGGTCCTGCGCCCAGATGCCGGCGTTGAGCGCGATGGCGCGCGCCAGCACCTGGGCGTAGTCGGCCTGGCTGGCGTCCAGCCCCCGGCCTTCGATCTGGATGGCACTGCGCACGACGCGAAAGCCGTCCAGGCTGCCATCGGCGCGATACAGCGCTTCGCCGCCCGCCAGGGTCAGGCCCGCGGCATTGATCAACGACAACCCGTTCACGACCAGCCCCGAAGGGTTGGCGATGATCACGTCGGCGCGCTGCCCCGCGACTTCCAGTGCACCCGACAGGCGCGACTGGGCGGCCGACCGGACTTCATTGACGATGACCCGCGCGCTGCCTCTGGCCAGCCAGGGGTTGCCGGGCACCGCGCCGCCGAGCTGGCTTTGCGCTGCGCCGCGGCTGTTGTTGAGAATGGCTCCGCGTTCGCCCTGCTGGCCGATATCGAACTGCTGGTAGCGGTTGCGGCTCACGCCTGCTGCCGAAGGGGTCTGGATGTGCACCAGTGGTGTGCCGTTGGCGGCGCTGAGCACCGTGGGCCGCTCGGCGCCCGGGGCGGACGGGTCGACGATGATCTGGGCCTGGGCCAGGGGCGCTGCCAGCAGCAGCGCAAACGCCGTGGCAAGCAGGGGCCCGTGGTCGCCGCTGCCCGGGCCCGAGGCGGCGCTTTCCGGCACGGCCATGCATCGGCCGCGGGCGCGGCTGAAGATGACGCGGTGGAGATGGCGGTTCATGGCGGCCTCTTGTGCAGCTCCATGGTCGCAGCGGGCTCGGCGCGACAGGTTCAGGGCGCCGGTGATTTCCGGATAGGCGCGTCGAGCGAGTTCGCGTAGGGAAAGGCGCGCAAGGAAGGGTAAGGAATTGTCAACAATTCCATTTGCCTGGCCCGGTTGTGCGGACCGCACCGCTTTGCGCGCATACGATGCCGTGATCCCCCTTTTTGTTGACAGCGCTGGCGGCCCAAAGGCGCGGCGCAAAGGAGCCCTCACATGAACACTTCGAATTCCTTGACCAACGAATTGCTGGGCCAGCTCCAGGGCGCGCCCTTGCAGAGCATGGCGCAGCAACTGGGCATGGGCAGCGCCGAAACCGAGAATGCCGTTGGCACGGCGCTGCCGATGCTGCTGGGCGCGCTGGGCAATAACGCCTCGCAACCCCAAGGCGCGATGGATCTGTTTGGCGCGCTGCAGCGTGACCATCTGGGCGCGGCGGGTGCGGGCGACGGGCTGGGCGGCATGCTCGGCGGCGTGCTCGGTGGCTTGCTGGGCGGCGGGGGCGGGCAGATGCCGGCGGGCCGGGCCCCGGCCGCCGATGGGGCGTCGATCCTCGGCCATATCTTTGGCGGCAAGCAGCAGCAGGCCGAAACCGGCCTGGGGCAGGCGACGGGGCTGGGGTCCAACGCCGGGCAGTTGCTGCAGATGCTCGCGCCGATCGTCATGGCCTTTCTCGCGCAGCGCGTGCAGTCGGGCGGCATGGACGCGGGCGGCCTGGGCCAGGTGCTGGGCCGCGAGAAGGAACAGGTCCAGCAGCAGGGCGGCGCCGCGGGCGGCCTGCTGTCGAGCCTGCTCGACCAGAACGGCGACGGCAAGCTCGATGTCGGCGATCTGTTCAAGTTGGGCGCGGGGTTCCTCGGCGGCCGGCGCTGACGCGTCGCCAGCTATTGCATTGGCGCCCGGCTGCGCCGACACTGGACAGGCTTGTTCGACTTCAGGAGCCAGGTATGACGACTGTCGCAGACATCCTGCGGGCCAAGGGGAGTGCCGAAGTGCATTTCGTGGGGCCCGAAGATTCCATGCTCGAGGCGCTGCAGCGCATGGCCGAACACCACATCGGTGCGCTGATGGTGCTGGACGGCGCGCAGTCGAGGCATATCGCCGGCATCGTCACCGAGCGTGACTATGCGCGCAAGATCGTGCTGCAGGGCCGCAATTCGGCGACCACGCCGGTGCGCGAGGTCATGACGGCCGCAGTGCACTGCGTCGACATGGCGCAGACCTGTGAGGAATGCATGGCGCTGATGACGCGCCAGCGCATCCGCCATCTGCCGGTGCTCGATGCGGACAACCAGCTCGTCGGCATCGTGTCCATCGGTGACCTGGTCAAGGCGATCATCTCCGAGCAGCAGTTCACCATCGACCAGCTCGAGCACTACATTTCGGGCCAGCGCGGCTGAGGCCTTTTGCGCGCGCGCATCGCGCAGCCGGCGCAGGGGTTCTACACTCCAGCCCATGAGCTTGCTGATCCTGGGAATTGAATCTTCGTGCGATGAAACCGGTGTGGCGCTGGTGCGCCTTCCTGAGGGCGCAGCCGTGCCCACGCTGCTGTCGCATGCGCTGCACAGCCAGATTGAAATGCACCAGGCCTATGGCGGCGTGGTGCCCGAGCTGGCCAGCCGCGACCATATCCGCCGCGTGCTGCCGCTGACCGAGACGGTGCTGGCGCAGGCGGGGCAAAAGCTTTCCGATGTCGACGTGGTGGCCTTCACGCGCGGCCCGGGCCTGGCCGGCGCGCTGCTGGTGGGCGCGGGCGTGGCCTGCGCGCTGGGCGCGGCGCTGAACAAGCCGGTGCTGGGCATTCACCACCTCGAGGGCCATCTGCTGTCTCCCTTTCTCAGCGAAGACCCGCCGGAGTTTCCGTTTGTCGCGCTGCTGGTGTCGGGCGGCCACACGCAGCTGATGCGCGTCGATGGCGTCGGCGCCTATGCGATCCTGGGCGAAACCATCGATGACGCCGCGGGCGAGGCCTTCGACAAGTCCGCCAAGCTGATGGGTCTGGGTTACCCGGGCGGGCCGGCGCTGTCGAAGCTGGCGCAGCAAGGCAACCCCGAGGCCTTCAAGTTGCCCCGGCCCCTGCTGCACAGCGGCGATCTCGACTTCTCCTTTGCGGGCCTCAAGACCGCGGTGCTGACGCAGGCGAAGAAGCTTGGCGACGAGCTGCCGGCACGCAAGGCCGATCTGGCCGCGAGCACCGAGGCCGCGATTGTCGATGTGCTGGTCAGGAAAACGCTGGCCGCCCTGAAGCAGACCGGCATGCAGCGCGTGGTGGTGGCTGGCGGCGTGGGCGCCAACCGGCTGCTGCGCGAGCAGCTCAATGCGGCCTGCGCGAAGATGAAGGTGCGCGTGCACTACCCCGAGCTGCACCTGTGCACCGACAACGGCGCGATGATTGCCATGGCCGCGGCCATGCGCATCCAGTCGGGGCGCGAGCAGCCCAAGGCCGAGTATGCGTTTGATGTGAAGCCGCGCTGGCCGCTCGATTCGCTGGCCTGAGCGCCGGCGCTTTCCAGTTCCTCAAGACACGCTGCGCCGGACTGCCCGGCGCGGCGCCAGCATGCGTGCGTCTGACGACATCAATTTATCTGATGTTTGGGTGAAGAATATTTCGTTTTATTGATGTTCGTCAAAAACATAGACTGGTCTCGCCGACATGAAGGAGACAAGCGCTATGAACGAAGTACAAAACGCCCCCAGAGCCTGGTATGCGCAGGATGTGCGCGATGACGACAGCTGGATCCAGCGCCTGAGCGCCGAGGAAATCGCGGGCTTTGACCAGGCCCTGGCCCATGCCAGGAGCCATCCCAAGCCACTGCTGGCAATGGAGCAAAAGGACTTCCCGCTGCCGCCCGCCGCGCGCAATGCGCTGCAGCGCGCGCTGGCCTCCACGCAGGGCCGCTGGGGCATGTGCCTGCTCAAGGGGTTCCCCGTCGACCGCTGGAGCGAAGCCGACTGCCGCCTGGCCTATTGGGGCATGGGGCTGTACCTGGGCGTGGGCCGCACGCAGAACAAGGCCAGCGAGATCATCAATGACGTGCGCGATGCCGGCGGCGACTACAAGGCCAAGGGCGGGCGCGGCTACAACACCAATGCGCAGCTGGACTTTCATCAAGACTCGTGCGACGTGGTGGCGCTGCTGTGCCGGCGCACCGCCAAGGCCGGCGGCACGAGCAAGGTCATCAGCTCGATGGCGCTGCGCGAGCAGGTGCAGGCGCGCCGTCCCGACCTGATCCCGGTGCTCGAAGCTGACTTCCACCACAGCTACCAGGGCACGCAGGACCCGAGCCAGGCACCGTTCTACCGCTGCCCGATCTTCAGCCAGGCCGGCCAGGCGTTCACGGCGCGCACCAACCGCAAGAACACCGTCGCGGCGCAACGCGACTTCGAGGAGGTGCCGCGCCTCACGCCCGCGCAGACCGAGGCGCTGGACCTGCTCGACGAGCTGATGCCCAGCGAACAGCTGTGCTACTCGATGGAGCTGGAGCAGGGCGACCTGCAACTGCTCAACAACTATGTGACGCTGCATTCGCGCACCCATTTCGAAGACCACGAGCACCCCGACGACAAGCGCCACCTGTTCCGGCTGTGGCTGGCGGTGCCGGATTCGCAGCCGCTGCCGCCCGCGTTCGAGGAATATTTCTACGACATCCGCCCGGGCTCGGTGCGCGGGGGCGTGCGCGGCAGCGCGATCACCGAGGACTTCCTGGCCTATGAGCGCCGGCAGGCCCAGGC